>JAFZWD010000053.1 GCA_017617495.1 Bacteroidales bacterium
CGCGTCTTACCGCGTCAAGGAAACTCAAAAAATGCTTAACAACTTATTATAAAATCACAGACTTTTGTTACCTTCGCAACATATCTCGGTGGTACACTTTTAAACGAGAAACTGGTACACTTTTCAGTTACTACATACACCAGGAAAATGTATAACCTCGGCTGGTACGGTGGAGTAACATGGAAAGAAGCGTGTCAACTGGCAACCCATGGTTGGGAAGAAGGTGCTAGGGAAGTGGAAAAGTACCGTGCATTGCTCTATGAAAACCTTGTCCAGTACCTGCCCAGACAGAATATTGAAAATGCCGTTTCGGGATATGCCGTGGATGTTGGGGCCTACCTCTCAAACGCTCCGGAATGCTTCTACAGACGGGAAATGAACGAACCGATTGCTAATGCCCCTGTGGTGCGAATAGCCGTCTCCTTGGCCTTTTCGGCAAGTGTACACCCGGAGATAATTACCAAGCGGGGAGCAATGATCTGCGCGATGGCAGATGCCATCGAACAGTCAGGGTATAGCGTTGAGATAATCGCGAATGAATCAACAGAGTCTAGGGGCGAAAAATGCGAGGTTAACATAGTGCTGAAACAGAGTACACGGGCTCTCAATGTGACATCCCTTGCTTTTTGCCTTGCGCATCCGGCTATGCTGAGGCGCTTGTTGTTCTCCGCGGAAGAGAAGAACGGTTGGGCCGATTTCGCTTACGCGTACGGGGTTCCGATAGACGCTTCGGATCCTGGAGATATCTATTTCGGCGCCATACGAACCTTCGTGTCGCCATCCATTGAGGACATGACCGAGGATGTCCTCTCCAAGATGAAAGGTATTGGGATAGAATTGGTCAAAATTGATAGTTGACCCTGCAGTGAGGTTCTCGCATTGGGCAAAGGCACGGCTGACGAGCTGCTGACTCCTGTCCCTAAATAGTAATTATGCGTAAACGCTAACTGCTTGACTGTCAGGCAGATGTTAAAAATCTCCTCCGCGATTTACGGAGGAGATTTTCGATAAAACGTTATCAATCAACAATTTAGCGTTTCCGCTACGCGAAGTGGGGAAGATGTTGCCATAAAACGACAAAAGAATTTGCTTCGCAACGGCGAAGTTTACTATATTTGTAAGGTTTATGGAATAAACTTTAATAACACTTATATGAAATCCATCAGATTATTCAGCATTTTGGCCATGGCGGCCGGATTATTTGTTTCCTGCGGCGAAAAGGACGCACCGGACATCAGGGCGCACGAGGCTTCGCTTTCGGTCAGTCCTAAATCGCAGAAGATTTCGGCGGCCGGCACGGCGGCGTTCACGTTCACTTTCAGTTTTTCCGATGCGGACGGAAAGGCGGTCGCCGACATCAGCAAGTACACCGCTACAGTCAGCTTTTCGGCAACCGGCGGAAGCGTCAGCCCGGCATCTGCCACTACCGACGAGAGGGGAGAGATCAGCGTGACCTTCACCGCCAGCAACCCGGCATCCTTCGAGGGTGGCACCGTCAAGGGCGTCATCAAGCAGGTAAAGCAGAACATAGCTGACGGCCTCTTCCAGCAGGGCGATCTTGCCAGCGCCACAGCAACCGTGCTGGGTCTCGATGCCGAAGAACCTGTGAGCGAGATTATGAAGAAGGCGCAGGGGCTCAAGGACAATGTTTATGTGGTAGCAAAGAAAGGCGGAGACACCAGGAACTACACCATCTACCCCGGGGAATCCAGCTGGCACGTGGGCACCAACACCGACGCACTGTCTTTCACTCTCTCGGACGAAGTGCCGACCGGCGAAACCGACTCCGAAGGCAACCCTTACCTCGTTACCAACGCATGGGGACAGTTCGTGCTTCCCGCAGCCAGTGTGGGCAATCTCCAGACCTTCACGAAGACATTCTTCAAACAGTATCCCTGGGCCGAAGTTATTTTCGACAATTACGACGAATCGTGGATGACACAGGCTTCCTCGATGGTCGGCGTCAAGACCGGCACCTCGTCCGACGGCAGCGTCTGGGGCAACCTGAACCTTAACGGCAGCAGCCAGTTCCTGATCAAGGAAAAGGTAAAAGCAAAGAGCTACGAAGGCCAGTACGAGTTGTTCTTTGCACTCTCATTCCAGAACAATGAACATGATCCCGAGACCGGCGACGAGGTCCTGGGCGCAGAATACAGCATCTACGGCCACGCAGTCATTGACCAGGTAGTGCCGACCCTGAACAGCATTTCGCTCTATGCCGATAAAAATTTTGTCAAACCAAACGAAAGCGTAAAACTCTCGGTGGAGTACACCGACGGCGCCGCTTTCGACTGGAGCAAACTGCAGCTCGGTAAACAGTATCGCGGCAACACCGAGGGTACCTGGTTCTCGTACGACGCCACCAATCATACCCTTACCTGCACGGCCGACGCCGGCAACTATGATGTATCCGTATATTTCACTTATCCTGAATACAATTCTAGCATTTACGTAAATCTCACTGCCGGACAGGGTTGGCCCTTCACTTCCTTCACGCTCGAGCCTTCTTATCTGGTGATGGGCAAATGGGCATATCTCCCGATTACGGCTGCGACCTATTCACCTATGAATCAGGGAAGTTGGAGTGCTTACTGCATTGAAATCGATCCTTCAACCGATCCCGATGGAGATTTTTATTACTCCGGCGGTTATATGGGCAAGTACAGTGCAAAACCGGGTAACTACACCCTGCGTCTGCGCATCCGCAGCAATCACGACGTAGGCTGCGAACTGCCGGTAAGGGTTGTGGCCGAAGACACCCCCGACTACTTCCAGATTACCTATCTGCATAACGGACAGTACATCAACGACAGCAATAACCGCGGAGTCTGCAACTATGGTATGGGCCTGCCTCTGGGAGTGATTACCAGCCCCGAAGACGCATACTGGAACTGGTCCGACGTGGAGCTGGATCCGGATTATACAAACGGATTCTCATTCTCCGGCGTAGGCGGCAGGGACGACCATCCGAAGCTCATACGCACAACGAGCAATCCTTCCGGCACGACATCGCTCGGCGTCCAGATGAAGTTCCGCCTGAAATACGACCACCGCAAGACTGCCACTATTTATATAGATCACAACTAGCCGTCATTCCCGTAACTATCCTGTCGTCATTCCCGGCTTGACCGGGAATCCAAATATCGTTATATTTGCCCCTGATATGGAAGATAATTTCGACGCCCTCGAAGTCATAGCCCGTACCAGGGGCAAAGTAGAAATGGACGACAACCATTCGGGCAACTGGCTGTTCCCCCTGTGGGGATGGCTGACTGCCTTTTTCTATCTGGCGGAATTCGTACTGCTGCAGTTCCTGCATCAGGATTGGGCCGTGTGGCTCTGGGTGGGGATTCCGGCGATAGGCATTCCGGCGATGGCTGCCATCATCCGTCGCGACCGGCAGCGCACCCACATGCGCAGCAAAGAGTCGAAGCTGGTGCTGGACTACTGGATCTTCGCGGCGGGCGTCATCGGTGTCGGCGGTTTTATCTTCGGCTTCGCCGGGATATATGAGCTTGCGGAGAATCCGGTGATCTGCCTGCTGGTAGGTGCCGGTGCGTTCATTACCGGCACCGGCAGGCGCTTTCGGCCGATGATTGCGGGTGGCCTCGTGGGAGCGGGCATCGGCATCGGGGCATTCCTCCTTCAGGGAGAACTCTGGCCCTGGCAGGCCCTCTGCGTCGCGCTTTGCGCGCTGGTATCCCTCATTATCCCCGGACACCTTTACGAAAAGGAGTAAGATATGGAATTCAAGGACCTGAATCCCCTGCTGCACAACGAGTTGCGCCTCAAGATAATGGCGGCGCTCGACTCGCTGGACGAAGCGGATTTCGTGTATCTGAAAGAGCTCACGAAGTCTACGGCGGGGAACCTCAGCGTCCAGATTTCCAAACTCGAAGAGGCGGGCTACATCCGCGTTTCGCGAAGCGGCGAGGGGCGCGGCTCCCACACGGTCTGCCGCATCACCACGGCTGGTTCGAACGCCCTCCTGGCATATCAGAGAGCGATAATGGCATATTTCTCGAAATAGTATGAAGAAGCTTTCAGGATTCTTTTTGGGACTTGCGCTGATGCTTGCAGCGGCCCCCGTTTATTCGTTCGCGCAGGCGCCGGCGGTGCCGTCGAAGGGGAGTGAGGATGCGGCGGGAGTGATGGCCCCGGGCTATTGGGCGATCTGGAATGACGCCGAGCAGGCGAAGATGGATGCAGATATCGATGCCTACCGCAAGGCAGATGCCTCCTTTAAGGTCGGGGCGGTCAAGAATGGGACGAAGGTGAAGATTGAGCAGATAAGCTCGGAGTTCGTCTTCGGCGCGTCCGCATTCAACTGGAACCAGCTGGGAACCTACGAAGCCAACGCCCGCTACCGCGAACTGTTCGGCACGCTCTTCAACCGCGCGACCGTGCCTTTCTATTGGAAAGATTTCGAGCCGAATCCAGGCTACAGGCGCTTCGAAGCGGGCATTGCCGATACCGAAGAATTCTGGAATACCGTCACCAACCCCTACTTCCAGCCGCATTGGCGCAGGCCGGCGGTAGACCCCATCGTGGACTGGTGCACGGAACACGGAGTGGCGGTTCACGGCCACCCGCTCGTATGGTGCTCCCGCAAATGGCAGTACCCCCGCTGGCTTCTTTCCGAAGGTATTCCCGAAAGCGAACGCAGGGCGCTGGATTCGCTGGAGATAGTGCTCTTCAAGACATCCTCGATGCACGCTCCGTCGTACGACAAGATGACCGAGGAGGAAATTGCAAAGCTTCTGCCGACCTATCTTGCGCAGCAGGAGAAGCAGACTTACGAACGCATCCGCAGCATAATGACACATTACGGCGACAGAATCGGCAGCTGGGATGTGGTGAACGAGAGCTCCCGCGACTTGCCCCACGGCCTGCTGGACCCTTCGTTGCCTATGTGCAAGTCGGAATACGGCCCGATGTTCGCGGATTACGTATGGCGCTCATTCAACGAGGCCGCGAAGTACGACACCGATGCCAAGTTGTTGAATATCAACGACTACGAGATAGGGGAGAAGTATCCCCAGATGATTGAAGGCCTGCTCGCACGCGGAGCGAAGATAGAGGTAATCGGTTCGCAGATGCATCTCTTTGACCCCCAGCAGTGCGCTGACATTGCAGCCGGCAAATCGCTCAGGAACGCATGGAAGCTTCTTGAGCCTGCCGAGGTACGCGAGTTCTTCGGGAAACTGGGCAGCTTCAGCATCCCCACCTGCCTCAGCGAGATTACAATAACTTCGGCCGGAGAAGGGGAGCGCGGCGAGATGATCCAGGCGATTATCGCCCGCAACCTCTACCGACTCTGGTTCAGCCTGCCCTCGATGATGGGCATCACCTGGTGGAATATCGTAGATAACTGCGGCGCCGCCGGCGAGCCCAACATTTCCGGTCTGTTCCGCAGGGATATGACTCCGAAGATTGCGTATTACGCTCTGGATCAGCTGATTAACCACGAATGGCGCACCAATCTGGAACTCGCTCCCAAGGGTGGCAAGATTGCCTGGCGCGGCTTCCGCGGCACCTACCGCATCAGCTGGACCGACACCAGAGGCCGGGAGCACAGCGAATCTTTCAAATTGAATTAACGGACTTTAAGGCGGACCACCTTTCCGTCTTTCCAGCGCAGGTCTACAGTTTTGCCGCCGCGGGTGCGCAATCCGCGCACGCTGCCGGAGGCCCAGGCCTTCGGCAGTGCCGGCAGCGCGTGTACGCTGCCGTCCGCGGCGCTGTACAGCAGCATCTCCGCCACGCCCGCACAGCCCCCGAAATTCCCGTCTATCTGGAACGGCGAATGCGCATCCAGCAGGTTGGGATAGGTTCCGCCGCCCCGTCTGGCATCCTCTCCGGCGTATCCGTCCGGGCTCACATAGCGCAGCAGGCGCCGGTACATCCGATAGGCATTCTCGCCGTCGCCCAGTCGCGCATACAGGTTGATTCGCCAGCCGCAGCTCCAGCCGGTAGTCTCGAAGCCCTTGAGCTCCAGCGTTCTGGCCGCAGCCGCCATCAGCGCGGAATCGCGCAGCGAATAACCGGGATACAGCCCTATCAGATGGCTCTGGTGGCGATGTCTGGCATCCACCGACGGCCAGTCGTGGTACCACTCCTGAATTCCCCCGTCGGCCCCGACCTTATACGGCCGCAGCCGCGCAAGCTTCTCCCGCGCCTCCGCCACAAACTCGGCATCCACACCCAACTCCGAAGCCGCCGCAACGGCATCACCCACACATTCGCGGATTATCGCAAGGTCGGAAGTAGCCCCGTAAAGGCTTCTGGCGGCATATCCGTCGGGCGTATAGAACGAATTCTCGGGCGAAGTCGAAGGCGAAGTGATCATCTCGCCGTCCTTCTCCACAAGCCAGTCCAGGCAGAAATCGGCTGCCCCCTTGAGTACGGGATAATCCCGCTCCAGGGCATCTCTGTCGCGGGTAAAGAGCCAATGCTCCCAGATGTGCGTGGAGAGCCAGGCGCCGCCCATCGTCCAGTTTACCCAGCGTGGGTCCGCCACCCCTTCGCCCACCGGTGTAGCCATCGCCCAGATGTCGCTGTTGTGCCCGCTGTTCCAGCCCCTTGCCACGCCGTAAATCCTGCGAGCGGGTGCCACTCCGTTTACGCTCAGGTTGCGTACGAACCCCAGCAGCGACTCGTGCATCTCGGGCAGCGCGGTCACTTCGGCCGGCCAGTAATTCTCCTCCAGATTGATGTTGAGGGTGTAGTTGCTGCTCCACGGCGGCAGCAGTTTCTCGTTCCAAAGTCCCTGCAGGTTGGCGGGCACTCCCTGCGTGCGCGAAGAAGATATAAGAAGATAGCGTCCGAACTGGAAATACAGCGCCTCCAGCTCGGGGTTGGCGTCGAGGCTGTCGGTATAGCGCCGCAGCTGGACGTCCGTCGGGAGCGCCGCGATGGCCGCGTCCGTGCGTCCCAGATCCAGTGAAACCCTCCCGAAAAAGCGCTGATAATCAGCTATATGAGCTTTGCGCAGAGCCTTGTAGCTTTTGCTTGCGGCGCGATCAATTACGCGCCGCGATTCCGCCAGGTAATCCCTGCCGTCCGTCGCGGGATTCCTGAACGGGCCGTTGAAGCTCGTCGCGTTTGCGAGCAGAAGCGTCACTTCGTGGCAGCCGCGCAGCAGGAGCGACCCGCCGTCGAAGGCCACATCGCCGTCCTTCGGAAGTGCCCGCAGAAGAGTTTGAAAATGTATGCCCGCTTCGTTCCCGACGTATCCGCTGAGCGCAAGTCCCCCGGCGCCGTCCGCCTCCAGATTATGCGGATGCTGGCATTCCAGCTGCACGCGGGCGTCTATTCCGCCCTTGTCGCGCAGCCGCACCACTATCACCGAGTCCGGTGCCGACACGAAGTACTCCCTCTCCTGGCGACCTCCGGGGCCATTGAAACTCACTCCAGCCGTTGCATTTGAGATGTCCAGCGTCCGCCGGTACCCAGTGGCGTCGCTTTTGCCTTCGAACGAAATGCGCAGAGTGCCCAGCGGCTGGTATTTCGCACTGTTGCGGCCCTGAACTTTATGCTGAAGCTCATCCGCCAGACGGTAATCCTCCGCCTCCAGTGCCGCCCGGATCTCCGGAATCCACTTGCCGTCGGGCAACTCTTCGTCCGCCGGTACAGGCCCACCCGTCCATAACGTAATGTCATTCAGAGAGATACGCTCCTCCGCCACGCCCCCGTACACCATCGCCCCCAGACGCCCGTTGCCCAGCGGCAGCGCCTCCTCGAAGTACTCCGCCGGCCTGTCGTACCGCAGGCACAGCTCCCGCCCCGCCTGCTCCCCGCAGGCTCCCAGCAGGCTCGCTGCAATCACTATGGCGATGGCCTTTTTCATCTTTTGAGCGAAGATAATGAAAATTAAGGGATTTGCCCTCACTTCGTTCGGCCATTTCCCTTATTCTCCGTGAGCAATGCAATCATCGGTGAACCTGCGGTTCTTTTTGCGTACCGGCACGGCCTTACATGAGCAAGCTCCTGACGGCCGCACCGGTACACAAAAATGCCGCACATAGGTGCGGCACCGATAATTGCATTGCGTAGCGCGGAGGAAGAGGGATTCGAACCCCCGGTACGTTGCCGTACAACAGTTTTCAAGACTGCCGCCATCGACCACTCGGCCATTCCTCCATTTCGGACCGCAAAAATAAACAAATTCTGCTTTATCCGCAAATCCACCGTCCGCCCAATTATTATTAGCAACAGTTTCCCTTTTGGTCTCTGTCCTTTTTGGGACATAGACCTCAGGTTAAAGTGTTGAATATAAGCTGTTTGGTATCCGGTCTCTGTCCGTTTTAGGACATAGACCAGAAACGAAAGTGCTGATTATCAGGTATTTGCTGTTTGGTATCCGTTCCAAAAAGGACAGAGACCGGGGCCAAAGAAGACAATTACAGAGTGGCTGAAGCAGGAATTTGCAGAATAGCGGAAAATTTGCGAATTTCGCATAGTGTTCCGGCGGGGTGCAAAACGCCGGGCAGACGAATATGGCAAGTAAACCCTTTACATTTTTGGCCGGGGCTGCGATTGGCGCGGCTGTGGCCGTTTGGCTTTTGAATACCGAAAAGGGGAAGGAGTTCCTCGGGAAGGCCGCCGACTGGGCCGACAAGGCGCTGGACAAAGCCGGCGAAGTAGCCGGTGCCGCAAAGGAAAAGGCGGCAGATGTGGCGCAGGCGGCGAAGGAGACGGCGGCAGCGGCTGCGGGCAAGGCTTCGGAGCTGGCAGGCAAGGCTGCAGAGGGCCTTGGGAAGTTGGAAACAGAATTGTCGAAATAGCGATGGGACGGATTAAAGATTATGTGGACGCGCGGCTGGAGCAGGGTAAGCTGATGGCGGCGGACGGCCTGGCCTCGGCGCTCGGAGCCACCGTTACGATATTCCTGACGCTGATTCTGCTGATGGTGGTGCTCACCACCCTGGCGTTCGGCGCGGTGCTGCTCATCGGCGAGCTGCTCGGCTCCTACGCCGCCGGCGCCTTCATCGTGAGCGGCGTTTTCCTGGTGCTGACGCTGATCTGCTGGCTTCTGCGCAAGACTCTTTTCCGGAAGATGTTCATCCGCATGCTCCTCAAGGACGAGGGCATCCGCAATTGCAGCGAGCTGCACGATGCGCGCATTGCGGCCGACGCCCGTGCGGAGGTGCGCCGCGACGACCTCGAGCCCTCGAAGATCCTGGGCGACTGGCTCGGCGAGCACTCCGAATACGTCAATTGGAATAACCTCCTGGCCCTGGCGGTCCGGTATATCAAGGAAAAGTGCGCGGCCCCCGAGGAGGCCGAAGCGGAAGAGCCGGCGGAGGAATAAACAAATAGCAATCAGTCAATGATTTACAAATTCAATCCGATAGTCAAAACGCTCGTTTGGGGCACCGAGGCCTGGGTGCTTTCGGGCGTCAAGGGAAGCGAGAGCCGCTGCATTGCAACGGATGAGACGTTAAACGAGATCTGGGGCGGAGAATTCCCGCTGCTGATAAAGTTTATCGACGCGAAGCAGGACCTGAGCATACAGGTGCACCCCGACGATGCGATGGCGAAAGAGCGCCACGGCTGCAACGGCAAGACCGAAATGTGGTACATAATCGGAGCGTCAAAAGACGCACATTTACTTTGCGGACTCAAAAAAGCTATCAGTTCGGAAGATTATGTGCGCCTGGTGCAGGAAGACCGCATAACCGAGGTCATCAAGGACCATAAGGTGGCTCCGGGCAATGTGTTTTTCCTGCCCGCCGGCCGCATCCACGCCATCTGCGGCGGATGCTATCTTGCTGAAATTCAGGAGACTTCGGACATCACCTACCGCATCTACGACTACAACCGCCCGGGCCTGGACGGCAAGCCCCGCCAGCTTCACACCGAGCAGGCGAAGGACGCCATCGACTACCGTGTCTTCCCGGAGTACCGCACTCACTACACCCCGGCAAAGGACAAAGTAGTAGAACTGGTGCGCGACAGCCACTTTGTGACCTCCCTCTGCGAGATCAGCGCTCCGATAGAGCTTGAAGCCTATAAGCAGAAGGATAGCTTCCTGATCCTCATAGGATTGGAGGGGGAGTGCGAGGTGCAGGGCGCGCCCGGAAACGGCGGCGTCACCCTCGCCGCCGGAGAGTCGCTCCTCGTTTTGGAGGAAGCTGGCGTGCAGGTATCTCCCGCCGGCGAAGGTGCCAAATTCCTTACCGTACACCTTTAATAAATAACGCGCACGCGCGAAGCGGCCCTTTGCCCGACGCGGGGGGGGGTAGGGCGGCCAGGCGAAGCGGAGAATTGAAAAAATTTTAAAAAAGTGAATTATTTCAATTTGTAAGAAATCGGGCGATTTCGCTTTCGATTTGAAATCAGATTTTTAAAAAATCCTTGCGCAGAAACCCCGGAAATGCCGAAAATGCTACTTTGGCATAGTTTAGGGGTACTTACAATTATTTGGATAAAAGAAAAATTATTCCGAAATTGCGCCCTCAAAGTATATAGTGCGCCCTGCGCGTACACGTACAATGAGGCTCAACTGGATACAAGCTAGTTAGTTTAGTATATGTTTAATTAAAAGTTCAACCAATGAGAAAAGCAGTAAAACTTTTCATTGCTTCACTGGTGCTCTTGCTCTCCGGAGTCCTCGCCTTTGCACAGAACATTTCTGTGAAGGGTGTGGTGACGGACGCTGCTACCGGTGAACCGGTTCCCGGGGCGATGGTTATCGTCAAGGGAACGACCAGGGGTGCGAGCACGTCTGACGACGGATCGTATTCCATCAGTGCACCTGCAAACGGTACACTTGTGTTCTCATTAGTGGGTTACCTCGAAAAAGAGGTTGCAGTGAACGGTCAGGCTCTGATCAACGCTGCAATCGAGGTGGACAGCCAGCTCCTCGAGGAGACCATCATCATCGGTTACGGTACCTCGACGAAGAGCTCCTTCACAGGTTCCGCATCCATGGTGAAGGCTGACGCCATTGAGAAGAAGGTCACTACGAACGTAACCACCGCCCTTGCGGGTACCACCCCGGGCGTGCAGGTGTTTACCGCCAGCGGCGACCCCGCAGCAGGTGGTTCCAACACCATCCGTATTCGTGGCTATGGCTCTATGCAAGCCAGCAACGACCCGCTCATCATCCTCGACGGCTCGCCCTACGACGGTTCCATGTCGGACATCAACCCTCAGGACGTCGAGAGCCTTTCCGTTCTTAAGGATGCTTCCGCAGCGGCAATTTATGGTAACCGTGGTGCTAACGGTGTCGTGCTCATCACTACCAAGAAGGGTAAGGCAGGCGAAGCAAAGGTTAAGTTCGACGCCCGTTTCGGCGCGAACAGCCGCCTCATCCCCAACTACGACGTGATCACCGATCCCGGCCAGTACTACGAGATGTGGTTCACCAAGATGTACAACAACTACTACTATTCGGGACACTCCGAGGCTGAGAGCTACGCTTTCGCCAACGAGAACCTCTACGACCAGAACAACGGCGGTCTCGGATACCAGGTGTTTACAGTTCCCGAAGGTGAAAACCTCATCGGTTACAACTTCAAACTGAACCCCAACGCAAAGCTCGGCTACAGCGACGGTGAGTACTACTACCTCCCCGACGACTGGTACAAAGAGACTTTCCACACCGGTTACCGTCAGGAATACAACGTTTCTGCAAGCGGTGCTGCCGGAAGGTTCAACTACTATGCAAGCGCAGGTTACCTGCACGACGGCGGTATCATCAACAACTCCGACTACGAGCGTTACACCGGCCGTATCAATGCAGAATATCAGGCAAAAGACTGGATTAAGCTCCTCACCACCATGGGATTCTCCCACAGTGAGTCCGAGTCCGTTTCCGGTGGAGACGGCAGCTGGGGATCGAGCGGCAACCTCTTCTACCTGGTTAACACCATCGCCCCTATCTATCCTCTTTACGTGCGTAAACTGGATGCGGGCGGTAACCCTTATATTGTAAAGGAAAACGGACGTATACTCTACGACTCCAACAACACCAACCAGGTGCGTGCAAGTACAGTGGGTAACGCCATCCGCGACAACGAGTACGACTCCGCCTGCAACCTCGCCGACGTTCTCACCGGCAAGTTCGGCGTTGTCCTCACTCCCGTCAAGGGCCTCTCCGTCACCGGTAACCTCAGCTTCACCGACGACAACACCCGTTACAACGGACTGTCCAGCCGCTTCGGTTCCGCTGCTTCCGTAGACGGTGCCGCCAGCGTATCGCACAGCCGCTTCTTCTCCGTGAACAAGCAGCTCCTCGGCGAGTACAAGATCAGCCTCCTGGGTGTCCACAACATCGACGTCCTCGCAGGTTACGAAAGCTACAACTACACAAGCCAGGGCCTGTCCGGTTACAACTACCACCTGTTCAACCCGAACATCGGTGAACTCAACAACGCCGACGACACCCCGACTTCTTCCGCACAGCTCCGTTCCAGCACCAGCAGGTATGCTACCGAAGGTATTCTTACCCGTGCCCAGTACGACTACGACGGCAAGTACTTCTTCAACGCTTCCTTCCGTCGCGACGCTTCTTCGCGCTTCGCCGAAGGACACCGCTGGGGTAGCTTCTGGTCCGCCGGTGCGGCATGGCTCGTGAGCCAGGAAAGCTTCCTTAAGGATGTCAGCTGGGTGCAGATGCTCAAGGCAAAACTCAGCTACGGTGAATCCGGTAACGATAATGTCGGTTCCCTCCATCCTTACGCCGACCAGTATTCGCATTCCTACAACGCAGATACCAAGGCCTATAGCCTTACCCTCACCTACAAGGGTAATCCCGACCTCACCTGGGAAACCAAGCAGAGCCTTAACTTCGGTTTCGACTTCGAGCTCCTCAACGGCTACCTGAACGGTACCATCGATATCTACTCGCAGACCACCAAGGACCTGCTCTACGGAAAGGATGTTCCTCTTTCGTCCGGTAACCCTACCGGCTTCATGTATGTGAACGTCGGCTCCCTTAACAACAAGGGTGTCGAGCTCTCGCTCGATGGCAACATCATCAACAGCAAGAAGGTTCTCTGGAGATGGAACGCCAACTTCTCGCACAATAAGAACAAGATCCTCAAGCTCGACCCGAGCGTTTCCGAGGAAGGCATCAAGGGCAGCTTCCGCATCATCAAGGAAGGCGGCTCCCTCTACGAAGGCTACATGTACAAGTATGCAGGTGTCAACAAGGAGAATGGTGCAGCTCTCTATTGGGCAATTGACGACAACGGCAAGGAATACAAGACCGAGAACTTCTCCAAGGCAAGCCAGTACGATATCGGCGACTTCCTTCCCAAGCTCTCCGGCGGTCTCGGAACCACTGTCAGCGCATTCGGATTCGACTTCAGCGTGCAGTGCTCCTATCAGCTCGGCGGCCGCTACTACGACGGTAGCTACCAGGCCCTCATGCAGACCCAGAGCAATGCCGGTAACGGACTCCACAAAGACCTCCTGAAGGCATGGACTCCTACTAACCGCGACACCGACGTTCCCCGTTGGGACGGCGATATCCAGGTTAGCCAGAGTGCAGTGGACCGTTTCGCTATTTCCTCCAACTACCTGAGCCTCGATAACATCACGCTCGGTTACACCGTTCCTGCGAAGCTTGTCAACAAGATCAAGCTCTCCTCGGTTCGTTTCTATGTTTCTGGCGAAAACCTCGCGGTTCTTTCCGCCCGTCAGGGTGTCGACCCGCGCTTCTCTGTCGGTCTCGGTGGATACACCAGCGGCGGTAGTTTGAACCAGAGCTACTACTCTGCAAGGCGCACCATCACCGGCGGCGTCACCGTAACATTCTAATATGGAGGACGAAGAATATGAAACTCTATAGAATTATCCCCGTTCTGGCAGCCCTCGCAGCATTTGCAGCCTGCACAGACTTCGACGATATCGTACCCGAGGGCGGCACCATGCTCGCCTCCCAGGTTCAGGAGACCAACGCAATTCTTCCCGAGCGTGCTTCCGCATCTTTCAACGGTATGCTTACCAACATCGGCAAGCCTATCAAGATGTACGAAAAACCCGACGACTGGGAATTCCTGATGATGTTGTTCTGCAACGACCTCGAAGGTTGCGACGCTCTTATCGCTGACAATAACTACAACTGGTTCAGTGTCTGCGGCGAATACTCTTCGCGTAACGCCGACTACCGTAACCCTTATATCCGCTACCGTGCACCTTACAACATGATAGCAGACGTCAACAGCTTCCTCGGAGGTTTCGACGACAATGTAAGCGATCCTGAGTCGGTCTATATGATTGCCCAGGCTCACGCAATCCGCGCATATTCCTATATGCTCATTGCTCCCGCTTACCAGTTCGTTACCAAGAAGGACGCCCCCTGCATCCCTCTGCTCAGCGACGATGTAGCCGACTTCACCCACAACCCCCGCGCAACTGTCGCCCAGGTTTACAAGGTGATTCTCGACGACCTCGACTATGCAGTGGCACATCTCGACGGTTATGCCCGTCCTACCAAGGCCTACATCAACAAGGCTGTCGCACTTGGCCTTCGCGCCCGCGCACATCTTGATATGAAGGAATACCAGGAGGCATACAACGACGCATCCGACGCTATTGCGCTCGCAACTGCAGCCGGCATCCGTCCCAAGACCGTCGACGAGCTTTCCGTTGCACTCGAGAAAGGCACCGCCTTCGAGAGCATCAACGAGCCCGACTGGATCTGGGGTTACGACATGACCAAGGACCTTGCCCTTACCTACCGCTACGCAACGACCAGCTCCTGGCTCCGTTCGTTCTCCGCCTGGGCATACGCTCCTGCCTGCCAGTGCTACACCTGCATCAACAAGATGCTGTACGATAAGATTCCCGATACCGACATCCGCAAGCAGTGGTGGGTGGACGACGCTCTGCGCTCGAAACTCATCACCAGCCTTACCTGGGACGGTCATCCGGACGTGGCCAACTACTCCGACGGTGGAGACACCAAGCTTCCGTTCGTTCCTTATACCAACGTGAAGTTCGGCTGCAACCCTATCGGAACCGTTGACAACGACGAGGATATGCCTCTCATGCGTATCGACGAAATGTATCTCATCCAAGCTGAGTGCCTCCTTGGCCTGAACAACGCCGCCGACGCAAAGAGCGTCCTCGAGACCTATGTTCAGACCTACCGCGACCCTGCTTACACTGCTGACGGAAAGGGTCTCTCCCTCGCGGACGAGATCTGGTTCCAGCGCCGTGTCGAGCTCTGGGGCGAAGGCTTCGGCATCTTCGACACCAAGCGTCTCGGCAAACCTCTCGTGAGGTTCCACGACGACGAAACCAGCACCAACTACTCCGCAGCATTCCGTTTCAATATGGAGGCTGAAGACGGTTGGCTCCTTATGCGCTTCCCTCAGGGCGAGTTGGATACCAACTTCTCCGTTGTCGACAACAAAGACGGCGAACTGCCCAAGACGGATCAGCTTCCTCTTCTCAGGGACGGCGTTACCGATTAATTCCTAATGACGAAGAATTATGAGAACAATTAAATATTTTTTCTATCTGCTCGCTGCCGTTGCGCTGACCGGACTCGCATCCTGCCAGCCCGAAGAGAACTTCAAGCCCGGCAAGCCCGATAACGCACAGTGCGTCGGGGTTTACTTCCCGAAGCAGGACGTTACCTCTGAACAGCAGATCTTCAGCCCTACCGACGTAAAGCACGACTCCATCGAGATCTGCCGCAGCGATTACGAGGATTCTCTTAAGGTCACACTTAAGGTCGGTCTCAGCTATCTCGACGAAAAGGGTAACACCAAGACTGCAGATTCTGTCTTCTTCAAAGTGTCCGAAGTTGAGTTTGCAGAAGGACAGCAGTCTTCCTGGGTTTACCTCGATTTCGATGAGGCAGAAGAAGGTGTATCATATATCCTCCACCTCTCTATCGTCGGTGAAGAATATTCCTCCAATTACAGCAGCAACCTCAAGGCCTGCGACTACAAGGTTATGTGCGTTAAGTACGTATACTTTGTGAGCCCTAAAGACACCACGAAACCCGCACTGGTTACCTTTACCCAGGGCTTCTGGGGTGAGGTTCATACAGCACACATCAAATACTACGAAGTAGGCGGTGTGCGTCACTGCATAACCTGTGACGAAGAGACAGGTGCCACAAAGGCTGAAAAACCTACCTGGTCGTTTGACGGTGGCTTCTGGGGAACGGGTAAGGATTATCACCTTGAATTCGACTGGTTTGTCGAAGATCAGGAGTGCGACTGCGCTGATGAGAAACATGCCCATGATGCGCCTGCCGGGAAACCTATTCCCGAAAAGGCAGACCTCATTTGGATGCACCCTTCTTATATATTCACCAATGGTGGACAGGATCTGTATGAGTGGGACTATTACGGCTACTATGTGTATGCTAAAGGATATACCCGTTCTCTACTGCACTTCATAGAGGCCAACGATCTGTATGACTGTGTGTGCTACTATGATAACAACGGTGGATTCTACTTCTACTCGTATCCTGGCGTCTACAACATGGCCTTCAATTACGGAGCAGGTTTGGACGGAATTGATATAGTCGGTATTGCCGAAGGTTTCTCCCGTGCAGACTACACTCTTGAATTGACTGCAGGCATCACCCAGCCCGATTCCCAGGGCAACAATGTTGTTCCCGTGGCATTCGACCTTGGAGCAGATGTCGACAAGGTGGGTTACACCATCAGCAAGGGTACTCTTTCCGGTGCACAGATCACCAAGGAGGCCGCTGCCATTGCAAAGGATACCATCAGCTACAGCTATGCCCACTTCGTGGACGCTCAGGGTGTTTCCTTCTCGGATTCCATCTCTGTGGCCGAGACCGGCATCTACACTATTGTGGCGGTCGCTCTCGACACTGCCAAGAAGTCGAAGGCAAGCGCAAGCGCAACCTTCCACTATCTCGCTACCGGCGAAGCCAACCCTGTTCTCATCGAAGTCGTAGCCAATAACAGCGATGCATACGTATCCAAGGGCTACTCGCCTGAGACCAGCTTCGAGGTGACCATTTCCGGTTCCGGTATCACCGGCGCTATTCCTATGGTCTACTCTCAGGCCGAGGCGGAAGCCGAAGGCGGAATCGGTGCTGTTGTAGCCGACATCATGAATAATCCTAACGTATTCTACGGTATTCTCGGCGACAAGGATATGGCAGACTACTATCTGTCCGCCGGCCAGCTTGCTGATGTTAACGACAAGGGTTATGTGGATATCTACTCTGCCGGCATTACCCCCGGTACTGCTTATTATGTGCTCGTATGGGCTACCAACGGCTACGAATACACTGTAGCAGGTGATTTGGTTACCACCAAGGGCGATCCTCTCCCTATTTACCAGAAGTTTACCTACGAGAGCAGGAAAGACGAACTTATCGACGGCAAGAGCGCTTCCGATTTCTACGGAACATACAACCTCTATGCAATCGATATGAATTCCGGCGCTTCCCTCCGTTCATATATGGGTAAAGCTACACTTGCTGCATTCAACGAGGCGAAATATGGCCCCATCGCGACGCCCGCTCTCGGTGAATATGCCCAGGTTTCCGGCTTCGCTTGCGGCAAAAAGCCTGGTGCAGGTTTCGACGATACCATCGTTCTGGACTTCTGCGAGAACCCTTACTATGATAAGTACAATATTGTTGATAAGAAGGGCTTCTTTGTAGCACATGCAGCTACTGCAGACTCCACATGCGCTTTGTACGCTTATGCTTATTCTAACGGTAGTTACTACTATGCAGGTTATCATATGGTTGGCTATCCTGTCTTAGATGGTTATATCGCTTTCGTCCCTGAATCTGATAACGAAGGCTTCATGGATGCAAACCTGAATTTCTACATTAAAAGCGTTGGCTGGGATGAAATCTTCAAGGATTATCTCCTCGTAGATCCCGCAAAGGATAACAACGGACTGGCTCCCAAGACTCTGTCCAAGAGCGTGGCCGCTGCCAAGAAGGCTCCTGCAAAGCGCAACTGCGTAGAAACATTTGAAGGTGCAAGACTCAGCAAACTTGACAACATCAAGAGTACGGCAAGTGTATATAGGCATCTTGCAATGCTCGAGGGCGTTAAGGGCCTGAAGTCCACAAGTGCTCCTGTAAGGGTAAAGGCTTCTCACAATGTGAGCAAGGCTGCCCCCAAGGTAACCAAGGACAATGGCTTCACCTACAACACTCCTAAGACTCGTAAAGTTAAATAAGTGATTATTATGAAAAATACAGCATATCTTTTTGCGGCACTCGCCGTCTTCGCGGCCGGACTGTTCGTCTCCTGCGAGAAGGACAAAGAGCCCGAGTCGCCTGTACTCTTCAAGGATGCGGTTAAGGTAGAGGGTATCAGCCTGGATCAGACTACGCTTACCTTCACTGCCAAGAAGCAGACTGCTCTGCTCACCGCTACGGTCACTCCCGACAACGCCTCCGACAAGAGGGTTCTCTGGAAGTCTTCCAACGAGTCTGTGGTGAAGGTGTCCAACGGTGTTGTGGAAGCCGTAGATTTCGGTAAGGCGGTCATCACCGCCACCGCATACGCCGGTGGTTTTACCACCTCCTGCGCCGTGGCAGTCGTTAAGGACGAAATGGACGACAAGGCGGTCGACCTCCTTGGTTCCAAGTATAAGATTTATTTCTCCAAAGTCAACTTCGGAGCAGAGAATCCTCAGGACTTCGGCAGCTTCTTCGCATTCGGTGAACTTGATCCTAAGAGCGACTACAGCTGGGATTCCTATATGGTTCCCCTGTCCGGCTGGTGCGGCGATCCTGCCAAGGACAGCCTCGCGATGGCCCAGGGTACCCTTGCACCGTACATTTCGCTGAGCGACTACGACGTTGTCGCTGCCAAGTGGGGTGACGGTTGGAGAATGCCTATCAAGGAAGAGATTCAGCTTCTGTTCTCTCTTGACTGGACCTGGACATCCCTCGAGGGTGTATACGGCTGGGAGGTTAAGAATGCCGACAGCGGCAAGAGCATCTTCCTGCCGGTGGCCGGATACCACGACGCTGAGGTTTACGCCCATCCTGGTTCAAAGGGCCGCTACTGGACAGGAAGCACGAGCACCGATCCTACATGTGCTTGGTCGCTCGACTTCAACTCCGATGGCTATACCCTGGATCAGCACAGCCGTTACCTTGGCTTTGCAATCCGTCCCGTACAGGACCACAGATAGTTCTCTGAACTGATTTTAGAAAAGGGGCGACCAGGAACTCTGATTGCCCCTTTTTATCACAAAAAGAAAGATAGTAGTGAGAAAGATAACAATATATCTGGCTTCGGCGCTGGCAGTGTGCCTGGCCTGCACCAGGATTGTCGAGAACGACATCCCGGGGCAGGACGGTGAACTTGCGCCCGCGCTTGCCACGAAGTTTGTGAATACCGACAAGGCAGCCGCCCCCGGCTCGTTCCTTGTGAAGTTTGCCTCGGCACCCGAAACAGGCGAGATTCTCGCCCTGCAGGGCGTTAAGGCGGTGGAGAGGGTTTTCCCTCCTTTCCCCGGCAACGAGGAACTCGAGCACCAGTATGGACTGGACCTGTGGTATTCCGTAGAGATGGAAGAAGGGGCGGATCTTAAGGAACTCGCAGTTGCGGCGGCATCGCTGGACTGCGTGGGCAAGGTGGAATACAACACCGTTGCCCAAAAGCCGGAATCCGACGTAAAGCCCGTTCCGGTGCAGAATGCTCCGGCGACAAAGGCCAGTTATGTGGACGAGTTCGCCCAGTTCAACGACCCCCAGTTCTCCAACCAGTGGCATTATATCAACATCGGCGACAAGGCAATCTCCAAGACTGTCTACAAAGGCGGCGACATCAGCGTCAAGGATGCGTGGCGTCTTGCCACCTGCGGCGACCCTGCGGTGATTGTGGCCGTGGTTGACGAAGGAGTCAAATATTCGCACCCGGATCTGGCTGCAAACATGTGGGTCAATTCCGGTGAAATACCGGATAACGGCATCGACGACGACGGTAACGGTTATATCGACGACGTATACGGCTACAATTTTGTGGACAACGGCGCAATAACCTGGACCAGGAAGAATGATGACGGCCACGGTACGCACACGGCAGGCACCATAGCGGCTGTGAACAATAACCGTATCGGCGTGGTAGGTGTGGCCGGAGGCAGCGGCAAAGGCGACGGAGTGCGCATTATGTCCTGCCAGATATTTTCCGGCGATTACGGCGGGTCGGTGGAGCAGTGCGCCAGGGCCTTCCAGTATGCAGCCAATATGGGCGCATCCCTTGTTTCCTGTTCTTTCGGCTATCCTGCCGGAGTGTTCAGGTCGGACGGAGCTTATAAGGCCAATGGCGGAGCAGAGTATTCTGCCCTGCGCTACTTCATGGGCAAGCGCAACAATGCGGCGGTGGCCGGAGGAATAGTGATATTCTCTGCCGGCAACGATGCCCAGCCTTATGCGGGCTACCCCGGCGCACTTGCGGACGTTATAAGCGTTTCGGCACTGGGCCCGGATTATCTTCCTACCTACTACACAAATTACGGCCCGGGCTGCAAGATTTCGGCTCCGGGCGGCGAAGTCGGCGAGCCTGTATCGGCCGCCGGCTACAGCAACAGGGCAATGGTTCTTTCCACCTATCCTTCCGAACTCGATGTCAACGGCGGCGAATATGCTTATATGCAGGGCACTTCGATGGCCTGCCCTCACGTTACGGGGGTGGCCGCTCTGGGCATCTCTTATGCCCTCAAGCTCGGAAAGAGCTACACGACCGAAGAGTTCAACTCGATGATCGTGGGTTCGGCGAAGGATATCGACGCCCGCATTAACAAGTTCGGCACGAAGACGCTTGTTTACAATACAGGCCACGTATACAAGACTATGCAGATGTACGAGTACTATCACAAGATGGGTACCGGCTGCATCGATGCCTGGTCGCTGATGATGAAAATCGAAGGCACTCCCTGCTCGCAGGTCGCCATCGGCAGCAGAACCTGGGTAGACCTGTCGCCTTACTTCGGATCGGCTTCGACCAGCCTTACCTACACAGGCCTGGAAATGAGCGCCGAGGACCGTGCGGCAATCGGCCTGGAGGGCGAGCCCGAGCTTAA
Source organism: Bacteroidales bacterium (assembly GCA_017617495.1). Taxonomy (GTDB): domain Bacteria; phylum Bacteroidota; class Bacteroidia; order Bacteroidales; family UBA932; genus Cryptobacteroides. The sequence continues at coordinate 21,010 of JAFZWD010000053.1, forward strand.
TTACGGGCGTCTCTACCTCAAGGCCACCAAGATTGGCTCCGCCAAGATAAAGATCAGTGCGGTGGGCGGCGGCAGCGCCGTAGGCACCGATTCGACCATCGGCGGCATGGCCATCTCGCGCGAAATATCAATCATCACCAGGGATTACACCGCTTTCGGCGGCGGCTGGCTATAGAAGGAGGGAATGATTATGAAGAAGATATTATCCATACTGGCACTGGCCGCAATCCTGCTCGCAGGCGCATCCTGCAAGAAAGCTCCCAAGAAGGAGAAAGCTCCTGCCGTAATAGGGGAGTGGCAGCTCGAGGCAATCAATGTCAGGAGCGTGCAGTACGCCGGGCAGGAAGTGGACATCTATCTGTCCTTTGCAAAAGACGGCAGCTTCGAGCTCTACCAGATGGTGGGGCAGGGACGCTTCCGCAAGTATACCGGCAGCTGGACGCTTTCGGGCGGCACGCTGTCGGGCACATATGCCTCGGGTAAGGCCTGGGGCAGTTCTTACCTTGTATCGGCCTCCGGCGAAACGCTCACCCTGACCGCCACGGTCGGCGGCAACGAGAATGTGTACGCCAAGACCGTCATCCCGGAAGAAATCAAAACCACAGCACATGAAGAATAGCCTTTTAATCGCAGCAATGCTGCTTGCTTCCTGCTTTGTCGCCGGGGCGCAGAAGTACGCTCCCCACGAGCAGTGGCCTTTTATTTATGAAGATTTCGCCAAGGGCGAGTTCATTATGGAGGACGGCACCCGCGTGGCACTCGATGCCGCCAATATCGCCGTCACCGACGGACGCCTCTATTTTATCGAGCGCGACACTCTCAAGCAGAGCGTAAAGCTGGCCAGCCTCGCACGTATAGCGGGCGACGACTATATGCTCGTACATGGCCGCCTGATGAAGATTCTGCGCCGCACCGAGCACGGGGCGGTGCTCTTCGACACCCCCGTCAACCACGAGGCCATGACTCGTTCCGACGTGGGCTACGGAATGAAGTCTTCCGTGTCTGCAACCGAGAAGCGGGCAATCATCGAGGGCTCCAACGGCGCAACGCTGTCGCTGCGTATGGTGCAGCAGCCCCTGGAGTACCTGAAGGCCCAGAAGAACGCCGGCGCCGAGCTTGCGCTCAAGCCGGTGAAGTACGTCTATCTTAACGGCGGCAACCTTTCCAGGGCCCTGAAGGGCGATGTGAAGCAGTTCGGCTGGGTGGACAAGAAGAAGCTCGACGCATTCTGGAAGCAGAATAAGGTGAAGTACACGGACGACGACAGTCTCGCCGCCCTCGTGGAGTTCCTCGCTTCCCAGGAGAATTAATCGATCAGTTCGAAGTCGATCTGACGCTGTTCCGGTTCGGCTCCCTTGACGCGAATGCGTACGGGGTCGCCGAGCCGGTATGTTTTACGGCTGCGCCTGCCCACAAGGCGGTATCGTTTTTCATCGAATTCGAACCAGTCGCTGCGCATTTCGCGCAGGGCTATCATGCCCTCGACGTGGTTGCCGTCCAGTTCGACGTACATGCCCCATTCGGTGATGCCGCTCACGTGGCCGGGGAATTCCTGCCCGATGCGGCTCTGCATGTACTCCGCCAGCTTGTACTTTACGCTGGCGCGTTCGGCGTCCGCCGCAACCACCTCGCGCTCGGACGCGTGCATGCATTCGCCCTCGTAGTAGCTCTTGTTAGCGCTTTCGCCTCCTGCGAGATATGACGACAGCAGACGGTGAACCATGGTGTCGGGGTAGCGCCTGATAGGCGAAGTGAAGTGAGTGTAGAAGTCGAAGGCCAGGCCGTAGTGGCCGATGTTGTCGGTGCTGTACTTGGCCTTGGCCATGCTACGGAGTGCGATTTCCTTGAAGGCCGCTTCTTCCGGGGTGCCGTCGGACTGGGCCATCAGTTTATTAAGCGCCCTGGCCGCATCCCTGCCCACCAGCTGATATTCCATTTTATACCCGAAGCCCTTGGCAAACTCTTTCAGACTCTCGAGTTTTTCGGTGTTCGGCTCGTCGTGGACGCGGTAGACGAAGGTCTTGGCGTTTTTGGCCGCCACGCCGTTCATGCGGCCGTCCGTCGCTACGAATTCAGCCACTGTCCTGTTGGCCAGCAGCATGAATTCTTCTATCAGCCAGTTCGACTCCTTGCTCACTTTCTGCACTACATCCACCGGTCTGCCCTGCTCGTCCACTATCACTTTCATCTCCGGACGGTCAAAATCCACCGCCCCCATTTTCATCCTTCTCTCTTTTAATACCGACGCTAACTTGTTTAAAGTCAAAATAGCATCGTTTAACGCCGTGGTGGCCCCTTGGCCCTCCCCGGCTTCGATAATGCTCTGCGCCTGGTCGTAATCCAGGCGGAAGTCGGAGTTGATGACGGTGCGGCCGATCCAGCGGGATTTGATTTCGGCCTTGGGGGAGAGTTGCCAGACGACGGAGAAGGTGAGTTTGTCTTCGTGCGGGCGGAGCGAGCAGAGCTTGTTGCAGAGCTTTTCCGGGAGCATCGGGACGGTGCGGTCGACAAGGTAGACGCTGGTGCCGCGCTCGCGGGCCTCCTTGTCGACGGGAGTGCCGGGCTTGACGTACCAGCTGACGTCGGCGATGTGCACGCCGACCTCGTAGTTGCCATTGGGCAGGGGCTTGAAGGAGAGCGCGTCGTCAAAGTCCTTGGCGTCGGCCGGGTCGATGGTGAAGGTAAGGGTGTCGCGGAAGTCGGCGCGGCCCTTGAGCTCGGCCTTGCCGATCTTCTCGGAGATGGCGTCGGCGGCATCCTCCACCTCTTTTTCGAAGCGCCAGGGCAGGTTGAACTCGGCGAGGATGGCGTGCATCTCGGTGTTGTTCTCGCCCGGGAAGCCGAGCACCTCGGCGATGTGGCCCTTGGGGGCGTAGTCGCGCCGGCCCCAGCTGTCCACGACGGCGGAAACCTTCATGCCGCGCTTTGCTCCCAGCGCGGCAGCCTGTTCGGCATCCACCTCTATGTCGTAGGGCATGTTCTTGGCCTGCATCAGCACCCAGGCCTGGGCGCCCACGGTGTGGAAAACCCCGACGAAGGTCCTGCCGCTGCGGCGCACTATCTCGATTACCTCGCCTTCGCGCTTGCGGGGGCCGTCCTGGCCGAATCCGCGCTGTCCTGCGCTGGAGGATGCCCTTGTGGGCAGGTCTTTGGTGACGGCGACTTTAACGATGTCGCCGTCGAGCGCGTTGCGCGTTTTGGCGGCCTTTACGTAGATGTCGTCGTCCTGTCCCTCGACGCTCACGAAGATGTAGCCTTCGCGAGTCATCTGCACTTTGCCTTCGTATACCGGCGCCGGGCCCTTGCGGCCTTTATTCTTCTTTTTACCCATTCGTACACAAAGATAAGGATTTAAGCCGTTTTTTACTATATTTGTAGATTGGAAACTGATAATCGTACAATATGAAGAAATTATTTGCAATCTTCGCATTTGCCCTCGCGGCGGCATTTACCGCTTCGGCCCAGGGCCTTCCCAAAACAGAATTCCAGGTGCTCGGCTTCGGCGGCAAGTCCGGCATCCTTTATTCAGTCGACAAAATCAACGCCATCCAGCAGCCTGGAGAAGCGGCCACCGCACTCAACTCCTATAGCCTTGACAAGCCTATGGACTGGCCTCTCGGCTATGGCGCAGGTCTCGGCTTCGTGTGGAACTTCGCTCCGCACTGGGGACTCCTCACGGGCGTTGAAGGAACCATTTACCAGGGCTCTCTCGAGGCCGGCAATCTGGCATTCCGCTATGCTACTTCTTCGGTAGGGCCGGCTGCGGGTGTTCCCGTTTGGGAAATCGACGGTCTTCACCTCACCGCTTTCAAGGAGACACAGAAGATAATGACGGTGCAGATTCCCCTGATGCTCCAGTTCAATGTTGCGCTCAATCAGCAGCAGAGCATTCACTGGTACCTGGCAGCAGGTGCCAAGCTTGCCCTCAACCTCAAGGGAGAATACAGTTCGAAATTCAATGTCGAGCATTATCAGGCATATGCCCGTTATACGTACAATCAGAACCAGGAACAGGTTGTTGAATACTACAATATGTATCAATACGGCCAGCCTTTCGAGTACAAGAAGGAGAAACTGGATGTGAATAAGTTCAACGCACTGGCTTCCCTGGAAACCGGTTTCCGTTTCAAGCTCGGCGAGAGCGCGGGACTTTACCTGGGCGTTTATGCCGATTACGGCCTGATGCGCGCAGTCAAGCTCGGCAAGGGTAAAGTTGTTGCCCAGAATACCGACAATCTCAACCGTCAGGACAATTACACTCCCGGCCGTCAGGACATCGTAATTGCCGACGGTGCCGTGCAGAGTATCCTCCGTGCACATGGAACCGACTATGTGGATCCGACCACTCCTGTCCTTCCCGGTGCCGTCATGCCCGATATCCAGTATCACCAGAACTCCGATCCTCTTGCCAAGGGCGTGAACCTTGCTAGCGCAGGTGTCAAGCTCCGCCTGAGCTTCGGCCCCCGCAGCGCCCCGAAGGTGGTACCCGTGTCCGAGGAGCCCCAGATCATCTACGTTCCCCAGAAGAAGGACACCGTGACAGTGGAGAAGGTTGTTGTGGAGAAGGACACCGTCACCGTTACCAACACCGTTACGGTTAAGGATACGGTTACTGTGGAGAAGGTAGTGCGCGACACCGTCATCATCATCAAGGAAGTCCCTGTGGAAATCCAGAAGGTGATGAAGGACCTCAGCAACACTCTGTTCAAGTTCAATAAGTTCAACCTTGGCGAGACCGAAAAGGGTTACCTCGACCAGGTTGCGGACTGGATCAAGAGCGAACCCGAAATCAACGTGGAA
>JAFZWD010000002.1 GCA_017617495.1 Bacteroidales bacterium
CCGGTGACGGCATCGCCTCCGGCGAAGATGCCGGGGCGCGTCGTAGCGCCCGCCTCGTCGGCGACGAGGCCACCGCGCCGCGTGGTCTCCAGACCAGCGGTAGTCTTCGCGATAAGCGGGTTGGGAGCCGTTCCGAGCGCCATAATTACGGTGTCGGCCGGAATCTCGAACTCGCTTCCGGGGATAACCACAGGGCTGCGGCGTCCGCTTTCGTCGGGTTCGCCGAGCTCCATGCGCACGCACTTGATGGCGCGCACCCAGCCGCGCTCGTCGCCGAGAATCTCCACGGGGTTGGTAAGCATCTGGAAGTCGATGCCTTCCTCCTTCGCGTGGTGGACCTCCTCCTTACGGGCGGGAAGTTCGACCTCGGTACGACGGTAAACTATAGTGGTTTCGGCGCCCAGGCGGAGAGCCGTACGGGCGGCGTCCATTGCAACGTTACCGCCTCCCACTACGCAGACGCGGTTGCCGGCGTGGATGGGAGTGAGATAGTCGTCGCGATATGCCTTCATAAGGTTGTTGCGGGTGAGGAACTCGTTGGCGGAGAACACTCCGTTGAAGTTCTCGCCCGGGATGCCCATGAACTTGGGAAGACCTGCTCCGGTACCCACGAATACGGCCTCGAAGCCTTCGCGGTCCATCAGCTGGTCGATGGTGACGGTACGGCCGATGATCACGTCGCACTCGATCTTCACACCGAGGGCGCGGACTGCGTCGATCTCCTTCTTTAGCACCTTCTCCTTGGGGAGACGGAACTCCGGAATGCCGTATTCCAGCACGCCGCCGGCCTTGTGAAGGGCCTCGAAGATGGTCACGTCGTAACCAGCCTTCGCCAGGTCGGATGCGCACGCCAAACCTGCAGGACCTGCTCCGATAATAGCGACTTTCTTTGCACCCTTGGGAGCCGATGCAGTTGCATGTTCTGTGGTGTTGTCCGCCACAAACCTCTCCAGCTTGCCGATGGCCACGGGCTCGAACTTGACACCGAGCACGCACTGGCCTTCGCACTGGGTTTCCTGAGGGCAGACACGTCCGCAAACTGCGGGCAGCGAAGAATCTTTTGCAATTATAGCGGCAGCGCCGGCGATATCTCCGGCAGCGACACGCTCGATGAAATCAGGAATCTGGATGTTTACAGGGCAGCCCTGCACGCAGCGGGGCTTGGGGCAATGCAGGCAGCGGGATGCCTCGAGCATCGCTTCTTCGAGATTGTAACCATGGCACACTTCGTCGAAGTTGTGCGCGCGGACCTTGGGGTCCTGCTCCCTCACGGGAACCCTGGGAATTCTATTTGCCATATGCCTTTGCCTCCTCTTCTTTATACTGACCGTTGCGGCGCATCGCCTCGTCGAAGTCGACAAGCGCACCGTCGAATTCGGGACCGTCCACACATGCGAACTTGGTCTGCCCGCCCACGCTCAGGCGGCAGGCTCCGCACATTCCGGTGCCGTCCACCATAAGGGTGTTCATGCTCACCATGATGGGAATACCCAACTTGACGCAGGTGAGGGTGGAGAATTTCATCATTATCATCGGGCCGATAGCCACGGCGTTGGTGTACTTCTCGCCGGCGGCAGCAAGAGCCTCCAGCTGAGCGGTACCCACTCCCTTGAAGCCGTAGGAACCGTCGTCGGTGCAGATGTAAAGGTGGTCGCAGACGCTCTTGAACTCTTCTTCGTAGATGATGAGGTCCTTGGTGCGGGCGCCCACGATGACATCCACCGCTACCCCGTGCTCGTGCAGCCACTTGACCTGCGGATAGACAGGTGCGGTGCCGAGGCCTCCGCCGATGAAGACGTAGCGCTTGCCGGCAAGCTCCTCGGGGCTCATCGCCACGAAGTCGGAAGCGTTGCCGAGAGGGCCTACCACATCCGCGAAGGAATCGCCTTCTGCGAAGTCGTCCACCATGTGACGGGTAGACTTTCCGATGGGCTGGATAACTATTGTAACTGTACCGGCCTTGCGGTCGAAATCACTGATAGTGAGCGGAATACGCTCCCCCTGTTCGTCGGTCCTCACAATGAGGAACTGCCCGGGGAGGGCCGATGCCGCGATGCGCGGCGCCTCAACTACCATCTTGCAGATAGTAGGGTTGAGCATCTGCTTGGTCAGAATCCTGAACATTGTCTAGTGTTTAAAAACGGGCACAAAAATACAAAAAAACTTTCAGTTTTTCACTATATTTGCCCTTATGAAGAAACTTTGGAACGACTTACGGGCCTACATCCGGCTGACCGCAAACATCTCCGAACAGGTGGATACCGTAGCGGCGGCAGAGAGTATCCGCCGCAACATATATTTCAAGGGTCCGAACGTCTGGATCCTTGCTTTTTCCATCGTCATCGCCTCGGTGGGTCTTAATGTGAACTCCACCGCCGTCATCATCGGCGCCATGCTCATATCGCCCCTTATGGGGCCTATCATCGGCACGGGCCTGGGCCTCGGCATCAACGACACCCGGCTTCTGGGCGAAAGTCTCCGTAACTTGCTGGTAATGGTGGTGATAAGCCTCATCGCATCCACCCTCTACTTCCTCGTTTCGCCGCTGAATCTGGTGAATCCGACCGAGCTCGAGGCGCGCACTTCGCCCAGCATCTACGACGTGATGATAGCGCTCTTCGGCGGCTTCGCCGGCATCCTCGAGCAGGCTCGCAAGGAAAAGGGCACCGTGCTTTCCGGCGTGGCGATTGCGACCGCCCTGATGCCGCCCCTCTGCACCGCGGGCTACGGCCTCGCCAAGTTCAGCGGACACTTCTTCTTCGGGGCGATGGGGCTCTTCCTCATCAATGCGATTTTCATTACGCTCGCCACTTATCTCGCCGCCAAGTATCTGAAATTCAAGAGTTTCGACTTCGAGGACGAAGCGGCGGGGCTCCGCACCCGCAGGGCTGTCAGTGCAGTGGTCGTCCTGGTGATGGTCCCCAGCATCTGGTCGGCCGCCATAATGATCCGCGGCAACAATTTCGCATCTTCGGTGGAGGCATTCATTTCCGAGAACCGCGTGGTGGGGCGCGCGTATATCTATGATTATAAGGTAAGTACGGGACGCAACCGCAGCGTAACCCTCTATACTACCGGCGAAGAACTCGATACCGAGGCCCAGCTCGCACTGGTGGGGGCGGCCTCCAAGTACGGCATTCCGGCGCAGCGCATAAAACTGGTGGAGAACGGCCTGGCCTCCAAGGGAAATGACTCCGAGAAGCTGGTGCAGGGTCTTTACGACCGGATGGAAACCATCCTGCAGAAGAAGGATTCGGTGATCCGCGCGCTGCAGGCCGAGGTGGATGCCTCCGGACTCGAGGGTCTTCCGTACAACCAGCTCGCCCGCGAGGCTTCGGCCCTCTATCCCGAAATCGACGAACTCTTCGTTTCCCGCGGCGCCCGCGTCAGCACCGACAGCCTGTCGACCACCCTCGGCACGCTCATAGTCGCCCGCACCTCGGCTCCCGTCACTCCCGCCCGCGAGCGCGAAATCGCCTCCTGGCTCCGCATCCGCCTGAATGACGACAGCGTCCAGCTCCGCCTGGAGAATTAAAAAAATTCTTATATTTGTGTCTTACAATGGGTAGGAAGGCTTATATCGTTCTGATCCTGGCTTTGGGCGCGGCTCTGATGGCGGCGTCCTGCGAAAGCCGCCCGGAAGACCCTGTTGTCGGGGCCGTCAAGGAAAAGATCGCCGAAAACGTCAAGGGACTCCCCTCCGACGTGCGCATCGACCGCATCGAACTCATCGACTCTTCCGCGCTCGGCACGGAACTCGCCCGTTGCAAGGAACTCTTCAGTCTCAAGATCCGGCGCGAAAAGGAACTTTACAGCAAGTACTGGAACAAAGGCCAGTACAATGCTGCTGATGCCAAAAGCAAGGTCATCCAGAAGGCACAGAAGAACTTCGACGGCATTGTGGCACTCGAACAGAAATACGAAGCCGCGAAAGACAGCATCATAGCATACCATTATATGATAGCCGGCTCGGCAAAGAACGCCGACGGCGGCAAGGTGGAGTTTAAGGAAGCCTATGTGGCCCTCACTCCGGACGGTCGCGTACTCACGCTGGTTACCGACCGACGCGACCTGGGCAAGGTCGTGCGCCACGCCATCCCCGGCTATATGGATCTGCTTGGTGCCGACAAGGAAGAATAACCAAAAAACACTAAAATATGTCCAACGAAACCTACAACTGGAAATACGCCTCCGTCGGAGGATCGGTACGGGTAAAGATTGAAAACGGCGAAGATATCGCCCATCTTGCAGAACTCGACCGTAAAAAATGGACGGTACTCAGCTGCCCCGTGGAAGGGCTCGAGTTCGACGCCAAAACCCTTAAGCTCCTGGATTCCAACGGCGACGGCCGCATCCATGTGGACGAGGTGATTGCCGCTTCCCAGTGGCTCACCGGCGTGCTCAAGAACCCCGACGACCTCGTCAAGGGCGAAAGCAGCCTGCCCCTCAAGGCATTCAGCGACAGCGACGAAGGCAAAGCCCTCAAGCAGAGCGCAAAGCAGATCCTCAAGAATCTCGGCCTCGAAAAGGACAGCATTTCCATAGAAGATACCGCCGACAACACCAGGATTTTTGCCGAGACAAAATTCAACGGCGACGGTGTCATTACCGAGGCGACCACCGACGACGAGGCCCTCAAGGCTCTCATCAAGACCATTACCGAGGTGACCGGGGGCGCCCCCGACCGCAGCGGTGTGCAGGGCGCCAGCGCCGAGCAGATCGAGGCCTTCTACGCATCCGCCGCAGATTTCGCCGGCTGGAAAGATGCCGCCGGCAAGGAAGTTTTCCCCTTCGGGGATGATACCCCCGCAGCCCTCGCGGCAGTAGAGGCGGTCAAGGCCAAGGTGGCGGACTTCTTCATGCGCTGCAAACTCATCGGCTTCGATGAAAACGCCGCAGGCGCAGTTGACGTTGATGTCGACAAGATCAAGGCTATCAGCGAGAAGGATCTCGCGGAGAGCGCAGGCGAGATCGCGAGCTATCCCCTCGCCCGCCCGAACGCAAAGGGACTTCTCCCTCTGGACGGAGGCATCAACCCCGCCTGGCAGGGCGCGTTCGCAAGCCTCAAGGCTCTCGTGCTCGACAAGGAATTCAAGGGCAAGAAGGCCATCAGCGAGGCCGACTGGGCCGCAGTGCTCGCAAAGTTCGGCCCCTACACCGCATGGGTGGCCGACAAGAAGGGCGCCGATGTCGAAGCCCTTGGACTCGATGCCGTCAAGGCAATCCTCAAGGAAGACAAGAAGGCGGAACTCCTCGCACTCGTGGAGCAGGACAAGGCCCTGGAAGCCGAAGCCCTCAGCATCGAGGCGGTGGACAAGCTCCTGCACTTCTACCGCGACTTCTATACTTTCCTCAAGAACTACGTGGTATTTCAGGACTTCTACGCCGACGGCCCGGCCCTGCAGAGCGTATGGCAGGCCGGACGCCTGTTCATCGAGCAGCGCAGGTGCGACCTCTGCGTGCGCGTTGCCGATATGGGTAAGCATGGCGACATGTCCAGCCTCAGCGGCATGTACATCATCTACGCCGACTGCCTCAACAAGCCTACCGGCAAGAAGCTCAGCATCGCCGCGGTGCTCACCGACGGCGACATCGACGGGCTTCGCCCGGGCAAGAACGCCATCTTCTACGACCGCAACGGGCTCGACTACGACGCAGTCGTCACCAAGATAATCGACAACCCCATCAGCATCCGCCAGGCCTTCTGGGCACCTTACCGCAAGTTCGGCAAGTGGATCGGCGACAAGTTCAAGAAGAACGCCGAGGAGAAGGATGCAAAGGGCTTCAGCGACATGACCGCAGCGGCCGACAATGCCGGCAAGGACGGAGCGAAGGCTGTGACCAGCACTTTCGACATCGCCAAGTTCGCCGGTATCTTCGCCGCCATCGGCATGGCAGTGGGCTTCATCGCCCAGGGACTGGTCGCTCTCATCAAGGGAGTCGCGGCCCTCAAGGCATGGAAACTTCTGCTTATCATCGCAGGTATTATGCTGGTGATTTCCGGCCCTTCGATGATACTCGCCTGGCTGCGTCTGCGCAAGCGTGACCTCGGCGCCCTGCTCAACGCCAACGGCTGGGCAGTGAACGCCGCTTCCTACATCAACATCAAGTTCGGCGCAACGCTCACCAGCCTCGCCAAGTATCCTCTGCTCAAGGCTGTGGATCCCGAGGAGGCCAAGAAGGTGCGCCGCCGCAAATGCTTCTGGTACACCCTGCTGTGTCTGATAGTCGCCTGCGGCGTGGTGTTCCTGCTTAACTGGAAGCACGTCATCAATATCCCTTACCTTCCCCAGCAGCAGCCCAAGGAGCAGGTAGTGGAGGCTCCGGCCGAAGAAGCGCCTGCAGCAGAGATTCAGGCAGAAGAAACAGCTCCCGCACAAGAGGTACAGGAAAGCAACCAATAAAAACCATCGATATGAAAAAGTTATTTGTTATCGGCATCCTGGCCCTGATGGCCGTCAATGCGAGCGCCCAGATAATGGACGTCGGCGGCGGCTTCATAATGGCCAAGCAGAAGTTCTCCGCAAAGGGCGGTGGCGTAAGTACCGAAAGTACTGCCAGCGGCCCTGGATTTTACGTCAACCTGGGTATGACCACCATGATGACCGAAGGCGTAGGTTACACTATCGACTTCTTCCTCAACCAATGGACACTTACAGCGGATGAAGAAGATCCGACCGATTCCAAAACCAGCGAAACCAATCTTGGTTTTGTGTTGGCGCTCTCGCTCCGTCTTCCCGTATCCGAATCCCTTATCTTCTCGCCGTATTTCGGACCTGTGATGACATATGGACTAAGTTCGAAGACTACCGGCAAAGATCTCTTGAACGGCGGAACTGCTAAAGTCAATAACTACGACAAGGATGAGAGCCCGTATGGAACCCACTACTCAAGGCTCGACGATTTTATTACCGTAGGCGCCGCAGTAGACATCGTACCCTCGAATCTTCGTCTCAGTTTCGGCGTGGACTTTGGTCTGTGGAACCGCATCAGCGGCATCAAGGATTCAAAACTCAAAGATGGCCCCAATTTCCGTTTCGGAGCAGCATATTTGTTTTAATTAACAATACCAACCAATTCTATTAACCAATCAAATCAACTAACTGTTTATGAAAAAGTTATTTGTAACAATGATTGCCCTGGCAGCAGCTGTCACGGCTTTCGCACAGATGCCGAAGGGCCTCAGCGTAGGCGCAGGTTTTGCAGATGTAACCAAGACTACCAAGGTTTCCATGCAAGGTTACAGCGATACCGATAACAGCGGCATGTCCGGCTTCTATGTAAACGCCGACTTGAACATGCCTATCGCAGCTGTTGAAGGTCTTGCATTCGCTCCCGGTGTGTATCTCGACCGTGTTGCTGACGACGGCGACAAGGAAGTCAACCTCGGAATTCCCGTTATGTTCAACTACGGATTCCAGGTTGCTGACATCCTCAAGCTCAGCCCCTATGCAGGCCCCATTGTCCAGCTCGGCCTTATCAGCAAGAACGATAACGGCGATAGCTTGTATGAAAAGGATGCTTTCGGCCCGGGCGTCAACTATTCCCGCCTCCAGCTTTTCCTCGGCCTCGGTGTTGCACTTGACATATCCGAAATTGTCCGCGTCAGCGTTGGCTACGACTACGGTCTACTCAAGCGCATCAACTACAGCGAGAATGGCGATAAATTGTCTCTCACCGAGAGCGGTCTCCACTTCGGTGTGGCTTACCTGTTCTAAGCGTTACAGCACAAAAAAAGACCGGCCATTTGACATGAACCCCGAAAGTTAGACAAAAAACTTTCGGGGTTTTGTTATGCGTAAAAAACATTCTTTTGAAGATCGCCTTAAGTATATGAAAATGCTTGAGGGAGGGTATAGTATTCACTATATCCACACACACTTTGGAA
>JAFZWD010000054.1 GCA_017617495.1 Bacteroidales bacterium
CATAAGGCCGTAAATCGCCCCAGAATCGTCCGCAAAGGTCAGGATGACCATTGTCCCCGCTTTCTCGCTCGTGCGCACGAAAACGCTGCGGAAAAGGCCTTTATTGTCGCGTATATTATAAAAGGGGAGTCCGTGCTCCAGGGCGTAGCGCTTTACAAAGAGGCGAATCTCGTTGGAAGGGGATGGCTGGAGCCAGCATTCCTCTATGTCCAGCACTTTGTCGAAGAAGCGTCCTACGTGGAATCCCAAACCGCATCTCTGGGCATCCGAGAGGCCTTCCGGCTCCTCGCCGGAGAGTATCCAGCGGCGGTCGGAAGCGGTAAATTCCAGCTTGTTACGGTAGTAAATCGTCTTATCCGAGGGGATAATAGGCTGAATTTCAGGCACTTGCAGATGCCCTATGCGTACCAGCTGGTCGTAAACCTGCTGCTGTTTGGCCTGTAGCTGCATAGGATAGGGCAGTGGCTGCCATTTACAGCCTCCGCACACCCCGAAATGCTTGCAAAATGGCTCCAGACGATGCTCTGAAGGGGTTTTGAGGGCCACAATGCGGCCTTCCATGTAGTTTTTCTTCTTTTTGGTGATGCGTACATCCACCACATCGCCGGGGACGGCGAATTCGATGAACACTACAGCGCCGTCGGGGGAATGGGCGATTGCTTTTCCTTCAGCCGCAACAGCCTCTACAGTCAGGTTTTCCAGTACGTATGTTAACATAATATAAATTGTGTAACAGAAGGGGATTCCCGGATATAAGGACCGGCCCCTGACGAGGCCGGCCCATTTCAGCTATGAAATTACTGTATTAATTTGCAGGAACGAGGGTGATGGAAACAGTGCTGGTGTAATCCTTGGTGCCCTTGATTTCGCCCTTAAGGTCGAGTTTGCACTTGCCGTCGCCGATGGTAATGGTTCCTTCGGCGTTTGCATTGATGATGTCATTGCCTTCGCCGTACACAAGATCATATTCGAACTTGCCCGCCTTGTTGATTCCCCAGTCGCCGATATAAGGGTTCTGGCCGGAGAAAGTAATCAGAATCTTGCCGGTAGGAGCAAAGTTGACAGCCGTGATATTGTAGCCTTCGAGCTTGGTTTCGTCGAACTTTACGCCCTTAGCCTTGATGGCTTTTGCAATCTCGTAGAGGTTGCCGTGCCTGAAAATCTGGCCACCGCTGATGCCACCCTGTGCAAGGTCGCCGCCTTCCACATGGATATCGATTGCAGAAACCTTCCACTTGCGGCAGAGTTTCGAGAGGATATCAATCTCAAGATTAGGGGTTTCCTCGACATTCTGGACGGTGATTTCCGTAGGCTTGCCGTTCTCGACAGTCTCGATGACGAGGGTATGCTTGGCAGCATCGTACTTGAAGTTGGCTTCGTTATCGTAAAGGCCGACAACTACGTACGTAGCGCCGTTGACAGTGTATGTGAAAGTCTTATACACATACTCGACACTTTTTTTCTTAATCGGACGGACGGAGCTGGGGATAACCTGGTCTGCCCTGCCCCTTGCCGTACCGGTTCCGTCGGAGTAGAAGGTAAATTGGTCGTATCCGCTGAGGTTGTCGCCGGGAAGTACGAGTTCGGTTGATTCCTCGTAGAACGGAGCGGGATCAAGGGTCACGGATTCCTTTTTGCTGTCCTTACCGCAGGACACTGCAAATGCAGCAACTGCTGCGATTGCAAAAATCTTCAAAAACTTCATAATTAATTGAATATTAGTTAGTTAATTAAAATAGTCTGACATTTATACCGAACCTCATCACCGGCCAGAGGTTGAACTCTTCGCCGAGGGTGTCGATAACCTTCATTTTCTTATGGGTCAGCGGGTTGTCGACGGTATCCTTGCCGTCGGTCATGCCGCTGGTGATGTACTGCCCTACCCCGTCGTAATCATACACCTCGATGCCCATGCCCTTGATGTACTGCACGCCGAGCTCGAAGTTGACGCTCACGCGGTGCTTGAGGTTGGCGCAGCGGCCGAATCCGAGGCCCAGATAAGGGCGGACGACCTGCTTGCTGCGCACGGACACGTGGGCGAAGCCGTTCTTGTCCGTACTGATGCGTGCATACTCGCCCGGACGGTCCTTATCGTCCACCTGGACGTACACAGAGGCATATTCGTCGGGCTGGAGCGGACCCCTGAGGTCGGCGGTAAGATTGAAGAAATCGGACGATTTTACTCCGTAATATGCACCCACGGTGAGGTGGAATGCCGTCCAGCGGGTAGGATAGATGTCGAGGAAAGCCTTGTATGTTGCCATATCGGGCTTGAGCTCGAAGGAAATATTGTCGAAGGTACGGTCGGTTCCGTTCACCTCGAAGGTGCCGAGGTCAAAGGTCTTCTTGACGCTGAGCTGCTTGGGAACGAAGCTGTAGCCTCCCCTGAGCTGCAGATGGCCGTAGATAGGCACTGCAACGTCCACTCCGGCGCCGTCGAGGCCGGAAACGAGGCCTACTCCCAGATGGTTGAAGAACTTGTAGCGGCGGCCCTTGACCGTGCGGCGTCCGTCGCGTTCGGCCTTCTTGAGCTCACGCCTGTGCTCCTCTGCCTCCATGGCCCTCATGCGGGCGTTGTCGGCCTCCTGCTTCATCGCAGCTTCCTTCTCCTGCGCCTTGGCAAGCTCGGCGGCCTTTGCTGCGGCCGCGGCAACTGCCGCGTCGTCGGCTGCTGCAGGCTGTGCGGCGGCATTGTTCTGCGCCGGCTGTGCATTCTGCGCATTCTGGGCGTTCTGCATGGCAATCAACTGGGCCGCTGCCGCTATGATGGCGGCATCGTTCGAGGCCTGCGCGCTGGAAGCCTGGGCAGCCTGGGAGTTTGCAGCCTGATTTGCTGCCTGCTCGGCACGCTGGGCCGCCAGAAGAGCCGCCTGGGCTGCGGATGCAACCTCGTTCGCGTTCTGGACTGCCGGATCCACCGCCGCTTTTGCGGGTTCCGCAGCGGCAACCGCGGTGGCCTTGACGGTATCCACAGCGGCCGCGACGGCCTTTTCGGCCTCCGGCTTAACGGTCTCGACGGCTGCGGCGGCTTCCGCCTTTACCGTATCGACTGCGGCTGCAACCGCTACCCCGGCCTGTTTGGCCACTGTATCGGCAACTGCCGCTACAACCTGTTTCGCTGTATCGAGAGCCGCTTTAACTGCGGTAAGAGAGTCCTGGGCTGCAGGCGACTTCTGCACTTCCCGTGCCGAAAGTCTGCCTGGAATAAGAGGCAATGCCAGCGCTGTCGCAGCGGCTATTGCAAGTAAACGGGCTTTCATAAACATTTCTTTACAAGCGACAAATATAACAAAAAAAGGGAGAATAACAAATTCTCCCTCTATAAATCTTCTTTTGCGAGCACCGGATTGCCGTAGATGTGCCAGAATATATCCCGGACCGCATCCCGGTCTATCCCCCGCTCCAGTTTGCCGAGTTTGTGCTCGGTGTATGCCTTGAACTTCTCAAGTTCCTCGGGGGTGTATTTGTCGGCATACTTGCTGCCGCCGGTCATGAGGTCGTAACCCATGTAATTGGTCTTCCAGAGCTTGTAGCCGGATATGATACGCTCGTCCAGGGTGCGCCTGATGGCCTGGTAGCGGTCGTTCTTCTCGTACCACGACGCCTTGGTGACCTCCTTGTCCGTGAGCGGCTTGCCTACGACCAGGTGTATGCCTCCCTTCCACTGGCGGATGCCGGTGAGGATGCTGTGCATGTCCTCGTCCTTTTTCTTCTTGTACTCCCCTTTCGTCTCCTTGAGATAAATCTCGCGCGCCTTGCGGATGTCGCAGGGCTCGTACTCGTAGGAGATGCTCATCGGCACTATGTTAAGCTCGTTGAAATTGCTGCGGAAGTCCTTCTCGCCGCTCATGTCGAACATCTTCAGGAGGCCCTGTTCTGTGATGTCCAGGCCGTTCTTGGTGCGGCCTTCGCGCTGGGCGATCCAAACCGAACTCTTGCCCGAGACTATCTCTCCCCGGACAAAACGCGACAGCACCTGGGACGAGAGGTAGACCTCGCGTGCGGAGATGCCGCGGATGACGGTAATCATGCGGTTCGAGCGCAGGAGCGCCTCCACGATGCCGCTGGAGAGCAGGTTGCTGCCCACGCAGATCTCGGTCATCGGGATGTTGTTGAGCATGAGCATCCACTGGGTAAGCGCCGGGTCGAGGATGATGTCGCGGTGGTTGCTGATTGCCAGGAACTTGCCGGGCACCTTGCGCAGATTGTCCACGCCCTCGAAGGTGAAACCCGAGGAAGAACGCCCTACGATGACGTTTACGGCCTTGGAAACTATGGTGTACTGGAAATCTTCGACGCTCTTGATTTCGCCGAGCATCTTTGCCAGAGTGTTTATAGGGAACTCCGGGAAGATGAATTTACTGATTGCGGGAAGAAGGGGGTGATGCGAGATGCGCTGCAACGCTGCTACCGCTTCTTCGTCGGTATATGGCTGGATGTTTTCGAAATCTTCCATAAACTACTTTCTGATCAGCAATGAACTGTCCCCGTAACTGAGGAATCTCACTCCGTGAGACAGTGCAAAGTTATAAATAGTTCTCCAATCTCCGTCAACAAAAGCGGAAATTAGCAGGATAAGGGTGCTTTCGGGCTGATGGAAATTGGTAACCATCCTGTCCACGAGACGGAAATTGAAGCCCGGGACAATGATGATGCGGGTGCCCAGATGCAGTTCCTCCAGGCCTTCGGCCTCCATCCAGCCCACGAGCGCCCCGAGTGCCTCCTGAGTGCTGTAGGGATAGTCCCGGGTGTAGGGAGCCCACTGTTCGATATCCTCCGGAAACCCTTTCTCGATGCAGGAGACGCCGGCGTAGTAAAGCGATTCCAGGGTGCGGACGGACGTAGTGCCGACCGCCACCACGGGTTTGCCGCCGTCCCTTAACTTGCGCAGAAGCCCTATGCTCACCGCGAAGGGTTCACGATGCATGGGGTGCTCGGAGACGTTGTCGCCCTTTACAGGCAGGAATGTGCCGGCTCCTACGTGCAGGCAAACATTTTGAATATCAATATGCTTATCGCGTATTGCCTGAAGTACAGCTTCAGTAAAATGAAGTCCTGCCGTAGGGGCTGCCACCGAGCCTTTGATCCTCGCATAAAGCGTCTGATAGCGGTCCTTGTCTATGGCTTCGGTTGCCCTGTTCAGATAGGGAGGAATCGGCACCTCACCGCATTTCTCCAGCATTTTCGAGAAACTTTCTCCCCCCTTCCAGGAGAACTCCACAACCCCCGTACGGCCATCCCTGGACAGGAGACGGGCCTGCAAATCGGCCGTGTCGCACTGCAGAATATCGTCCTTCCAGCGCTTTGAGTTGCCGATTACGCACTTCCAGGAGCACTTTTCGGTAGCTGCAAAACTGAGGTTATACTCGCAGGGCTGTACTGGTTCGAGGCAGAAAACTTCGATGCCAGCCCCCGTTTCGCGGTGAAAACGCAGCCTGGCGGGCACTACGCGGGTATCGTTGAATACCATCAGGGAACCCTCCTGAAGCAGCTCAGTGAGCCGTTTGAACACGGTTTCGCTCACATTTCCGTCATTGTAGACTATGAGTTTGGAGGCATCCCTCTCGGGGAGGGGATACTTCGCTATCCGTTCGTCCGGGAGCTCGTAATGGTAGTCGCTGATGTGAATTTCGGGTATCATAAACGGATGCAAAAATACACAAAAAATTACTGCGGACAACCGTCACATTTTTTGACCGCTTATTGAATTTCGTGAATTTACAGAAATAACACGTCAGCTTTGTAAACTGTATAAATTTGTGTAATAAGTATTATTTATGGCGGAATAGCAGTAGATATATATTACTTAAAATCAATTATTTAGCTATTATATTATAAAGTATTGGTATAATATAATCGGCAGTATAGCCGGTGAACAATCTTGTAAACGGTTGAAAAATGGCAGTATTGGCAATATTAAAATATAGATAATCAGTGTTTTAGGTTTTATTATCTCAATGTTAACTATAATAGCTGGATTATTGCTGCCTCTCCCCTGCCCCGGAGAGCCGGAAAAATTCGATTTTGTAAATTGGAAAACAATTCTTACATTTGTAAACCAAGTGTTCACGATATGCACCACAGATTAAAACAGTTTTTGGCCGCCGAAAACATAAGTCAGTCCCAGTTCGCGGACGAAATCGGCGTCGCGAGGGCGAGCGTGTCCCACATTTTGTCCGGAAGGAACAAACCAGGCTTCGAATTCATCGAAAATATGCTCTCCCACTACCCTGCCCTGAACTCCGAATGGCTCATCATGGGAAAGGGAAAAATGTACAAGGAAGCTACTGAGAGGCCGATTTTCTCCGAACCAATCCAGCCCTCCGAAGGACTTTTCTCCCAACCTGCAGAAACTGTAATTCCGCAGGCCCCTGCTCCCGAAGCAAAGCCGGAATACAGCGCACCAATCGAAAGAAAAGCTTTAGAAAAGGCAGCGCAAGTAATTGATAAACAAAAGAATATTGTAAAGGTTGTTGTTTTCTACGACGACAATTCGTTCCTCGAAATCAAATAATGCTTAAATTTGTCGTATGACAAAGGCATCTATTTGCACCATCGGCGACGAGATCCTCATCGGCCAGATAGTCGATACCAATTCTTCGCGCATATCCCGCGCACTGGGCGACAGGGGCATCCAGACCGTACGTATGGTTTCCCTGCCGGACGACAGGCAGCAGATTATCTCCCTACTCTCCAAAGAGCTTACAGACAGCGACATAGTGGTCTGTACAGGCGGTCTGGGCCCTACCAAGGACGACATCACCAAGGATGCCCTGGCAGAGCTTTCGGGCAGCAGGGGCTATGTGAAAAGCGAAGAACAGGAGGTGATAATCCGTGAATTCCTGCACGCCAGGGGCCTGGACGTACTGCCCGCAAACCTGCAGCAGGCAATGGTTCCGGACAGTTGCAAAGTTATCCTGAACCGCCGTGGAACCGCCCCTGTAATGGCTTTCCACTTCCCCGCCGAACGCTTCGGACACCCAGCTGCACTGTATTCCCTGCCGGGTGTCCCCTTCGAGGCCGAAGCAGCCCTGCCGGACGTACTGGAGGACATCTGCGCGCACTTCCCTACCACCGATATCTGCCACCGCACACTTATGACCTACGGCCTTGCAGAATCCGCCCTGAGCGCCCTCATTGCCCCCTGGGAGGATGCACTCCCCTCCGATATGCACCTCGCCTACCTGCCCAATCCCACTACGGGCGTGCGCCTGCGCCTGTCTATCTATGGAGGCAAGGCGGCAGAGCAGGAAAAGCGCATCGAGGAGCAGATAGAACTGCTCAAACCCTACCTTGGCGACAACCTCTATGCCCTGTCGGACACCACTCTGGAGGCGGTTATAGGGGATCTGCTGCGAGGCAGCGGCAAGACTCTCTCTACCGCCGAGTCCTGCACCGGAGGCATGATAGCGCACCTGCTTACGACCATCTCCGGATCGTCGGAATACTTCCTGGGTTCGGTGGTGTCGTATGCCCCTTCGGTAAAGTGCAAAGTGTTGGGAGTAAACCCCGCTACAATAGAGTCCAAGGGCATTGTGAGCAGCGATGTAGCCGCAGCAATGGCGGAGGGAGTACGCCGCGTGACGGGCAGCACATATTCTGTTGCAACTACCGGCTGGGCCGATACTTACGGCGACGAGCGCGAACCCGCAGGCACGGTCTGGGTTGGCGTCAGCGGCCCTTCAGGCACTGTTACAAAGCGATTCTGCTACCACAACGACCGAAAGCGCAACATAGAGCGCTTCGCCGCTTCGGCGCTGGATCTGCTGAGACGTTATATTGAGAGAGATTGCCGATCAGGTCGGCAATGACGGTTGTGACGGTTAGAGCAAGCTGCCCCACTCATCTGTCAAGGCGTCGAGACTGCGCTTGTTCTCCAGATACTCCCGCGTGAGTTCCATTATATCGTCCTCCGGGCCGGGTGCCTGGAGGACTTTTTCTATAGCCTTCTGGCGTTCTTCCAGAGGGGATATCTGCTTCTCCAGCCACTCGATTCGGCTGCGGCGGCGCTTTTCTTCGCGGCTGCGGGCCTTCATCTCCTCGAACGACACCTTGGCCACCTTGGGCTGTTCGGGCTCCTTAGCGGGCGTTTTAGGGGCTTCCGGAGCCTTTCTTTCGAGTTCCTGCAGGTTTTCCAGTCGGCGTCGGGCCAGGAAATCGGCCACTCCGCCCAGATGTTCCTTCACGCGGCCCTCGCGGAACTCGTATATCTTGTCCACCAGGCCGTCAAGGAAATCGCGGTCGTGCGACACCACCACAAGCGCTCCGTCGTAGGACTTGAGGGCAGCCTTCAGGATATCCTTGGACTTGATGTCCATATGGTTGGTAGGTTCGTCCAGAAGCAGCAGATTGTGGCTCTGGAGCATCAGGCGGGCCATTCCGAGGCGCGCCCTCTCCCCTCCCGACAGCACGCTCACGCGCTTGTCGATGTCCTCGCCGCGGAAAAGGAACTGCGCCAGAAGGTCGCGCAGGCGGCTGCGGATATCCCCCACCGCTACCCTGTCCAGGGTGGACCAGACGGTGTCCGAAGGGTCGAGCACCTCTTCCTGATTCTGCGCATAATAGCCTATGCTCACGTTATGCCCGGGCTTCACCTCTCCCTCGAAGGGATGCAGTTCGCCGGTCATCACCCTTATCATTGTGGTCTTGCCCTCGCCGTTACGGCCCACGAAAGCCACTTTCTCCCCCCTCTTTATCTCTATGGCAGCATCGGAGAATACCACCTTGCTGCCGTATCCGGCCGTTATCCCGTCGGCTTTGAAGGCTATGTCGCCGCAGCGAGGGGCGGGAGGAAACTTGACGGTGAGTGTGGCGTTGTCGGTTTCATCTATCTCTATTATGTCCAGCTTGCCCAGGGCGCGGATGCGCTGCTGCACCTGCTGGCTCTTGGTAGGCTTGTAGCGGAAGGTGCGGATGAACTCCTCGGTCTTGCGGATCATCCGCTGCTGGTTCTCGTAGGCTGCCGTCTGCTGCTCCATACGCTCCGCCCGCAGCTCGATATACTTGGAATAGGGCACCTTGTAGTCGTGGATGTGCCCAAGCATTATCTCCACCGTGCGGTTGGTGACGCCGTCCAGGAACTTTCGGTCGTGCGAAACCAGCACAATGGCCCCGCGGAAGTCCCTCAGATAGCCTTCGAGCCACTCTATGGATTCGATATCCAGATGGTTGGTGGGCTCGTCAAGCAGCATCAGGTCCGGGCGCGAAAGCAGGATTTTGGCCAGCTCGATGCGCATGTTCCAGCCCTGGCTGAAGGTTTCGCACATGCGTTCCAGCTCACCCGGCAGGAAACCCAGCCCGCAAAGCGTTTTCTCGGCCTCTCCGGGGCCGGCCTGGGGACAGGAGCCCTTTACCTCGTCTATGACGCTGCGGCCTTTGTGATGCTCCATTATCTGGGGCAGATAGCCTATGCGGATGCCGTCTGGCTTGTCCACGGAACCGGACGTCGGGCTCTGAAGCCCTACAATCAGCTTCATGAGCGTACTCTTCCCCGCCCCGTTTTTGCCGCTAAGGCCGATCTTGTCCCTTTCGGAGATATGGAAATTGATGCCGTCCAGCAGCGTAAAACTGCCGTAACTTACGGTGAGATTGTTGATCGAAATCACTTTTCGCCCGTCTTGAGCACCTCGAGGAACTTCGGAGGGCAGCCCATTATGCGGCCGGTTTCGCTGTTCATAAAGCCCAGCACCACGTCGCCCTCGGCGCACACGTCGCCGTTCTGGTTGTACACGACTTCGTGCACAGTGAGCTTGGCCAGAGGCAGGTCCTGGATGCTTGCAACCACGCGGGCCGTATCCCCCACGTAGAGGGAATGGCGGAACTTGACGTTAACCGACACGACCGGGAACACCAGGCCGTCGGCGGCGCACTTCTCCATACCGTAACCCCAGTCCGCAATCATCTGGTCGCGGCAGATTTCGAAGTAACGGATATAGTTGCTGTGGTGCACTATCCCCATGGGATCGCACTCGTAGTAGCGCACCGGGAAGCTTGTCTCGTAGCTTATCATAGCGACTTAAGTGATTCTTCAAGGGCCTGTATCCTGGCAAGGGCGTCCGCCTCTTTCTTACGTTCGACGGCGACCACAGCCTCGGGAGCGTTGGCAACGAACTTCTCGTTGGCGAGCTTGCGCTGGACGCCTGCGAGGAAGCCGCGCTGGTGTTCGAGTTCGGCCTGGAGCTTTGCGCGCTCGGCCTCAGTGTCGACGAATCCGCCCATAGGCACGCTGGCCTTGACGGTACCGCAGATAAACGATGCTGCAGGGCCTTCGGCGATGCCTTCGCGCACCTCGGCGTTGGCGAGTTTAGCCAGCACCGGGAAGAGCTCCCTAAGCGCGGATGCGCCGTCCAGATTCACCTCCAGGCTGTCCTTGGGAGGGATATTGTTCTTCTGGCGAAGGGACCTCACGCCGATAATCACGTCGCGGGCGACATCAAAGGCAGCGAGGAAGGCCGGGTCGAACTTGCCGGCCTTGGGAGCCTGGGCGAACATGATTGTAGAGCCTTCGGGGCGCTCCTTCACTGCCTGCCAGAGTTCCTCGGTGATGAAAGGCATAACCGGGTGGATGAGCACCAGCAGCTTCTCGAAGAAGCCCACGGTAGCCTCCAGCGTGGCGGCGTCCAGAGTCTTGGCGACTCCGGGCTTCACGAGCTCGAGGTACCAGCTGCAGAAATCGTCCCAGAAGAGCTTGTAGATGGCCATCAGGGCGTCCGAAATGCGGAACTTGGAGTAATGGTCCTCCACGTCGGCGATGGTCTTGCTCAGAAGGGCGTCGAACCACTTGACAGCCGCGGCGCAGGTTTCGTCCTGCTTTGCCGCCGGGTCCGCAGTCCAGCTGCTCACCAGCCTCCAGGCGTTCCAGATCTTGGCGCAGAAATTACGTCCCTGCTCCACCTGGGATTCGTCGTAGAAGATGTCGTTACCCGCGCTGGAGCACAGCAGCATGCCGATTCGCACCGCGTCTGCGCCGTATTTTTCAATAAGGTCGAGGGGGTTGGGCGAGTTGCCGAGGGTCTTGCTCATCTTGCGGCCGATCTTGTCGCGCACGATGCCGGTGAAATACACATTGGAGAAGGGCTGTTTGCCCATAAACTCCTCGCCTGCCATTATCATTCGGGCCACCCAGAAGAAGATGATGTCCGGGCCGGTTACCAGGTCGCTGGTAGGATAGTAATATGCAAGGTCGGCATTGGGCTTATGGTCAGGATGGCCGGGCATCTGCGGATCGAACACCGAGATGGGCCAGAGCCAGCTGCTGAACCAGGTGTCCAGCACGTC
>JAFZWD010000055.1 GCA_017617495.1 Bacteroidales bacterium
AGAGCACCCTCAAGATTATGGACGGCCGTCCGGTAGTGTTCCGTCTGCTCGATCCTCCTCTCCACGAGTTCGTACCCCGCACCGAGGAGAAGAAGCAGGAAATCGCCAAGGAGCTTGGCGTGGCAGTCGCCGACATCGAGAAGCGCGGCGAGGAACTTCACGAGGTCAACCCGATGATGGGTCACCGCGGAGTACGTCTGCACGTCACTTATCCCCTGATTGCCGAGACTCAGTACAAGGCTATCTTCCAGGCTACCGCCGAACTCCAGAAGGAAGGCCTGCACCCTCAGCCGGAAATCATGATCCCCGTGACCGTTTCCGCACGTGAGCTCAGCTTCCAGAAGGCTATCTGCGACCGCGTGAAGGCGGAGGTCGAAGGCGCATACGGCGCTCAGATCGACTACCACTTCGGTACTATGATCGAGATCCCCCGTGCAGCCCTCACCGCCGACCGCATGGCACGTACCGCCGAGTTCTTCAGCTTCGGTACCAACGACCTTACCCAGATGACATTCGGTTTCAGCCGCGACGATGTGGGAACCTTCATGGGCGACTACCTCGGCAATAAGATTCTCGATGCCGATCCGTTCCAGACCATCGATACCAAGGGTGTCGGCAAACTGGTCGAGTACGGTATCCAGAACGGACGCAGCAAGCGCGCAGACCTCAAGTGCGGTATCTGCGGCGAGCACGGCGGCGATCCCGACTCCATCAAGTTCTTCAACAGGGTTGGTGTCGACTACGTGTCCTGCTCTCCTTTCCGCGTGCCTATCGCACGTCTCTCCGCAGCTCAGGCTGCTATCGAGCAGGATAAGTAAAAGCGGAGAATAGAACGATTCCCGCAGTTACGGCTACATTGAGCGAATGCTTGGTGCCGTGCTGCGGGATTTCTATTGTGAAATCGCAGGCGTCGACCACCGCCTGCTGCACCCCGTCAACTTCGTTGCCAAACACGAACGCATACTTGCTATCTGCGGCTTCCGAAGGAACCCCTCCGAAAACCGCCTCGCATCCGCTCGGCCCCACCTCTCCGCTTTGCTGCGAGGTCCCCCCTCTTATGATGCCGAGGGTGGCACAGGTTTTCGAAGGGGGACCTTCTCTCGCCGCCAGTTTAAGGGAGTGTTCCGTCTGCTCGACGGCGACAACGGTGTAGCCGTCGGCGCGGAGGGCGGCGACTGCGTCGAGGGTATCGGCAAAGTGTTCCCAGGGGACGACGTCCTCTGCGCCGAGAGCTGTTTTATGGATTTCGGCCGAAGGCGGAAGGGCGCAGATGCCGCAGAGGGCTATGCGGTCGACATGAAAGGCGTCGGCGCTGCGGAAAATGCTGCCGACGTTGTAGGCGCTGCGCACATTGTCCAGCACCACCGCTATGCCCGAAGGCGCGGCTCCTGCATACTCTTCCGGACGCAGGCGGCCCATCTCCGCGGCAATGAGTTTTCGGTCTTTCATCGGGGCAAAATTAACCATTTTTTGCTATATTTGTAAGTTATGAAAAAGGACTCCCGCATTTTCGAATTAATCGAAGAAGAAGCCGCCCGCCAGCGCAGCGGCCTCGAACTCATCGCATCTGAAAACTATGTTACGGACGAAGTCATGGCAGCCATGGGCTCCGTCTGCACAAACAAATACGCCGAGGGCTATCCCGGCAAGCGCTACTACGGCGGCTGCGTCGTGGTGGACAAGATCGAACAGCTTGCCATCGACCGCCTCAAGCAGATTTACGGCGCCTGCTGGGCAAACGTCCAGCCGCACTCGGGCGCCCAGGCCAACATGGCCGTGATAATGGCGGTGCTCAAGCCGGGCGACTGCTTCATGGGACTCGACCTCTCGCAGGGCGGACATCTCACCCACGGCTCGCCGGTCAACGCCTCCGGCATCCTCTACAAGGCCGTCGCTTACGGGCTCGATCCCGAGACCGGCCTGGTGGACTACGACAATATGGAACGCCTCGCCCTCGAGCATAAACCCAAGCTCATCATCGGCGGGGCCTCCGCATACTCGCGCGAGTGGGATTACGCGCGCATGCGCGCTATATGTGATAAGGTAGGGGCCCTGCTCTGGGTAGACATGGCGCATCCCGCCGGACTCATCGCCGCAGGCCTCCTGCAGAATCCCGTCAAATATGCCCACATCGTAACTTCCACCACCCACAAGACGCTTCGCGGTCCCCGTGGCGGCATCATCCTGATGGGAGAAGATTTCCCCGACCCGCAGGGGCGCACAACCCCCAAGGGCGAGGTGAAGATGATGAGCGCGGTGCTGGATTCCAGCGTCTTCCCGGGGGTGCAGGGCGGCCCGCTCGAGCACGTCATCGCGGCGAAGGCCGTGGCCTTCAACGAGGCACTGCAGCCCGAGTTCGTGGAGTATCAGAAGCAGGTTAAGGCGAATGCGCAGGCAATGTGCGCCGAGTTCCTGAAGCTTGGCTACAAGGTGGTTTCCGGCGGCACCGACAACCATCTGATGCTCATCGACCTTCGCAGCAAGTATCCCGACGTCACCGGACGAATGGCGGAGAACGAGCTCGGCAAGGCAGATATCACCCTGAACAAGAATATGGTGCCTTTCGACAGCCGCAGCCCGTTCCAGACCAGCGGTGTGCGCGTAGGTACGCCTGCGATAACCTCGCGCGGCTTCGTGGAGGCGGATATGCCCAAGGTGGTGGATCTTATCGACACGGTGCTGGCATCCTGCGCCGAGCATGCC
>JAFZWD010000056.1 GCA_017617495.1 Bacteroidales bacterium
AAGTTCATGGCGGCAGAACTCTACAAACCCTTCATCATCCGCAAGCTCATCGAGCGCGGCATAGTGAAGACCGTCAAGAGCGCCAAGAAGATCGTCGACCGCAAGGATCCGGTCATCTGGGACATCCTCGAGAACGTGATGAAGGGACATCCCGTGCTGCTCAACCGCGCACCTACCCTTCACAGGCTCGGTATCCAGGCGTTCCAGCCCCGCATGATCGAGGGCAAGGCCATCCAGCTCCACCCGCTCGCATGTACGGCTTTCAACGCCGACTTCGACGGTGACCAGATGGCAGTTCACCTCCCTCTGGGCAACGCCGCCATCATGGAGGCCCAGCTGCTTATGCTCGGAAGCCAGAACATCCTCAATCCCGCCAACGGCGCCCCTATCACGGTTCCTTCGCAGGATATGGTGCTCGGCCTCTATTACATTACCAAGATCCGTCCCGGCGCAAAGGGAGAAGGACTCACCTTCTACGGCCCCGAAGAGGTCATCATCGCCTATAACGAGAAGGCCATCGAGATGCACGCAGCAGTGAAGGTCCGCATCCCCGTGGACAAGCAGGACGAATCCAAGGGCTTCCAGCTCGTCGAGACCACCGCAGGCCGCATCATCGTCAACCAGTACGTTCCCGATGAGGTGCCCTTCGTCAACGAGGTGCTCGGCAAGAAAGCCCTCCGTAAGATTATTACGGACGTTATCAAGAACACAGGTGTGACGCGCACCGCGAAGTTCCTCGACGATATCAAGAACCTCGGTTACGACCAGGCCTTCAGGGCTGGTATTTCCTTCAACCTCGGCGATGTCATCATCCCGAACGAGAAATACAAGCTCATCGAAGACGGTTACAAGCAGGTTGCGGATATCAAGAGCAACTACCAGATGGGCTTCATCACCAACAACGAGCGTTACAACAAGGTGATCGACCTCTGGACGGCCATCGACAACAAGCTTTCCGGCATCGTCGAAAAGCAGATTTCCGCCGACCAGCAGGGCTTCAACCCCGTGTATATGATGCTCGATTCGGGTGCCCGTGGTTCAACCCAGCAGATCAAGCAGCTCTGCGGTATGCGAGGCCTTATGGCCAAGCCCCAGAAGAGCGGCGCTGCCGGCAGCGAGATTATCGAGAACCCGGTCGTTTCCAACCTTAAGGAAGGTATGACCGTGCTCGAGTACTTCATCTCCACCCACGGTGCCCGTAAAGGTCTTGCCGATACCGCCCTCAAAACCGCCGATGCAGGTTACCTGACAAGGCGTCTCGTGGACGTGTCGCACGACATCATCGTCACCGAAGAAGACTGCGGAACGCTCCGCGGACTCATCGCTACGGCTATCAAGAACAAGGACGAAGTCGTCGAGACTCTCGGAGAGAGGATCCTCGGCCGCACATCCGTGCACGACATCTTCAACCCTCTTACCGGAGAGCTTATCCTGCACGCAGGAGAGGAAATCCGCGAGAAGGAGGCAGCCCTCATCGACAGCCTTCCCATCGAGCAGGTCGAGATCCGTTCCGTCCTTACCTGCGAGTGCCGCCACGGCGTGTGCGCCAAGTGCTACGGCCGCAACCTCGCCACCAGCCGAATGGTTGAGAAGGGCGAAGTGGTGGGCGTCATCGCCGCACAGTCCATCGGTGAACCGGGAACCCAGCTTACTCTTCGTACCTTCCACGTCGGTGGTACCGCCGGTGGTAGCGTCGTGGATTCGTCCATCGACAGCAAGTACGACGGCAAGCTGCAGTTCGAAGAACTCCGTACCATCGAGCGCGAAGGCGAAGACGGCCCCGAGACAGTAGTCGTAAGCCGTATGACCGAACTGCGCATCGTGGACGAGAATACCGGCTATGCTTACTCCCAGTACGACATCCCTTACGGCTCCGTGCTTTACAAGAAGGACGGCGACAAGGTGAAGAAGGGAGAGCGCATCTGCGAGTGGGACCCCTACAATGCGAGTACCCTCGTGGAAATCGCCGGCAAGGTGGCCTTCGAGAACCTTATCGAGGGCGTTACCTACCGCAAGGACAGCGCCGACGAGTTCTCGATGAGTTCCGACAAGGTGATTGTCGAGTCCAAGGACAAGACCAAGAACCCTACTTTGCATATCCTCGACGGCAAGGGCAACACCGTAAGGCAGTACAACCTGCCTGTCGGAGCCCACATCACCGTGGAAGACGGCGCAAAAGTCAAGGTTGGCGACATCATCATCAAGATACCCCGTGCAATCGGCAAGGCCTCCGATATTACCGGCGGTCTGCCCAGGGTTACCGAACTGTTCGAGGCGCGCAGCTCCGCCAATCCCGCGATACTTTCCGAAATCAACGGCGAAGTCATCATGGGTGAGGTCAAGCGCGGCAACCGCCAGATTACCGTCCGCAACAAGAGCGGTATCGAAAAGCACTACCTCGTTCCCCTTACCAAGCAGATCCTTGTGCAGGAGAACGACTATGTGAAGGCCGGTACTCCCCTCTCCGACGGCGGCGTATCGCCTCAGGACATCCTCGCCATCCTCGGCCCGGTCAAAGCCCAGGAATACATTGTCAACGAGATTCAGGCCGTGTATCGTCTGCAGGGCGTGAAGATCAACGACAAGCATTTCGAGATCATCGTGCGCCAGATGATGCGCAAGGTGGAAATCACCAACCCGGGCGATACCGAATTCCTGCCTGAGGAGCTTGTGGACAAGACCAAGTTCATGGACGTCAACGACGCCATCTACGGCAAGCACCTTGTCCTCGCTCCCGGCGACAGCACCCGCTTCGAAGAGGGACAGCTCATTACCGAGCGCGAACTCCAGAGCGAGCAGGCATCGCTGCAGCGTCAGGGCCTCAAGGTCATGTCGACCCGCAAGGCAGAACCCGCCACCGCGAAACTGATACTCCAGGGAATCACCCGTGCAGCCCTCAAGACCGAGAGCTTCATCTCCGCCGCATCCTTCCAGGAGACCACCAAGGTGCTCAGCGAAGCCGCCATCCGCGGCCGCGTCGACCACCTCGAGGGCCTCAAGGAGAATGTTATCTGCGGACACCTGATTCCTGCCGGTACCGGTCTCAAGGACTACCAGGATATCGTAGTGGGACGCAAGGACGAAACCGTTCAGAGCCAGCTCATGGATCTGTAGGCCAAGTCCTTCACAATACTTTTCAGGCCTCGCAGCAATGCGGGGCCTGATTTTTTGTGCATTTTTGCAATTGCAGCGAATTAGTGGTATATTTACAAGTTATAACAATTACAGTCAATGCGCGAACTTCGACTTACAAATACGCTCTCCCGCAAGAAGGAGATTTTCCGGCCCATAAACGAGGGCCGGGTGGGGATGTATGTGTGCGGACCTACCGTCTACGGCGACGCACATCTGGGCCATGCCCGCCCGGGAGTTACCTACGATGTGCTCTTCAAACTGCTGAGACATCTGGGCTACAAGGTGCGTTACGTGCGCAACATCACCGACGTGGGACATCTGGAGCACGATGCCGACGAGGGAGAGGACAAGATTGCAAAGAAGGCCCGCCTCGAGCAGCTTGAGCCGATGGAGGTGGTGCAGGCATACACCCTGCGCTATCACGAGGCCATGCGTCTGCTGAACGTGGCGCCCCCGTCAATCGAGCCCAGGGCTTCAGGCCATATTATCGAGCAGATCGAGACCGTCAAGAAGATTCTGGACGCAGGCTATGCCTATATCAGCAACGGCAGCGTGTATTTCGACGTGGAGAAGTATAACAAGGACTACCACTACGGAGTACTTTCCGGCCGCAACCTCGACGAAACTCTCGAAGGCACGCGCAGCCTCGACGGCCAGAGCGACAAGAAGGCCCCCTTCGATTTCGCTCTTTGGAAGAAGGCGGAGCCTGAGCACATTATGCATTGGCCGTCCCCCTGGAGCGAAGGTTTCCCCGGCTGGCACCTTGAGTGCTCGGTTATGGGCGAGAAGTATCTCGGCCACGAATTCGACATCCACGGCGGCGGCATGGACCTGCTCTTCCCCCACCACGAGTGCGAGATAGCTCAGAACCAGGCGGCCCGCGGCACCCAGGGCGTTCATTACTGGGTGCACAACAATATGATTACCATCAACGGTCAGAAGATGGGCAAAAGCCTCGGCAACTTCATTACCCTGCCGCAGCTTTTCGCAGGCGACCATCCGAAGCTCGACCAGGCCTACAGCCCCATGACCGTGCGCTTCTTCATTCTCCAGGCCCACTACCGCGGCACCCTGGACTTCAGCAACGAGGCCCTGCTGGCCTCCGAGAAGGCCTACCGCAAGGTAATGCAGGCGGCCAAGGACCTCTACGCGATGGCCGGACGCACCGAGCCCGCTCTCCCTTACGGCGAGCTTTCCGAAGCCGTCGCTCCCGACAGCTGCCCTGCCGACAATGCAGAGGTGAAGAAGGTGTTCGAGGGAGTCTACGAGGCGCTTTGCGACGATATCAACACCCCCGTCGCGCTGTCGCAGATCTTCGAGGCGGTGCGCCTGATCAATTCGGCGAAGGCCGGTCAGCTGAGCCTCAGCAAGGGAGATGTCGATACGCTGGCGCAGATTTTCGACGACATAGTGTTCGGGGTGCTCGGACTTCGCGACGAGGAGGCTTCCGAGGCAGGTTCCGGCAAGGTGATTGCCGGCCTTATGGATATGGTGCTCGCCGAGCGCGCCAAGGCCAAGGCCGCCAAGGACTGGGCCGCCTCCGATGCCATCCGCAATGCCCTGAAAGCTCTCGGCATTACAGTCAAAGATACTAAGGACGGAGCTGAATGGTCTATAAACTAATCAGTTGGAATGTAAACGGCCTGCGGGCAGTGGCGGGCAAGGGGTTCTCGGAGATCTTCGAGGGCTTCGATGCCGACTTCGTGTGCCTGCAGGAGACCAAACTGCAAGAGGGCCAGATAGATCTGGAGTTCCTTGGGTACCAGTCGTACTGGAATTATGCCGAGAAGAAGGGCTACAGCGGCACCGTCATCTACACGAAGCATACGCCGCTCGCCGTCACTTACGGCATGGGCATTCCGGAGCACGACACCGAAGGGCGTATAGTAACTCTCGAAATGCCGGAGTTCTACCTGGTAAACGTTTATGTGCCCAACGCCCAGCCCGAGCTCAAGAGGCTGGATTACAGGATGTCCTGGGAAGATGCCTTCCGCGACTATGTGTGCGGACTTGCCGAGCGCAAGGGAGTGGTTATCTGCGGCGACATGAACGTCGCCCACGAGGAAATCGACCTCAAGAACCCGGACACAAACCACTTTAACCCGGGCTTTTCCGATGAGGAGCGCGGCAAAATGAGCGCCCTGCTGGCATCCGGCTTCGTAGATACCTGGCGCAGCCTTCATCCCGGCGAAGCCAAATATTCCTGGTGGAGCTACCGGATGGCGGCGCGCGAAAGGAATGTAGGCTGGAGAATCGACTATTTCCTGGTGTCCGACAGCCTGCGCGACAAGATTGCCGGCGCGGACATCCTCAACGATGTCTTCGGCTCGGACCATTGCCCTGTGGAACTGGAATTGAACATTTAATATGCTCAAAAAGTACATCATAGTGCTGCTGATTTCGATGGTCCCGCTCATCGAAATCCGCGGAGCGATTCCCTACGCCGTAGGCTTCGGCATGCCCCTGTGGCAGAGCTGCCTGATTGCGGTCGTGGGCAACATGATTCCCGTCCCCTTCATCTTCCTCTTCGCGAGGCGGGTGCTGGAATGGGGAAAGGACAAGCGCCTTATCGGCGGATTCTGCCGCTGGTGCCTGGAAAAGGGCGTCAAGGGCGGTAGCAAGCTCGAGGCGAAGGCAGGCCGCGGGCTCTACATCGCGCTGCTGCTCTTTGTGGGCATCCCCCTGCCGGGCACGGGCGCATGGACCGGCACGCTGGCTGCAAGCATCCTCAATATGGACTTCCGCAAGAGCGTGCTCTTTATAATGCTCGGCGTAATCCTCGCCGGAGCCATAATGTTTGCCGCGTCGATGGGAGTTTTCGGCGCAATTTCGCTGATCTAATAACACTGAAATATGAAAAAGCTATTTTCAATCGCACTTTTCTCCCTGATTTCCTGCTCTTTGGCGCTTGCTCAGAGCAAGGATGCCGTACTGCTGGAGGCAGAGGCCTTCGCGCAGAAGGGCGGATGGCTGGTGGACCAGCAGTTCATGGACCAGATGGGCTCGCCCTTCCTGCTCGCGCACGGGCTGGGAACTCCGGTGGAGAACGCCAGCACCAGCGTCAAGCTGCCCAAGAAGGGCCAGTGGCATGTGTATGCCCGCACCTGGAACTGGTGCGCGCCCTGGGGCATCGAGCAGGGGCCGGGCCTCTTCAAGATAGCCGTCAACGGGCAGCAGTTGGAGAATACCCTGGGCACAGGCAAGCAGTGGGGTTGGGAATATGCCGGAAGCTTTAATGCCGCAAGCGCGGATGCAACCGTCGAGCTCTGCGACCTCACCGGATTCGAGGGCAGGTGCGACGCGGTCGTGCTGGTGCGCAATCAGGCGACCAGTCTTCCCAATGACCTCAAGGCCCTCCAGGCATACCGCAAGAAGATGCTTGGCCTCCCCGCAAAGCCTAAGAGCGCCCAGTTCGACCTGGTTGTGGTGGGCGGCGGCCTTGCCGGCATCGTGACCGGAGTGAAGGCTGCACGCGAGGGGCTTAAGGTGGCCGTCATTCACGACAGGCCCGTGCCAGGCGGCAACAACAGCGTGGAGATGCGCATTCCCGCCAGCGGCAAAATGAACGTGGCGCCTTATGTGAAGCTCGGCAATGTTACCGGCGAGATCAAGGACATCTACCTTACAGGCGACAGGGTTTACCGCATTATCGAGGCTGAATCCAACCTCTCGTATTTCCCTAACATGCATATGTTCGCGGTGAAGATGGACGGCTCGCGCATTGTGTCGGTTACCGCAAAGCATATCGAGACTTCCGAGGAACTTGAGTTTGCGGCGCCCGTGTTTGCGGACTGCTCCGGCGACGGCAACCTCGGCTTCCTGGCAGGTGCCGAATTCATGATGGGCCGCGAAATGCGCGCCAGCACGCGTGAAACCCTCGCCCCGGACAGACCGGACAACATGGTTCTGGGCGCTTCCACGCCCTGGGCTACAAAGAAGATGGACGAGCCTGTTTCGTTCCCCGACTGCCCCTGGGCAATCCAGGTTAACGAGGATTCCTGCGAGAAGGTGACCAAGGGCAGCAACTGGTGGGAGGCCGGCTTCTGGCACGACCAGATTGCCGAGGCCGAATTTATCCGCGACTACCTCTTCCGCGCAATCTACGGCAACTGGTCCTTCCTCAAGAACAAGAGCGTCGACAAGGAAGTCTACACAAACCTGGCACTTGCCAGTCTCAGCCATATAGCCGGCAAGCGCGAATCGCGCCGTCTGCTGGGCGACGTATTCTTCGTG
The DNA here is from genome assembly GCA_017617495.1 of Bacteroidales bacterium. GTDB lineage: Bacteria > Bacteroidota > Bacteroidia > Bacteroidales > UBA932 > Cryptobacteroides. Next base: position 7,369 of record JAFZWD010000056.1, read on the forward strand.
CAGCAGGACATCGAGGGAAATTATGTCAAGTACGACGACGCCATCGTTTACGGCTCGTACTCAATCGACCAGCATTTCCCCACGCCCAAGAATACCTTCTACTTCCCCAAGGAGGAGTTCTTCTCCACGATGAAGCACTACTTCAGCGACCTGGGAACTTCGGCCAAGTATCTGCGCAAAGACCAGCTTCCGCCGCACTACCGCATCCCCTACAGGTGCCTGTACTCGGTTAACGTGGACAACATGTTCATGGCCGGGCGCCAGGTGAGCGTATCCCACATCGCGCTGGCCTCCACCAGGGTGCAGAATGTCACCGGGCAGATGGGTGAGGTCGTGGCAGTTGCCGCCGCCCTCTGCAAGAAGCACGGCTGCTCCCCCCGCGAGGTCTACACCCAGCACCTCGACGAACTGAAGGAAGCATTCAGTCGCTAAGTTTCGCGAAATTGAAGCGGACGTGTCCGGTGACCTTGTTTTCGTCCTGATACTGGGTGAATTCCACTTTGAAATAAGCGGATCCGTCGGCAGTGCGGAAGATGTACACCGGAGCCTTGAGGTAAACCGGAGGCATAACCTTGCTGCCGTCTTCATTGGTCATGAATTCAATTACCGTCGCAATGGACTGTACTACCGAAGTGGTTCCGCCCATTCCTGACGAGGTCACCACCTTGTCTTCCGAGAATTTCGCATCCTTCGGGACGCTTTTCAGCTCGCTGAAGCTCTTGTCGGACACATAAACTCCGCCTTTGGCATTCACTGAAGTGGCCGCACCGCTGTTGGTGCGCACATTATAACGGCATACAGCAAGGTCCCAGTCGGTACGTGCCGCCCAGGCCGCATTGTCCGTATCGTTTTCTTCGCCGGTACCCACAGTCTTGCCATTGGAAAGGGAGAAGTAGGTCCATGTCGTCTTGGAAGTTGCTTCGATATAGGCTTCTTCAGCTTCGACTGAGGTCTTGTTTTCTTTTTCGCAGGCTGCGAACATCAGCGTTGCGATGGACGCAATGAGTGTAAGGATAATACTGTTTTTCATATTGTTATTATTTGAATGTATATCTGATTCCTGCGAGATACTGTCTTCCCGGATCGATAAAGGTCGCATCCTTGAAATTGAAGATGTTGTCGCATTTGAGGGTCATTTCCAGAATGTTGCGCCCAAGCCGGAATTGCTTGGTAAAGGTTGCTTTCCAGATGTTGTACGACTTTGAGTTCGCCTTCTCGCCATCGCTCTGGTAAAGCCTCGGCGAACTGAAGCGGCCGGCAAGCTGAAGCGACCATGGGCCGTGAAAGAACATCCCGTTCCATGTGGCGGATGCCGTGCCGCTGTGGCGCACGTTGCCGGAGAGCTGATCCCCGGTGGCATTGTCCTCGGCATCGCAGAGGCTGTAGCTGCCCTTCAGGAACAGATGCTTCCAGAAGATGAGCGAGATGTTGAGATCGATGCCCATGATGGTGGCGCTGCTCACATTCTTATAGTATTTTTCCAGGCCGCCGAGGGTGTTCACCGATTCGTACTGGGTAATCTTGTTTTGGATGTCGTTACGGTAGGCCGTGGCCGATGCATACGCGCTGGCCCCATTGTATTCCGCCGAAACCGAATTGTAAAGGCCGTGCTCCGGTTTTAAATCGGGGTTGCCGTAAACCCAGAACATTCCCTGGTGGTCGAAGTTATAATACAGTTCTTTGATGCTGGGCGCACGGAATGCGGTTCCGGTGCCGGCCCTGAGGGTAAGGTCTTTCCGCCGGTACATCAGCGAGAGCTTCGGGGTGGCGACCGAACCAAACTGGTAGTTGTGGGTAAATCTTCCTCCTCCCACTATATCGAAGCCGGCGAGCGGAGTCCACTGCGCCTGACCGAACAAATTTATATCGTCAAGCGCCTTGTGGGTAGGTTCCGGGCCCAGCGTCCTGGTGGCATAATTCTCCTCGTGATTCTGCTCCGCTCCTGCCACAATCTCCCATTTTTCGCTGGGATTGAGGGTATTCAGGATGCGGGTTGATATATATGAGGCGGTATTTGCCAGTTTAGCTTCCGCATTGCGCTCATACCAGTCCATATCGTAGTATTTGTCAAAGTTTACGCTTGCTTTCAGGCGGTAGCGGGAATCCTTGGAGGCATAACCGCTGTCAGTTCCGAGCGAAAGGGTGTGCGTGAGCGGATGCGTTGTGTTCAGGCTGCCCTCGGGATTGAATGACTCGTGGCGGAAATAGCGTCCGCTCACGTTGGCATCCACCCGGCCGGGCCAGCGGAAACCGAGTTTAAGGTTTCCGCCCCAGTCTGCATACTTCGCCGCATAGGCACCTTTCCCATTACCGCCGAAACCGTCCGAGGAATTACGGAAGATACTTGCCTGCGTCTTCATCCGCTGCAAGGCGGACTCGGCAAATGCGCGGGCGTTCAAAGTATTATGGCTCTTGTACTTGACATCCACGCCTGCGCTGAACGTATCTTCCGGCTCCCTCGTTATTATATTTATGACCGCTCCGACGGCATTGGAGCCGTAAAGGGCTGATGCCGCGCCGTTGATAACCTCGACGCGCCTGATGCTGTTCACATCGATCTGGTCCAGGTTCACATTGCCGCCCGCGCCCTCGGAAACGAGGCGTTCGCCATCTACCAGAAACAGTATATAGCGGCTGTTCAAGCCCTTGATGCGCAGATTGTTGCCCATGCCGTTGGCCTCGGTCACGATTCCCGGGATATTGTCCTCCAGGGCTTCGAGGAAAGAGGTCGCGCCTGCCTTCTCCACTTCCCTGCGGGTGACGACCGTGGTAAGCACCGGAGCCTCGGAAAGTCTCTTCTCCGTGCGTGTGCCCGTCACCACCACCGCATCAAGCTTCAAGGTGCTGTCCATCTGGCTTTCCTGCCCCGACGCAAGCATCGGAGACAGAGCCAGAAGGCCTGCCAGCGCTATTTTGCAGCCAGCCATTCTTCCGTCGCCTTTTCTATCCAGGCCATCACGTCATCTGCCGATTCGGGCAGGATTCCGGCATTTCCATATATTATATTGGGATTCCCTGCGCCGCCCATTCCGGACATCTTAGCCATCGAGCCGACTCCGGATACAAGGTAGATTCCCTGCACGATAGTCTTTCCCTTTGCCTTGGATGCGCGGGCGAGAAGAGGCTTCACGTCTTTTGCGAAGTTTTGGCCCATTCCCACCAGTTGACAGTCGACATAGTCAAAGCCCTGTGTCTTCAACACTTCGGAACATCTGTCGAGAAGAGAGTTCCAGAAACCGATGCGGTCCGGATCGCCGTGGGCAAGAAGCACTACCGCCTCTTCGCCGGGATTGAAGGAAAGCGCCTTCACCCTCTCGGACAAAGCCTTTTCGATAACCCCGGACCCGATGAGAGTAGGGCCCACCACAATACGGATTTGCGTATGTACGAACTCGGCTCCTTCCGCCGCCAGTTCGCGATGGACCGCAGGATCGAACTTGAGCCCGAGAAGATTGGGAATATCGTCCTCCGCGTGACCCGAGGGGGATATAAAGAGGGGCAGGGCGAAGACCGTATCTATCTGCTGCTTTTCGCAGTCGCGGATTACCGAAGCGATGTTCGGCTGCGCGAATTCCATCAGCGCGACGCGCTTATAACTGATGCCGGGTATGGCGAGGCGGTCCAACCTGCCTTCCAGTGCAAGTACCTCCTTATTCCAATTGTTCGATGGGGAACCGTGTGCAATAACCACAAGGGCCTTTCTGGCCTGAAGGCTGAGGCAAAGAAGCGCTGTCGCCGCAAATAAAAGTAGTCTTTTCATATCAAATCTGTTTGTCGTGGCAAAGGTAGAGCTCACGGCAAACAGATAAAATCCCAAATGGTGATGATTCTCAACTCATCATAAATGGGGATTTCCTAGCTCTTTCTGCATGCACAAAAAATCAGGCCCCTCTGTCTTTCAGAGGGCCTTTAGTGGGCGAGGTCTGCAGAAATGCCAGGGACCTCGCCCAGGGGAACGGCCACTCAGGTACCTGCAGGGCACTTTGGGCGGGCGAGGTACCCGCCCAAATAGCAGACCTCGCCCAAAACGCAACAGGCAGGACCGGGACCTTTTACAAAAACGGGCGAAAATGCAAAAGGTCCCTCCACAATCGCGAAAGCCACGGCGCTTTGCCGTGGCTTTCGTGATTTGCCCTCCTTCGGAGGCCACATCACTCTCCCCTGCCGGGGGCCGCTTATAAAGGATGCAGGCAAGGCCCCGGAGACCGGGGATTGTTTAAGGGACTGACCGGTTTGAAAGCAAGCTTTCACCGTCAGTCCCATTAAACAATAGCGCCCGACGACAATGTCGTGGGCGCCTTGCCTGCATCCTTTATGCTCTGCGTGTGATTCCGGCGCGACTCGAACGCGCGACCCACAGCTTAGAAGGCTGTTGCTCTATCCAACTGAGCTACGGAACCGTTAGGGGTTGCAAATATAATCAAAATCCTGCAAAGAAAAGACTGGCGAAACCAAAACGTCAGGCCTTGGGGGAGACGACCACGCGGCGGAAGTAGGACCAGATGCCGAGTACCAGGGAAACGACTGCGTGGGCCTCGTGGGCAAGGGTGGCGAAGAGCAGGCCGATTTCCTCGGTGACGCCGTAAAGCGAGGTGAGCGTCATGCGGATGAGGTAGTGATATGCGCCGATGCCGCCGGGCACGGGGACTATGGAGGCGAAGTTGCCTATGGCCGATACGAAGAGGGCGTCGGCGACCGACAGGTCCGCCAGCGCGGGCACTGCCTTGAGGCCGGTCCAGGTCATAGCGGTGTACATGGTCCAGATTGCCACGGTGTAGAGCAGGAATAGCAGCTTATTGCGCATCTTACCGAAGCTCGCAAGTCCCTCGAGGCCTCCGGAAATATAGCCGGCAATCCTGCCGAAAAGGGGCACCCGGTCCTTCCAGTGCCAGATTACCCAGACTGCAAATGCACCGAGGGCGACCAGGAAGAGCAGCAGCCAGACCACTATGGTCCTGTCCGTGATGGGATGCCAGACATTATCCACGAAGAAGCCGCCGAAGCGTCCCCACATTGTGATGAGCGCCACGATCAGCAGCGCGAAAAGCACCAGGAAATCCCAGGCGCGTTCCATAACCATTGTGCCGAGCACCTTGACGAAGGGAAGCTTTGCGGAAGAAAGCATCGCGGCGCGAACGATCTCGCCGGAGCCCGGGATGGCGATGCTGGTGAGGTTGCACACGTTGGAGGCGTCCCAGACCTGGCCGTAAGTAATGTCGGGCGCTATTGGCTTGAGAAGCTGCTTCCAGCGCATCGCACGGAACACCACCGCCATGTAGGAGGCGATGAAGAACAGCACCATCCAGGTCCACCGGGTGGAGCGCAGGCCCACCATGAATTCCTTCCAGTCGATGCCGCGGCAGGCGAAGTACACCAGTACCGCCGCCAGTCCGAGGGACAGGACGTACTTGAGTATTTTTCCGGCTGCTTTGCCCATAGCATACAAATTTAGTTATTATTTGTTATTTTTGTTTGATTTTAGATTGCCGATCGGGTCGGCAATGACGGAAGGAAGGGAAATCAAGATTACGGGAATGAAATCAATATTAGGAATAGGAAATGCGCTGACGGATATTCTGGCGATACTGCCAGACGACAGCCTGCTGCGCAAATACCATCTGCCGCTGGGCAGCATGCAGCACGTGGACAAGGAAACGGGCGACCTCATCTGGCAGGACCTCAAGGAAATCGGCGTCAAATACGTGCCGGGAGGCTCCGCAGCCAACACGATCACCTGCTGCGCAATCTTCGGCATGCGCTCCGGCTACATCGGCAAGATAGGCAACGACGAACTCGGCAACCTGTTCAAGAGCACAATGGAGCAGTTCGGAGTAAAAACCACAATGCTCTACGACGCCAAGGGCAGCGGCCGCTGCATGGTATTCATCACAGGGGCCAACGCCGAACGCACCTTCGCAAGCTACATGGGCGCAGCACTTGAAATGGGCCCGGACGACCTCAAGCCCGAGTACTTCCAGGGCTACGACTACTTCCATATCGAGGGCTATCTGGTGCAGAACCAGGAACTCATCGCCCGCGCCGTGCAGATGGCAAAGGCCGCCGGCTGTATCATCAGCATCGATATGGCTTCCTACAACGTGGTTGAGAGCAACGGCGCCTTCCTGCATAACCTGGTGGAGAAATATGTGGACATAGTATTTGCCAACGAAACCGAGAGCAAGGCATTCACAAAACTCGACGACCCGCGCGAGGCACTCGCGGAGCTCTCCAGTATCTGCAAGATTGCGGTGGTCAAGGTCGGCAAGGACGGCAGCTGGGCACGCAACGGGGAGCAGGAAATCTTCATCCCGGCCTGGCCGGCTGTTCCCGTCGACGGCACAGGCGCGGGAGATACCTACGCCGCAGGCTTCCTCTACGCCCACTCGCTGGGCCTCCCGCTCAAGGAATGCGCCGAGGTGGGCAGCATAATAGCCGCCAAGGTGGTGGAGGTGGTCGGCACCAAGATAGATATCCCCCGCTGGCGCGTGGCCAAGGAGGAAATCAAGCAACTCATAGAAAAGAGCAAGGGATGCTGACGGTTTTGTTTCTGACGATACTCCTGTGGCTCCTGGGCAGCCGCGTCAAGACCGGCTTCACTCCCCTTTCCAAGGTGAAGAAGGCCGCCGTGCTGCTGTGCGCCGACGACCCGGACTTCGAAGCTACCGCCATCGACGTGGTGAGGTTCTTCGACAGCCACGGCATCGCCGTGGAGATAGTGCCGGTGCGCAAGGGACGCCTCATCGTCGTGCGCCGCAAGGTGGAGCTCTTTATCTCGCTGCTGCCGGAGAACGGCTTCAAGGCCGAGTATGTGGCCCGGCGCAGCAAAGCCCTCTTCAAGGTCGGGCGCTACCAGATGCGTAATGAGACCTTCGACCTGGTGGTCAGTGACCCGGAAGGGAAACGGTTCCCGCAGAGGGAAGTATTCAGTACTATTTCCAAAATAATAAGCCAGACTCGATAGCCTGGCTTATTATTTTAATCAAAATTAAAGATTTCCTTCAACTGCTTCAAGCCCTTTTTGCCTTTCAGGACAACGGGCTTCTCGGCGAGCTGCGACTCGATCTCGATCTGGCTGTCGTTGCGGGTGCGGTCCAGGCGGTCGGGATACTTGTAGATAAGGTCCGAAGTCGGACGTCCGTGGAAGCGGATAAGATTGCCGCAACCCACTTTCCAGGTATTGTCGTGCATATTGAGCAGCGGATACCAGCTCGTGAACAGGCGGATGACGGTATTCTTGCTCTTGCCGAACACATTGCCGCGGATTTCGTAGTTGACGGTTTCGGCGGTGGTGTCGTAGAGCATCAGGTGCGCCGCGTTGGGATTCCAGCGCTGCCTGTGGCCCCAGCCCTTGCCGGCGTCGCGGAAGACGTTGTTCTCCACCAGCACGTTCTCGGTGCGGGCGCCGTCGCCCTGCTGCCAGTACTCGAAGGAATACTCGCTGTTCCAGACTTCGTTGCCGCGCCAGGTGATGTTCTTCTGCAGCACTCCGTCGATGTTCGACTGGCTGGTCATTGCGGCATCCCAGACTTCCCAGATGCGGCAGTTCTCCACCAGCACGTCCTCGGCAGCGCTCCAGAACTCGATGCCGTTGCCATAGCGCACGCCGTGGCCCGTGTCGTCGATATAAAGGGTGCTTCCGCCGATGTAGCTGATGTCGAGGCCGCGGGCGGTAATGCGCTTGACGCGCTCGCCGCCGATGCCGTGGGCCGCGCCATAGCGTAGCCAGAGGTTCTCATAGATGAGGTCGTGGCAGTCGGTCTCCATAATCACATGCTGCTTCTCGGCCATCTCGATGGATTTGAAGCGCTTGGCGGGATTGCGGCGGCTTACCATATAGAGGGCGCCCTCGTCACGCACCCAGCAGAAGTACAGGTCCCTGCCCTTCAGCTGGTCGGGGCTGTCCACCTTGCGGGCGCAGCCCTTCTTGCCATGATTCAGGATAACGTTGCCGAGCTCGTCGCGCGAAGGCTTCTCGCACTTCCAGAGCCTGCGGCCTACCTTCACCCAGTCGGCCTCCGAAGAAGCGTCCCAGGACGGCTCGAGGATGGGCTTTACGCCCTCGCCGTAGGCGCCGTAATAGATAGGATGCTCCGGGCTGCCGGACTGCGGCTCGAGATGTCCGCGGAAGACGTCTCCCCTCTTGAAGAGGACGGAGTCGCCGAAGCCGAGCACCGCGTCGTTAACCTGAGCGAGCGACTTCCATGCGGTCTCGGGGCTGAGGCCGTCGGCCGCGTCGTCACCGTCGGCGGCCACGTAATAGGTGTGTCCGCCATAGGTGCGGGCTTCTTCGCGAAGCACCTTCTTCCAGACGGAAGCGGTCTTCACAATCCACTCCTCATCCTTTACGCGGGCAATCAGGGCGTCCATTCCGTCCACGTCGGTATCCACTATGGGAACGTCGGGATAGGATGCGGGATCCGCAATGAGTTCGTCGTTCTTCCAGATGACCATGGCGAGGGCGCTCTTCATTTCGGGGCTGTCGTCCTTCGCCACCTGGCGCTCAAGTACGAACTGGATGTTTTCCTTGTCGAAGGCCTTTACGGCGGCCACGATCTGGTCGGGGGTGTCGGCGTTCAGGCGAATGATGCACCTGGTCGGTGCTGCAAGGAGCAGCGCCGGGACAAATGCGAGTAAAATAGCTATCAGTTTTTTCATATACCTATATTAATTATATTACGGCCAGAGGCCCTTTTCTTTCATGGAAGTGGCAATCATTTCGGCACAGAGGGCGGCACCCTTGTCGGAAAGGTGGACGTTGTCATCCATATAGTACTCTGCAGAGGCGGATGCACCGGTCTTCTTGAGCCAGTCTACAACCAGATTCTGGCAGTCCACAAGGGCGGTAACGGTCTCCCTTGCCACATTGCGCATCGTATTGGTATAGCCGGTCCAGACCTTCTTGGGCGCACCGGTATCCGAGAATGAGTGGCTGTTGGGAGGCGTAACCAGCACCGGCCAGGCATTCTTTGCACGGGTTTCGCTTATGAATTTCTTCAGGTTCACGGCATACTCCTCGGTTGTGCAGCCCTTGTCTCCGGTAGAGCCGTCGTTGGCCGCAAACTGGATAAGCACGAGGTCGTTCTCCCCCACCAGGGCAATTAAGGCATCCCAATCGCCCGTGGTTATGAACGACTTGGTGCTGCGTCCGCTGATGGCCTTGTTGATTACATTCGGGACGGCGCCCTTGGGGCTGTTGCCCAGGGCTGCCTGCAGATACTCTCCCCAGCCGCTCTTGGGACGGCTGCTCTCGGGCCAGATGCACACCAGCGAATCGCCTGCGAGATAAACCTTGCCGGTGACCGTGGTAGGAGGTATCACCTGGTCGGCGGACTGCTGGTTACCGCCGGGTTTCGGAGCCGTGGTGCTCTCTTCCTTGGAGGAGCCGCAGGAGCTCAGCGAAAGCAGCAGAAGCGCGTTGAGCGCAAATAACAGTATCCTCTTCATATTACTTTTCGATCAAGAGTCCCTGATAGCCGCAGGGCACGCAGAACTTGCCGCCCCAGAAGATACCGGTCTCGGGATAGCCTTCGGTATTCTCCTGCCAAAGCACGATGGGATCGTAGCCGTCGGGATAGTCCACCAGGCTTATCTTCTTGCCCAGACGATGCGTTAGGCCGAGCTTCTTGCCGCCGTCCCAGACGGGCATGCCGCTGAAGCCCTTGCCCTCGCCGTACTTGGGGTCGCCTATCTCCGAAGAGGAATAAATGAATATCTGCCTGTTGGAGCAGGTGAGGAACTTGTCGTCGCGGAAAAGGCACACGCCGTCGGCGAGGCTAGGCACCAGGCCGTCGTCGCGCACACGCTCGATCTTCTCGCTGTTAAGGTTCACCCAGTAAATGGCGTCGCGGTGGCGGGTTTCGGGGTACCAGCCCTTGCTGTCGGCCTTGTCGGCATAGTACTTATCCCAACCGACGCCGCCCTCGAAGTAGGCCTTGAACTTGATTTCCGGCAGATTGGACACGTCCAGATAGTAGTTGCCGAAGCGCATGTTCGCGCCGATAATCTTGTCGGTCGGTGCGAAGACCCAGACGCAGCAGGCATTGGGGCCCTGCTTGAAGAAGTCGTTGTAACGGGCGATGAAAGTGAGGTCGGCGCCCTTGCCGATCTTGTAGGCAGCCAGTCCTTCGGGGCCTTCAGCCACCCAGAGAATGTCGCCGACCACCTTGACGTCGCCGGCATAGGCCATGGGGCCGGTGCCGATTACCTCGAAATCCTTCTTGCTCTTGCGCAGAATGGAGAGTCCGCCGTAGGAATGAGCCACGTAGAGGATGTCCTTGCGGGCCGCAAGTCCGCGGACCGGCGAATACTTCTCCGGCTTCCAGGCGCGGAAATGGCTGGCCTTTGAGGTCTGGTAGGGATAACGGTACTCCGCGTTAGTCGGGGGCGTACCCTTTTCCTTGACGCAGGGATGCGCGTCCGGGCACTCCAGCACATAGAAGCCGCATCCGCCGGATACGCTTATGTAAACCACTCCTTCGCCGATGGCGAGAGATGTGGCGGCAGCCTTGCGGTCTTTCCAGTCCTTGAACTGCAGGCGCGAAATTATCTGCGGATCTGCCGGATTATGGGTATCTACGATGTAGAAGCCGTTAAAGGTGTCGGCCACCACCACGTAGTTGCCATCGGAGCAGGGCCTCGGCGTCCAGCAGTCGTTGCTGCGCACGTAGCACTTGTCGAAGCCCACGCGGCCCACGAAAGCGGGTTTGTCTGGCACGGAGATATCGAATATCTCCAGGCCGTGGCCCCTGCCCTCACGTTCCTTGTAGGGCATGTCGGGAGTCGAAAGATGATGCCCCGTGGCTGCATAGAGGTACTTGCCCCAGGTCCAGACGCCGTCGCCGTGCCCCTGGAGGTTCACGGTGCGCAGTGTCTTGAGCTCGCCCATGTCGTGAGCGTCGATGACCGTGATGCAGTGCGCGCCCCATTCGCCGGAATACAGGAGTCCGTCGCGATAGGTGACGCTCTGCGACTCATGCGTCTTCTCCATACGGATGTGCACGGGATCTGCGGGATTGCTTATGTCCACGCACTCCACGCCGTTCTGGCGGGTGCCGAGGAACAGCACGTTGCCGCACACCTCGATGCCGGTGGCAAGCTCCACGGTGTCGAAACGCTTGAGCACCTTGATGTTATTGGGATCGTGCACGTCGAACACCCAGGCGCCGGATTCGCGGCAGGAGGCATAGAGATAGCCGTCCTGCACGGCCAACTGCCTCACGAGGCCGTAAATATCCACGCTGGAAAGGGGTTTGGGGTTCAGGGGCTCCGACACGTCCACGCAGTAGACGGTCTTGCCGGCCCCGCAATACAGGATATTGCCCTCTATGCACATTGCATTGGCTCCCCTCCTCTCCATCCCCTTGATGGGCTTGATGCTCTTTACGAATTCGCCGGAGATGTTCTCCACCTCATAGGTCTGCGCAAAGGCGGGCGCGAGGCAGAACAGCAGCGATACGAAACAAAGGATTCTCTTCATATCTCTTAAGGTTTATTTCTCCATTAAAAGTCCCTGATAGCCGCAAGGCACGATGGCTTTGCCCTTCCAGAACCCGCCGGGTTCGGGGTATCCGCCCACATTGTCTGCCGAGAATTCCTCGGTATAGAGCTCGACTGGCGAGTTGATATTGGCCAGATTGTACATACTCACCCTCATGCTGGTGTAGTTGCAAACGAGCACCTTGTCGCCTCCGTCCCAGCGGGGAATACCGGATTTGATGGTTTCGGTGCCCAGCTTGGTAGAAGTCCTGCCGTTGGCATCGATAATCTTGAAGTAACTGCTCTGCGTAAGGAGCGCCTTGCCGTTCTTGAATTCGGTCACACCTTCGGTTAGGGAATTCTTCTCGGTTTCGATTGTCGTACCTATACCAACGGAACCGGCGCTCCCGAGGCTTACCCAGATGAGGCCGTTACGGGTGGCATAAGGAAGGAACTCATTTCCGTCGGCATCGGTGCAGACTTTCTCGGACACGTATTTATTGTAGTTCACGTTCGAACTCTTCGTGTTCTTGTAGGTAAAGGTGGGAGTGGCCGTTCCGGTTGCTCCCGTAATTGCAATGAACTGCCATCCGGCATACCTGTTGGCGCTCACCAGGAACCTGTCGTTGGGAGTGGTAAGCCAGTAGCTGTAGCAGTATTTGTCGGACGCGCCAAGCTGGCTCTTGACGTAGGTTTCGTTGGTGAGGGAATTGTCGGAGCCTATCTTGTAGACGCCCACGCCCTTTTCGGCTTCGGACACATAGAGCCTGTTGCCGAGCACCGAAACACCGCCGGCAAAGGGAATCTGGTATTCCTTAACGGTAACAAGATTGCCGCTTGCATCCTGCTTGACAACCGCAAGGCCGGCCTGGCCGCAGCCCACGAACAGGGCGTTGCCGTCGGGCGAGATGGCCGCGTCGCGAACCGCGCCCCTGAGGCTGGGCTTCCAGGCCTTGAAGTGGGTACCGGAAGGAAGCGAATAGGTATAGCGGGATGTCCAGTTCGTAGGAAGGGTTCCCCTGTCGCGGACAGTGCGGTTCGCACGGGGGCAGGAGACCGCATAGATGCCGCCGCAGCTCACATAGAGCACGCCGTCGCCCACTGCAAGGCTGTTCACGGCATGGTTGCTGCCCTTTTCCTTGGAAGTGTCGCACCAGCTGTCGATAATCTTCGGCTTGGTTTCGTCCGTCAGGTCAACCACGTAAAAACCATTGTAGACGTCGCCGCAGAAAACGGTCTTGCCGTCGCCGGAGGGGCGGTTCATCCACCAGTCGGAGCCGGACTTGTAGAAGGTGTCGAATTTCACCTGGGAAATACGGTAGGGATTCTCGGGGTCGCTCAGATCCCAGACTTCCAGGCCGTGGCCGTTGCCCTCGCCGGAATAAGGCGAATCGTTCTGGGGATTGTGGCCGGTAGAAGCATAAAGCCTGTTGCCGGTAACCCACACACCGTCGCCGAAGCCCCAGAGCTTTACCGTCTTGAGCTTCTGGATATTGCCGAGGTCGCCCGCCTTGAAGATGGTAATGAGGCCGCCGGACCATTCTCCGGAATAGAGATAACCGTTCTTGTAGAAGACGCTCTGCGACTCATTGGTCTTGATGGCCCTGATATGCTGGGGCCTCGAGGGGTTGCTGATATCCACGAACTCCACGCCCGTCTGGCGCTGACCTACGAACATACAGTTGCCTGCCACGTCCAGGCCTGTAGAAAGTTCGACTCCGTCGTAGCGCGAAAGCAGGGTGGGGCTGGTCGGAACTGCAAGGCTGAAAATCCACACGCCGCTCTCGCGGGCGGTGACGAAGAGCTTGCCGTCGTATACGCACATCTGGCGGCAGTTACCCTTGATCTGAGCCTGTCCCACGGACTTGGGCACCTTGGGGTTCTCGCTGATGTCGTAGATATTGATAAGGTTGCCCGAACCTGCGTATAGCAGATTGCCCTCAAGCACAAGAGGACCTGATGAACTCGATATTACCGGGCTCAGAAGGTCGTTCTTGTTAAGAACATAAGTCGGCTCAGGATCCGGCTGGGACGGGTCTATTTTTTTTTCCGACAGTGTACCCGAAATGAGTAACTGCTTTCCAGGAGCCAGGTCGAAGTCAGGCGACCCCGCCGGTATCGGATGCTGGTATTCGTAGACGTAGGTCCCCCTTGCACCCGACAGCTGAACGGTGAGTGTGCGTGCCGCTTCTCCCGCGAGCGTGGTGTCCGCCTTGTTCTGGAATACCGGAACATAGAGGGTCACCTGCGAGGCAGTCGGAGCAAAATCGCCCAGCTTCATCTCGAACTCGCCGGAGGCGTCGTTCGCGGTCCACCTGGCATCGTCCTTGATCAGCGACAGGCTGGCCCTGTAGTCCGTGAAGGGCTTGCCTTCGCTCATCTTGAGCGTGAGCTTGGTCACCTTGTCGTTGGCAGGGATGCTGGCGGCGCCGAGCTGCAGCTTGAGCATCGACATCCTGGGACTCAGGGTAACTGCACTGTCCGTGAGAGCCTTCGAATTCGAAGTGGCAGTCATCAGCCAGTACTTGTCGATATTCTCGGTACTGTTGTCCTTGTCCTGGACGAAAACCATGTCATGGCTCGGGAGAGCGGTAACATAGTTGTACTTGCGGACTGCACGGAAATAACCGCCGTCATTGCCCGCCAGGGGTTCGGATTCGAACTGCTGCAGACCGGTGAGGTCCAACGCCGGGTAAACCATAACGATGTCCGCCTTGTCGGCGCCGGTATAAATGCCCTTGAACTTAGCGGTGCCGCCGGCCTCCGTAGCGACAAACATGTCGGAGGTGGTCAGGCCCTGGGCTTCAAAGGACAATACCGAAATCCTCTCGCCCGTATTCCACGAGGTCTTTATGCCTGTTGCGGGAAGGGAGACGGTGATGTAGCAAGGATCGGGTTCAACCGACTTTTCGGGTTTGAGGCAGGCCGTCGCCATAAGGGCGAGGGCTGCAAATAGGTATTTTTTCATACTAACGTGGTTCAAATGCTTCTGGATTGTCTGTAATTACTATGCCGTCAAATAATATCTGTCTCTTGTGCGACTTGGTACCGGGGCTGAGCACCAGTTTGTGCGTCTTGCCGGCCTCCAGGTCGTAGTATACGATTCTGTTGTTGAAGTTTCCTCCGGGATTGAGGATGGACCAGGTCATGAACTTGTCGTTGGACTCGTGTTCGCTGACCTTGGCCTCGCTGTCGTTCACGCTCGCCGTAATGTCGCAGAACGGCCTTCCGCTGCAGTGCAGAAGGATGTAGTAGCGTCCGGTCTTGGGCACTTCGAAATCCCACTCGAGGGAATTGTAGGTTCCCTTGCGCAGATTCACCGCAGTGCCTCCCTGCGAAGTCTTGGTGTTCATCACCTCGGGCGTGCCCATGTCGGGATGGAAGGCGTCCAGGTACACTGCAACGTCGCCGGGCTTTTCGGCCTTGAACGGAGGGAAGAAGTCCACCATCTCCTTATAAAGGGTGAACGGGCGCGAGAGGCCGTCGGGCGTGCGCACGATGAAGGCTCCGCGATAGTAGCGGCGTGCCTGCATCTTGTCGAACAGAAGCTTAACCTTCAGCTCGATTTCCTCGCCCTCGTGCAGGGTTCCGCTGGAAGGAGTCACCTCGAACCAGTCGAACTCGGTATTCTGGCGGACCTTGAAGTCGACGCTGCCCTTAAGCTCGGGCAGAGCCTTGAGCGTTACACTGAATTCCTCGTCGGGATTGGTGTAGCGCTGACGCGAAAGCACGAACGGGCAGGGCCGGAAGGGATACATCTCCGGCAGGTCCTTCTCGTCGTAGTTCACGTTCATCATATTGTCGAAGGTCTCGCTCTGGGGCGAAGAATCGCGCCAGGCGAAGCCGCAGCCCTTGCTCATCACGTTGTTCCATACCTTCAGGTAAAGGGTGTTCATGAAGCCGATGCCACCGCTCCTGGGGCCGAAGAGGTTTTCGTTGATGAAAGCCCTGGCCTCGGGGCCGTGCTTTCCGCTGCCCACCTTTATGCAGAGGCCCTTGCGGCCGAACTCCTCGCAGAGTCCGGAGAACACGTTGTTGTAGACGAACGAGGGGCTCTGCATGCAACCCTGGATGGAAACGCTCACCAGCGACGCCTCGAAGCGGTTGTTGAAGCAGCGCACATTGTGCTGTCCGCCGTCCAGCTCGATGCAGTCGTCGTTGCAGAATGCCATAAAGTTGCCGTGCACGTCGGCGTCGCGGTTGAAGCCGCCGTCCACGTCGAAGTTACCGAAGGACTCCACGGCATCGTTGAAGCGGTGCTGATCGCCTCCGATAAAGTCGTTGTAACGCAGCACGGTGGAATGGTCCGGCTTGTACATTATGACGGCTTCGGAGCCCGAAGGGTGCGAGTAGCGCCACGAATTGGTGCGGCCCGAAGGATCGTGCACGTAGCAGCGCTCCACGACCACCTTCGAACTGCCCGCACGGATGTTGATGGCACCGTCGAAGTTGATGGTCTTGTCCCCTATCGCGGGTTTGCCCTTCATATCGAAACGCATCTTGCCGATGCGGCCGAAATCGCTGATTTCGCAGTTGATGATGCGGACTCCCTCGGAGTTCTTCACCTGGATTGCTCCGTCGTGGATGTTCGGGCCCTTCATCACTACGCCCTCGAGAATCACGTACTTTGCCCCGTCTATGATGAAGGTCGGAGTCTTTCCGCGGTTCTCCAGCACCGTGCCTTCCGGAACCGTATAACGGATCCAGGCGGTGGGCGTACCCTTGACGTTGATCCTTACAGGATAGGATACCTTGTTAGGATCTAGCACGATGGTCTTTGCCACTGGCACGTCGCTCTTCCAGGTGCGGAAGCGGGTGAGGCCGTGCTGCGAGCCGTTCACGACGGCGCGGCACTCATAGGTTGTGTTTTCCTCGAGACGCAGGATGCTGGTGCGGTAGCCGGGCTGGGCCTGCTGCTTGTAGAAAAGCAGGGGGTCCACCTCGTTCCACTTCACCTGGCCGAGCTTGCGGTATTCCACGCGCAGGCCGGGAATGGGCTCGTTAGCGTCCATCTCGAAACTGCAGGACTCGAAGGTCGGGCGCAGGAAGAGGAAATAGGAACCCGAAAGGAATTCCTTCATCGCCATCACTTCCATGCCGGTGCTCAGGATCAGGCCCGCGCCGTGGGTGTCGCCGTCCCTGGTCGGGCGGCTAGCATAATCCTTGACGCTTGCCATGATGCCCGTGCCGACGCACACCTTGTTGAGCTGGCCTTTCACGATATAGTGGTCCTTGAGAGCATCCCAGGCCCTGAATACCATGTCCGAATACTCGGTGTCGATCCACTTGTTGCGGATAGCGTGGGCGATTGCCCCGGCGAAGATGGCCGTGCAGGAACTCTCCTCATAGGATTTCTTGTCCAGCACGTTCATCCACATGCCGCTCTTGCGCTGCAGCGGGCGGAGTCCGTCCACCTGGCGCTGGAGGTAGCCGCAAATCCTGGCGAAGTCCGCCGATTCGGGATCGAGGCAGTCCAGCAGTTCCACCGTGGCGCGCATTATCCAGCCGTTGCAGCGGCCCCAGTGGACTCCTGCATTGGTCTTGGAATCGCCATAGTAAGCGTGCCAGTAGAGCTTGGCCTTGTCGTCCCAGAGGTGTTCGTTGAAACGGTCCACCTGCAGGATGGCATCCTTGAGCATCAGCGAGTCGCCGTAATTAACCGCATACCGTGTCATGAACGACAGGCCCATGTTGAGGTCGTCGGCCCAGAGGGTATTGTTCTGCGGCCAGGTACGCACGAGCGTGCCGTCGGCAAGCCTTGCCTGTCCGTGACGGATATGCTCGGCCGCCTTCTCGATCCAGGAATCGTACTTCTTGAATCCGAACCAGCCGGACATCTCTATCATGGCACCGCACTCGGTTCCCACAAAATCCAGTTCGTCGAAGCGCCGCAGGCCGTGATGCGGGTGCCAGTCGCCGGTAGGAGTGACGGACGGACGAATCTTGTCGTACTCCTGAAGGGCGCGGTCGGTATGCATTACGGTGTGCTCGGCGTACTTCGCCTCCCCGGTGAGGGCTGCATACTGCAGCAGGGCCGAGTTGATTATGCCGGTGGTATAATGCCACGCGGCATAATTCGACTTCAGCCTTATTTCCTCGTCGGCGGGCATGTCCGCCACATCCTTGTATTCTTTACCTGTCTTGCCGGACACGTAGGTATGGTCGTAATTGGCGACAATACGGTCCGCAATGCTCCTCACGACGGCGGAATCCGTCATCGCGGAAGGCTGCCCGGCAGCCAGGAGGAAAAACAACAGTAAAGATTTCATTAATAGTCTTCAGTTTTTGTCCACCTTACAGGATAAATCATCAGATCCTTTGCACTGTTGGAATTGGTGCAGAACAGATAGATTGTCGGCGTAACGGTGGTACCGTAGATATCGTCATAACTTACAGGCACGGTAATACGGTTGGCCTCCTTCTTGGAAGTATAGTTCGAAACCGCACCTTCAAGTTTCTTGTTGTACAGCCATACGAAATCATCCACATTGGCCTTGGTGGTAACGAGACCGACGGTAATTTCCGGCATGACGGTTATTCCGGACTTGAGTCTCGGGATGAAACTGAGGTTACCGGGACGCGTAACCTTGAACGAAATGAAGCTTTCCTTCGGGAATCCCTTCACATACAGGCTATTGTCAAGAGCCGTCTTCGGCATATACAGATAGTCGTCGTAAGCGGAAATCAGGTTCTTGCCATAGGTAACGCCGTTCTTGGTGATACCACCTTCCGGCACTTTGTCGCTGGCGTCGATGCCATCCTCGATATCGGCGTAATCCGCCTCTTTATACTGCCCGACCGACAAACCGCTGTCGTACGACGAATTGTCGTTGATCCAGTAATAGTGGTTTGTAGTATACGTGCCGAGGATCCACCTCGAAGGCTTGAGGTTCTTTTCGGTATTTGTGCCGCGGATACGGAACCAGTACTGCTTGCTGTCGTAGTTGTCGTCCGGATACACCTTCACGTAAGGCTGGGGTGTAGTCAGCGGGAGGGTGATGGTTTCCAGCAGACTCGACTGGTCGAAACTACCGTCGCCGTAGATTTCCAGCACATAGTCCTTGACGACAGTGGACGGAGTCCAGGTGAACGATACCTGACGGTACAGGGCCTTGCCCTTTGCGCCGGTAGGCGAAGGGCAGGTGGTATTAGGATCGACATCCGTCTTCTGGTTGGAATAGAGCCATGCTGAAGGTTCCCTGTGCTTTGTTTCGTTGATTGCGCGGAGGCGCATGTAGCAATAGGTCTCGTCCGGAGCCTCGAAGGTATAGGGGATGCTGTCGTGAGGTATGTTATGCTTAAAGATAAGATCGCCCTCGTAGGGTTCCACATCCGGCAATATTTCCTCCGAATAAACCTCGAGCTGATAGGCTTCGGCATCGGGGAATGTGTTGAGCCTCACGGTAATCTTGGTGTACTGTACACTGGTAGAAAAACTGGTGGGCGTGAGGCACTGCGGGAAGTCCATCTCGTCGTAGATGGTCACGTCCGGATCGGGACTGCACGCCAGGGCGAAAAGCCCGACGATAAGTGTAATAATATATTTATATAAAGGTTTCATAGACTAAAACATCATCTTGAGTAACCGTAATCATTCTTAAGTACGCCGAGGTTGGCAATGATGACCGACTCGGGGATTGCCTGGTACATATTCCTGTCCGGATCTTCGAGGTACAGGTTATCAATCATGGTTGCAGACACACTTTTGAAATAATCTGTCTTGTTCCAACCGCCGAGAGGGTCAGTGGAGATCTTGTTCTCGGTGTCGTCCGGATTGAAGCCATAGTACTCGGCATCGATACCGTTAGGCTTGGTTCTCCAGTAAAGGCTGGTCCTTCCTGCACCTGTCAGATAATGGAACCTTCCGGTATGGCTGCTGAGAGCCTTGAGGTCAAGCTTCATATTGTCCAGAGACTCCTTGAGGCAGCCCCAGCGGATGAGGTCGGTACGGCGCAGGAGTTCGCCGGTGAATTCGAAGCGGCGCTGGTCCTTGACTGCCTGGAAGAACTCGTCCTTGTTGGTAAGGCGCTCCAGATAGTCGTCCGCCTTGGCCTCGCTGTGGTATGCACGCACAAGCACGGGACGCATATAGCGCTTGGCCCTGTCCAGCTGACCGAGCTCATTGGCGATTTCTGCAGCCATCATATAGATGTCGGCATAGCGGAGCACCGGGAACTTGGCACCGTCCTCGGGATCCTGTGTATTAAGAACAGGCTTGCGGATCATCCAGTCGAAACGGAACTTTCCGTTGTACATTCTGCTAAGGCTGACGGTGGAAGAACCTGTCAGAAGTTTGTCGCTGGCGACTCCGTTCTCGTTGTAGACGAACGGGCAGCAGGTGACGAAGCGGCGCGTATCCTCCGGGTCGTAATCGTAGACAAGCAGAGGGCTTACTGACACCCTGCCCTGTCCGCCCTTTGCAAGGGGCAGATACTTGTAATTGCGCACTGCGTTACGGGTGAGGTGATGTCCGCGGTTGTCCGAGAAGGGCATTCCGAAGATAATCTCCTTGCCGTATTCGGTATTCAGGTCGCAGTACCATTTCCAGAGGTCTTCGAAGTTTTCGAAGAGCGAAAGGTGTGCATTGTCAATCACGTCGTCGAGAGCGGCGAGCGCCTTGGGATAGAGTACGGATTTCTGCAGGGCGGGGTCGTTGGAAAGACGGTTGTGGCAGTGGGTGCTGTCGCAGTCCGTATTGACCATACCCTCGTCCGGGCGGCAGGAATAACCCGAAGCCTGCAGCGCCAAACGTGCGTAGAGGCCCCTTGCAAGAGCCTTGCCGGGATGGGTTATGAGCTTCTGGTCGTTGTAATCCAGGTACTTGGCCGCCTTGTCGAGGTCGCTCAGAAGATGCTTGTACAGCACGTCCTTGTCCGCCTTGGGAAGGTAGGTGGTTTCCTTTTTGACGGGGCTGAACCTTGCAGGCACCTCGCCATACACGTTCATGAGGTCGGTGTACAGCAGGGCGCGGGCGCAGAGGGCTTCGCCGTAAAGGGCAGCCATTTCCTTGCGGTGGTCGATGTCGCCGTACTTCTCGAGTCCCTCGATACAGACGCTGGCCCTCTCGATACCCTTGAAGTTTCCGGAATAGAAGTACTCTTCGCCGGAGTAGTTGTATCTCGAGTTGCCGGGATTCTGCCTGTACTGGAAGGGGTTGTTCTGCTCGCTGTTGCTGTAATCGTTCAGGACCTCGGCATCGGTGTTGCATCCGTAACCATAGAAGTACTGCGTACGGTACGAAGCCATGGTTATATACGACTCGTAGATACAGTTCACACTGAATCGTGCAAGCGTATAGTTGGAGTACACCTCCGGGTCCTCGAACGTGGATTTAGCCCTCTGGTCGAGGGGCTCGCACGCGAAGAGAGCACAAGCGCCAAGTGCCGCAATTATGATTTTGTATAACTTTTTCACGGCAATCAAATTTTAGAAGGTGAGATTTACACCCATGATGAGGCTGCGGCTCTTCGGGTAAGCGGAGTAGTCCACACCGGGAGTCAGAGGAGTGCTGCGACGGCAGTTGACCTCGGGGTCGAAGCCTGTATAATTGGTCAGGCAGAAGAGGTTGGAAGCCGTTGCGTAAACACGGAATTTGGAGATGTGCATCCAAAGCGTATGCCTCTGGGGAATGGTGTAGCCGAGAGTGAGGGAATTGAAGCGCAGGAAGGAAGCATCCTCGATATAGTAGTCCGTAAGGAATAAGGACTGGAAGCCCTGGCTCCAAATCTTTGCATTCCGGTTAAGGTCGGCAAGCATATCGGGGTCGGTAATCGCTTCGCCGGTCTCCCAGTCGATATTGGTCCATGCCGAGCCGGGCGCGCAAACCTTGAGGAGGTTCTTGTACCTGCTCTGCGAGCCTCTCTGTGTGAGGTCTATCTTATCGGCGTTGTAACGCTTTGCTCCGATGGAGAAGCTGAACGCCGCATTCAGGTCGAAGTTGTAGAGATTGCCGCTGAGGCTGAAGCCGCCGGTGATATCTGCCATGGCGCAGCCGAGGTTCACCTTGTCTTCGGAGGTAACCGCACCGTCGCCGTTCACGTCCTTGAGCTTGGGGAAGCCGGGACGGAGGCCCGAGCCGATAACGGCAGTGTCGGTGACGACACCGTCCTTGAGGGTCCATACCGGCTTGCCGGTGCTGGCGTCAAGGCTCATGTTGAAGTCCTCTACCTTGTACCAGCCGTCGCCCTTGTAACCGTAGATAAGGCCGAGGGGCTTGCCGGGAGTGATGAGGTAGTCCCAACCGATGGAACCCAGCGCACGGACCTCTGTCTGGATCTGGTCGAGGCCGCCGAGGCTCAGAACCTTGTTCTTGTTATAGGCGGCGTTCGCCGAAATCGAAAGACCGGCGTGCTTTGTCTCAATAGCGACCACCCTGATCGTTCCTTCGATACCGCGGTTGCGCACGGTACCGATGTTGCGGTACTGGGACTTGTAACCCACACCGGACATAGGATAGTTCACGAGGAGGTCCTTGCTCTTGTTGTTGTAGAGTTCGAGGGTCAGGGAGAGACGCTGCTTGAAGAACGCCATATCCACACCGAGGTTCTGCGAAATGGTCTTTTCCCAACGGAGTTCGGGGTTGGGCATCGTAGTATCGGGATACACCCAGTTGGTCATCTCGTACACACGGGCGTCGATTGCAGTCTTGAAACGGCGGCGCACCTGGCCCGTAGGAATACGGTTGTTACCGGAAGTACCGAGGCTGTAACGGAGCTTCACCTGGTCGATGCGGCGCAGGCTCTTCATCCAGGGCTCCTGGGATATGGTCCAGGAAGCTGCCACCGAAGGGAAGTAACCCCACTGGTTGCCGGGGGCAAACTTGCTGGATCCGTCGGCGCGGAGCGCTCCGGAAAGCGAATAACGCTTGTCGTAAACGTAGTTGGCCCTTCCGAAGAACGAGAGCATCACGTCATTTTCCGCATAGAAGTTGTTGGCGGCAGATATCATCTGGGCGGTACCGCGGTAACGCCTCGCCATGGAAGCGTCGTAATAATCGGGGAAACCTTCTGCCACGCAGGATTCGGTGCGGGAATGCTGATACTGGTATTCCTGGCCGAGAACCGTGTTCAGGTTGTGCTTGCTGCCCTTCTTGAACACCCTGCTGAAGTTGTAGCTGAGGGTATTCACGCTACGGTACTTCCTGGAGAAAGTGGTGCTGGAGTCGGTGTTCGGGTAACCCGGCACGTTGGACTTTTCACGGGTGAAGTAACTGGTACGTCCGTAGAAACGCTCACTGCTGTTCTGGTTGTTGTCGATACCGCCTTCGATTTTGAGCTTCATGTTGGGGATGATAGTCCAGGTAACCGAAGCGTTGCCGTTCCAGTTTTCGCGGCGTGTCTTGTTGTCGTTGTCCTTTACGTTCTGGATAGGGTTGGTACCGTATTCCTGGCTGTAAAGGTCGTAGTCTTCGACATCCCTCAGGTAGTTCATGGGGATAGGCGAATAACGCAGGGTGCTGATCATACGGCCGGTACCTGCGTTGGTACCCTTGTCGTTGACGGAGTTTGCACCTGCTCCGTTAACCGTCGTGGACGAATACCTCAGGGCCATATTGATGTCTATGTTCTTGAGGGGACGGCACCAGTTGGTAAAGCGGAAGTTGGTTCTCTTGAAGTTGGAGTAGATCATGATGGCGTCCTCGTCCAGACGGCCGAAGTTTGCCTGCCACCTGTTCTTGTCGGTGCTGCCGCTCACGGAGACGAAGTGGTTCATCGTCGTACCGATACGGCCGAACACGCGCTTGCGCCAGTTGTTGCCTTCGAAGTACTTGTAGAGGCCCATGTCCGCGAAGCGTCCGAAGCGCTCGGTATAGCGGCCGGGCGAATTCTCGGCCATCGAACCTTCATAAATGGAGGCTGCGAACTCATAGGGATTCATCACCTCATAGTTGTTCTCGTTGGCCATGATCTTCACGCCGGCATAACCGTCGTACTTGACGCTGATCTTGCCGCGGGCGCCCTCACGCGTGGTGATAATCACAACGCCGTATGCACCCTGGCTACCGTAGATGGCGGTGGAGAAAGCATCCTTGAGCACGTCGACGCTCTTGATGTCGTTGGCGGCGATATCCTTGATGCTGCTCACCGGGAATCCGTCCACGATGTACAGAGGAGTCGCATCCTGGGTGATGGAACCGGTACCGCGGATCTTGATCTGCACGGCTGCGTCCGGGTCACCTTCGGCGGTGGACACTTCCACACCGGCCATCTTACCAGTCAGCGCCGTAGCGAAGTTTGTGGTAGGAACGCTGGTGAGCGCCTTGTTGTCGACAGATGTAACTGCACCCATGAGGTCGCGGCGCTGCACCGTCTGGTAACCGATAACCACCGTCTCGTCGAGGAGGTTCATGTCCTCTTCCAGATTTACGTTGATGGTCTTGCGGCCGGCAATGTTTTCCTCGCGCTCCTTCATGCCGATGCAGGAGAACACAAGGATTTTGGATCCCGTACGGTTGTTGATGGAGTAAGCACCGTTGGCATCGGTAAAGACGCCCGTGGTCGTGCCCTTAAGGTAAACGGATACACCGGGGAGGGCTTTGCCTTCCTGGTCGGTAACCTTACCCGTAATAGTCTGGGCAGCGGCCTGGATCCACCCGGTGGCGAACACTAATGTCACCACCAGGAGGATTTTAATCAATTTGTTGAGTTTCATTGGTATATTAATTCGTGAAATAAATATACTTGTTAGTTAAGGTCACGTACAAGACGTACTCCGCAGCCATCATTACGGGCTTTGGATTTCTTGCTCTGCCAGTGAGCTACAGAAGCATTGAACTTGCTTGCGCCGACCGCAGGGTCATTAAATGCCAGAGCATATGTATTACTGTCACTTGCGTTAGCAGTTGACGACCAGTAATAAGCATCCCCCGGATAAATAAGGTTAGCTTTGTTACTGCCAGTGTATCTATGGTTACACAGGGGGAGGAACACGCATCCGGCGGCCTCAAGTTTGGCCCAGTCCTCAAGATTATACACATTGTCGCGGCAGACTGCTCCGGCAGGTTCCCTGTTCGATGTATAATTCGTTGCACCCTGACGATAACACTTGATGAGATCTTTTACTCCGTAAGGACACTTGAAAAAGTCGGGGAGAATAATCAAACCGAAGGCAAGTGTGTCTCCAGCCGCCCTAATGATGGTAGCCTTAGCGCCATGCACAATCAAGGAACCACTCGCATCCTTTCTCTTTTCGAGAACAAAGGCGAACTCGTCTCCTGTAGGTGTACGCCAGGTATTGGCAGGGTAGGTCACTTCGTCGTCGCCACTGCCATGTTTAATGACGTTCTCGCCCCAATCCCTGAGGAGGGTCTGACCGCCACCGGAACCAACCCAGGAGCCATTACCGCTGCTGATATAATATATACCGAATTTCTGTTCGTCCGTGTAATCTTTGCTTTGGCCTGTACCTACCCATGCGAACAGGTCAATGACGTCTCCCTGTTTTGAATCTGCCTGCAGAAGGTTGGCAGGATCATCCTTGAGCGCATCATACTGGTGTTCTGCAAAGAACCAGGACGATGCAGTACCCATACGGTTGGTTGAAGTAGGAGGAGTGTCGATTACGGCGCGGAGGTTGCCGGGGGCAAACAGGACCTTCTTGGTTGCCGCTTTGATACTGGTACCTGCTACCGTAAAGGCGGGCAGTGCTGCTACGACCTTACGTGCGGTCTTGCGACCCGGAACCCAGGCTGTAGGAACAGAGGCGACCTCCTTAACGGGCACCTCAATCTTATTGATAACATCGCCGTTCGCATCGCATGCAGAAACCACAATGTTATTGTATTCTAAAGTACCAGCAACACCCATAGGAAGAGGGATGTTGAGCACGAGGCTGTCGGCAAATGTGCCGGGAAGTTCGGTGATGGTAATGGTCTCTTCGGAGTCCTTGGTAGATTCCTGAAGCGCGACACCGCTGGTGCCGGCTACGAAACTGCTCATTACGAATTCGCCGTTAACCTTCTTGCCGGGGAAATGGATGGTGATGTAATCGCAGAACTTTGAGACATCCCTTACCTTGATTCGCAGAAGGGGGCAGATAGACTTGAACTGCAGTCCCTGGCCGGCAGCGTTCACCGCAATCCTGGGAGCGGGAGACTGCTCGCCCTGCACCTGTGCGAGAGTGTAATCCTTGGGGAATGTTACCGAAAGGTTCTCTGCAGTGTGCTTGCGCACAGCGGAGGTCCTTGCGCTGGTGCCGTTGTGTACCAGGTTTGCAGGATACATCGCAAAGTCGGAACGTCCGGCTTCGATGTCATCCTCGAAGGTGAATTTGGCTCCCGCCTTGTTGTTGTAGGAGGCGGGAAGCTCCTCGGAAATGTAATAGGTTTCGCCGGAGAATACCGCGATCTGGTCGCCGGTGCTCCAGGTGAATACTGCTGTAGAATCGTTCACGAGAGCCCTGCCCTCGATTGCGCCTTCGTTAAATGCTTCGATAACGGTTTTGCCGACAAGTTCCTTGTCGTTACCGTTCTCGTTGGAAACTTCTTTCAACTCTTTTGTGCAGGCTGCCAGCACTGTTGCCGCGGCCGCGAGAATAAATAAATACTTTTTCATGGCGCGGGTGTTTTAGTTGTTGTCATCGTTGTCTTCCCATGGATCCATGTCTTCTCCATTGGAAATGGTTACGTCCGGATCGCTCACGCAGAGGAGCGTCGGGACCAGTTCAAGCAGGCCCGCTGCCGGAGTGAAATAAGGTTTTTTACTCATACTGAACATATATTGATTATTATTGTTTGCGTTGTATTAATCCTGTGACGGAGTCCATTCCAGGGGCCAGTAGCCTACATTCAGGGTGGCTACCGCGGTGTTCCTGTGGTAGAGGTAGACCCTTGCGGCCTCCTCTATTCCCGCCATGTCTTCGGGTGTTACCGTCATGGTTACCCAGTATTTCGCCCAGGCGGCTGAATTTATATTGTTGTCGACGCGGTTTATGCTCTCATTCCCGTCCGGGACCTCGGTGGGAGTAACCTGCTGAATGATTTTCGCGGTCCTTTCGCCGCCTTTCTTGGTGACGAGAGCAAGATAGTAGGTAGGAACCCTAACCGCATACTCGACAGGATCGGTATTTTCGATGGCATCGCGGTTGTTTACCGCACCGTAGAACCTGAGCGTTCCCGGGCGGTTGATCTTGAACGAGAAGAAGCACTTGCTCGGCACCACGAAAGGATAATCGTCGGACCAGCCGTTCGCCACCTTGTCGCTCGCTACCCTGTTGCCATAATACATCATACCGGGACCGCCGTAGGTGATGCCG
Source organism: Bacteroidales bacterium (assembly GCA_017617495.1). Lineage (GTDB taxonomy): Bacteria > Bacteroidota > Bacteroidia > Bacteroidales > UBA932 > Cryptobacteroides. Next base: position 34,096 of record JAFZWD010000056.1, read on the forward strand.
TCCACCAGAACCTGCTCGCCGATTTTCCTCTTTTCACTATTGTTTGAGTTATCGTTCTCTATACCGTAGGTCTTAAATACTGAAGATGCCAGGCTCGCTTTGTGGGTAGTACCCACGGGATAACCATAGTCGAAGGCGTCGGTGTCGCCGTTCCACTCGGGGAGCGAAGGATCCCTGTTGGGCAGCACGCCGCCGTCGGTCCACTGGCTGCGCAGAATCGATACCGTGCCTGCATAAATCGTGAAGGGCGTGCCTGTAGCCGCATCTTCCGCATTACCCTCAGTTACGAAAGGAGTGATGGTGGCCCGGAAATTATGGTAGGTGCCCGGAACAAGCACTGCCCAGAGATAGTTGCCTTCGTAGTAGCCGTTCAGGTAACGGGTATAGATGGTAACGGACTTGCTGCCGTTGGCGATGATGCTGGCAATGGGCTGCTCGCCCCGGTAATCTATCTGGATGCGGCCTGCAAGGTTCTCGTCGGCCTCGAATTTAACCGACTTTATGGTCGCCTTGCCCTTGGGGCCGGTCGGCACCTGATAGCGCAGGTAGCCGAACACGTTCTTGAGGCAGTCGTCGCCGGGCTTCGCCACAGCGATGTTGGTGTTTACCTCGAACGACTGGAACTTGTTGATGCTCTGGCTGCTGGGGAGAGTGAGCGAACTGGTGGAAGTGATTATGCCGTTGCTGATCTTGGTATTGTCGTAATTGGCGGCACGGCCGGTCCAGATTACGTAAGAAAAGTCGTTGGTAAGGTCCGGGACACCCGAATCCGGTTCGAAGGTACGCACGACCTCCTCGGTAGTGGATGTGCTCACGTACTTGTACTTCTGCCCGTCGCTCTTGCGGAACACATAGAGCAGCTTGTCGTTTGCATTATTGGTGGACCAGGTAATCACCGGTGTGTCGGTATAGCCGTTGTTCACAAAGGTCCTGGGACTCGCGTTTTCGAATCCGATCGTGATGCTTGGGCTGCCGGAAACCGCCGGAGCTGCGCTTTCCCTCGTGCACGACGCAAGGGCGAGCGTGCCTGCAAGCACTGCCGCAAAAACTGAAAAATGTCTCACTGCGTTCACCTTTATATATTATATATAGTCTAATCTTCCCATGGATCCATATCCTCGCCGCTGCCCTGGACCGGGGCGCCCGGCTCGGGAGCCGGTACGGGCTTTTCGTAAGGCAGAAGGCCACCGTCTGTGTATCTGCCCCGTTCTATAAACAGCACATCGGCGTTTATAGTAAACGATGTCCCTTCTGCGGTATCCTGGGCAGTAGCCTCCGTCGCAAAGGGATAAATTGTAAGTTTTACATTGTGATATGTGCCGGGTACCATCGCCACGTACATATATCCCGCTTCGTATTTGCCTTTATTGTATCTGGTCCAGGCCGTAATGGACTTGGACCCGCCGGATATAATGGTGGTGACCGGCGAGGAGCCGGAATAGTCCACCTTTACCTTGCCGGCGATGTTCTCGTCGGCAGTAATGACCACCCTCCTCACCGCAGCGGCAGCTCCGCCGGGGAAGGTACCGTTCTTGAAGCGCAGGTAGCCGAATATCGGTTTGAGCTGGCTGTCGCCCTTCTTCATTATGGCCATTGCCTGGCACTGGTCGAAGGAATCGGTATTGCCGATTGACTGCGAGTTCTTGAGCTCGAGTTTGGAACCGCTGACGGCCCATCCGCTGAGCGTTTCGCCCGACGAGGTGGCGCCGTTCCACAGCACCATCTTCACCTCGCTGGCCGCCGGCCAGGTATCGCAGGCGAAAGTGCGCGAGGTGACTCCGATATCCGAAGTGGTGTTTGTGAATTTGTACCTCGTGTTGTTCTGGTCGAACACGAAAATCTGCTTGTCGAGGTCGCTGGAGCTCCACTTGAAGAACTGTCCATCCGACAGGAATGGCCTCGATGCCGGGGCTTCCCCTTCGTAACCGACCTCTATGGTTTTGGTTATGTATGCGGTACCGGTTTCCTGCACCTCCTTGGCGCAGGAAACCAATACCGATACTGTTGCGGCAAGAGCCGCTGTTCTGAATATGTGCTTCAGACTTTTCAAATTACTTCAGGTCGCGTACAAGGCGGACACCCTGATTGTAGTTACGTCCGCGGCTGGTCTTGAACTGAACATTGCTGACTGGAGCATCTGCAGTGCCTCCTCCGGTATAAGCACCGCACCTTCCGCCCTCGGGGCAGGCAAATGCAAGAGCATACGACATTGATGTCTGCCTGTGGGTGGAAGACCAGTAAATGCCGCAACCGGCGTTGTTGGTCTGCAGTTTAGGATCGTCAGCATAGTTGCGCTGGTTGGTGCAAGGGAGGAATACGCAACCTGCATCCTCAAGTTTCTGCCAGTTGGCAAGGGTTATAGTGTTTTCGCTGCAGATAGCGCCGCCGGAAGAAGGAGTGTAGGACTTGTTCTCCTGGTAGTAAACCTTTACAAGCGTGTCCAGGCCGGCAGGATGGATATAATGGTCCGGCAGAAGAATCATACCGTAAGCCACATCGTTGCCGTTATCGATAAGCTTTGCCATAACGCCCTGCTTGATGCGGGGAGTCGCGACTACTTTCCTGTTCGTAAACACGAATTCCCATTCTGCTGCGGTAGGCAGTCTGAAGGTGTTGGCAGGATAGGTAATTTCGTCGTCACCCTCACCGTATTTGATTGCAAGCTCACCCCAGTCGTGATAGATAGTAGTGGCCGGTGAGCCGGATGCTCCTCCGATATATCCGGAGGTACCGCTGCTGGCTCCGTAGAAAATACCCCAGAGATATCCATCACCAAGTTTGGTGAGGTTGGTGCCGGCATCTTTTCCTGTCCAGCAGAACAGGTCGGTATAGTCGCCGGTGACCGACTCCTCAAGCGAGTTGAGGGAGCAGGTACGTCCTTCGGGGACATAGCCGCTTAATGCATCGTACTGGTGAGCGTGGAACCTCCACTCGGAAGCGGTTCCAAAGTTGTCCTTGGAGCAGCTGTTAGAACGGGCTTCGCTCTTAATGGTCACCTTGGGAACCACATCGAGTTTTGCTTCCAAGTTGCCGGGAGCAAAAATAACCAGGGTCCTTTCGGGGTCCTCGATGCTTTCGCCGGAAACCGAGAAGGCAGGGAGGTAAGCGTTCATCTTGCGGGCTGCCTTGCGGCCGGGAACCCATGCGGTGGGAACGCCCTGAACGAACTTGACGGGAGTCACGATATGGTTGATTTCCACGCCGTCGGCATCCCATGCGGTAACGCGGATATCGCCATACTCCTGGCTGCCCGCAACACCCATGGGAACAGGGATGTTGAGTACCAGGCTTTCGGCAAACTTGCCGTTCAGGCCGAGTTCGGTAACGGTAATGATCTCTTCGGATCCCTTGGTGGATTCCGCAAGGGCGACACCGCTGGTGCCGGCTACAAAGCTGCTCATTACGAATTCGCCGTTAACCTTCTTGCCGGGGAACTGGATTGTAATGTAGTCGCAGTCCTTGGAAACGGCGTTGACGCTGATGCGGAGCAGTGCGCTGATGGACTTGAACTGCAGGCCCTGGCCGGCAGCGTTAACTGCAATCCTGGGAGCGGGAGACTGCTCGCCCTGGAGCTGAGCAAGTGTGTACTCCTTGGGGAAGGTTACCGAAAGCTCCGCGGCCGTGTGCTTGTTCACTGCCGATTTCCTTGCCGCCACACCGGTATGCACGAGTGCTGCAGGGTATACTGCAAAGTTGGAACGGCCGGATTCGATGTCGTCCTCGAAGGTGAATTTGGCACCCGCCTTGTCGTTGTATTCCGAAGTGAGTTCCTCAGAAATGTAATAGGTTTCGCCGGAGAATACCGCGATCTGGTCGCCGGTGCTCCAGGTGAACGCCGCTGTGGCATCGTCGACAAACGCCTTTTCTTCGAGGGCGTTCTCGTTGAATGCTTCGATGTAGGTCTTGCCGACGATCTGCTTGTCGGCAGTGTTTTCGTCAGAGACTTCTTTCAACTCTTTTGTGCAGGCTGCCAGCACTGTTGCCGCGGCCGCGAGAATAAATAAATACTTTTTCATGGCGCGGGTGTTTTTAGTTGTTGTCATCGTTGTCTTCCCATGGATCCATGTCTTCTCCATTGGAAATTGTTACGTCCGGATCGCTCACACAGAGGAGCGTCGGAACCAGCTCGAGCAGGCCTGCTGCAGGAGTCAGATAACGTTTTTTGGTCATAGTGTTAAACATATAGTTAATTGAAAATAACGATCATTCCCAGTCCATTACATATCCGGAATCCTCCAGATCTTCGTTGCTCATGGCTGTAAAGTCGATGTTGCTGTCCGCCAGCGGCGTGCACAGTTGCATCAGGATGGTTTCTTCGAATGCAGGGGAAACGTAATACTTCATATCTTGTGTCATTTTATTTTTCTACCAAAAGTCCCTGATAGCCGCAGGGGACGACGGCTTTTCCGTTCCAGAAGGTGCCCGGTTCGGGATGACCGGTCGTAGTCTCTTCAAATATCTTAGTCGCATTGGTTACGCTGGACACATTGAACAGGCTTGCCTTGAAATCGAGATAATGGCAGACCAGAATCTTGTCGCCTCCGTCCCAGCGCGGGATGCCGGAATTCATTTTGGCGGAGCTGGTCTCGCTGACCGTACTTGCTCCCCCTTCTATCGTTTTGAAATAACCGCTCTTGATGAACAGCGCAGAGCCATTCTTGAACTCGGTGGCGCCCTCGCTCAAAGACACTGCCAGGTCCTTGTTAACCGTATACGATACAGAGCTTGTGGAAGACAGGTCTATCCAGCAAAGGCCGTTGCGGGTTGCATAGGCCAGTTTGTTGCCCGTGCAGACCTTCTCGGCTATGTACTTATTGTAATTTACGTTCTCGCTCAAAGTCTTGCGGAAGGTGTAGGTGGGCGCTGCGGAAGTGCCTCCGATATTGACGAACTGCCATCCGCCGTCCCTGTTCGCGCTCGCGAGATAGTTGTCGTTGGGGATGCTCAGCCAGCAGCTGTACCGGCCGGAAGCCTTGGAGTAAAGCGCATCCAGAATGTAGCACTCCCTGGTGAGGGTGCAGTTCGAATCAGTGCCGATCTTATACACGCCCACGCCCTTTTCGCCCTCGGAAACATAAAGGCGGTTGCCCTTGATTGCCACTCCGCCGGCGAAGGGGATGTCCATCTCGTTAACTGCGTAAGGCTTGCCGTCGGTGCCCATCTTGACGGTCGCGAGACCTGCCTGGCCGCAACCCACGAAGAGCACGTCGCCATAAGCAATTGCGGCGCGGACCGCTCCCCTGCGGGTAGGCTTCCACGCATTGAACTTGCTGCTCGAGGATGTGGTGTAGTTGTAGCGGTAGCTCTCATTGGTCGGAAGGGTTCCCTTGTCGCGCACCTGGCGGTTGGCGCGGGAGCATGGAATGGCGTAGAGTCCGCCGCCCGAGCTGCCGAGGGTCATGTAAAGGACTCCGTCGCCCGGAGCGACACAGGTCACAGGGTAGTTCTGCCCTTTGGGCTTGTGCCATTCACACCATTTCGCAATAATCTTGGGCTCGGTCTCGTCGGTGATGTCCACCACGTACAGGCCGTTGTAAACGTCGCCGCAGAACAGCGTTTTGCCATCGCCGGAAGGCCGGTTCGTCCAGCAGTCGGTGCCGGACAGGTAGAAGATATCGAAGTCTACCCTGGAGATACGGGAAGGAGCCGCCTTGTTGGAAATGTCCCAAATTTCGACACCGTGGCCCTTACCGTCATTGCTCTCGCTGTAAGGCGTTTCCGAGTTGCCGATTCTGGGAGATCCGTTTTTGGCATTGTGGCCGGTGGAGGCGTAAAGCCTGTTGCCCCTCACGGTAACTCCGTCGCCCACACCCCAGAGGTTGACGGTGCCGAGGTTCTGGATATTGGCGAGGTTGTCACACTTGAAGATGGTGATCTTGCCTGCTCCCCATTCTCCGGAATAGAGGTATCCGTCGGTGTAGACCACGCTCTGCGATTCGTTGGTTTTGAACGCATGTATGTGCTGGGGCCTCGTGGGATCGCTCACGTCCACGAACTCAACGCCGTTCTGGCGCTGGCCCACGAACATGCAGTTGCCGGCAATCTCGAGGCCGGTGGCAAGCTCGATGGAATCGAAGCGGGAGATGAGCGAAGGGTTCTGGGGGCTGGAAATGTCGAAAATCCATACTCCGGTGGCACGGGCAGTTACATAAAGTTTGCCGTTGTAAGCCTGTATCTGGCGGGGTGAACCGGGGAATTCAACTTCTTTTTTGAGAACCGGCGACATAGGGGTGGTTATGTCATAAACCATAATCTTTCCGCTCGTGCCGGTATAAAGGGTGTTGCCCTCGAGCCAGACACTCATGCAGGAGCCGGTGAACACGTGCTTCATGTTCAGGGTATCCAAGACACAGCCCTCGTCCGGTGTAACGGGCTCGGGTTTGACATTGGGCAGAGCGCCCGCATTGGTATACTTGCCGCGCACCACCGTCACAGGGTTCTTGACCGTCAGGGTGAAAGGCTCGCCGGCTTCGGCATTCTGGTCGGAAGCACCGTTCTTGAACGGCGTGACGGTAATCTTCATGTTATGATAGACTCCCGGAGCAACCACCGCGTAGAGGTTGCCGGGTTCATATCCGGGAATCTTGGTCTGGTAACGTGTGGTAACGGTAACCGACTTGCTGCCGCCGGAAACTATGGTAGCCACCGGCTCGGAACCGGAATAATCTATCCGGATATTGCCCACAAGGTCCTCGTCGGCTTCGAACTTGACGGACTTGATGGTGGCGCAGTTGTTCGCATCGGCGGGGATGGTATAGCGGAGATATCCCATTACGCTGCGCATCTTATTGTCGCCGGGCTTCATCACCGCGATGTTGGATGTGGGGGCGAAGGAGTTGGTGTTGGCGATGTTCTGGGTTGCTGGAACCGAGAGATTGTCGCCCGAGATGATGTCGCCGCTGAGAGTGCTTTGGTCGCTCGATGCAGTCTTGCCGGACCAGAGGACGAATTTAATCTTGGAACCCTCGGAGATGGTGCCGGAGAAGGATCTTACCGCCTCTGCTTTTGTGGACGAGCTGGTAAATTTGTTCTTGACGCCCTTGGTGTCGAACACGAAAAGAACCTTGTCGTAGCTGCCGGAAGAGCTCCATTGAATCTTGCTACCCTGGACATATGTTCTGGTGTTGACGGAGGCGTCTTCTGTGTCGGAGACCGAAGACGGCTCTTCCTGTCCGACGGAGAGGGTAATCACGTCGCCTTCAGGAGCACGCAGGTCTGCATCTGCGCGCGTACACGAAAACAGGCCTGAAGCCAGCACGGCCAGGGCGGTCAAAATCTTTAAAAAACGGGGCAACTCCTTAGTAATCATTCGGTACCGTTCAGTGCTATCTCTCAGTAGTTAAAATAATTCGTGGCAAGATAGCAATTATTTCGATAAGTTGCTACTTTGCTACGCAAATAATATGCTAATTCTCTTCCGGCTGGGGCCAGATGGCCTGGGCTTTCATGGCGGTGGCAATCATCTCCGCGACGGCGGTTGCGCCTTCTACGGTGAAGTGGGTGATGTCGGAGCCATTTTGGGATATCATATAGCACGATTTGGCCGCCTCTTTGCCCAGTTTCGTGAGCCAGGCAATTGTAAGGTCTTCGGCATCAATCAGATAAGTGTTTGTCTCGGCTGCAACCTCACGGACCTTGACCGGATACTCGCCGTACGGGCGCACCGGTTTGCCGCTGGAGTCGAAGTAGTACTGAACCGGCGAAGTAAGCAGCACGGGCACTCCCTTCCTGCGCTTGACATCGTTCACCATATTCGTGAGGTTCGGCCCGAAATCCTGAATATCTACGTGGCGGTCCTCCGCAGAAGAACGGTCGTTTGCCGTAAACTGAATGAGCACCAAATCGTTCTCGCGGATAAGCTGGAGCAGGCTGTTCCAGTATCCGAGCGTCCTGTAGGACTTGGTGCTGGTGCCCCCGTGGGCCTTGTTGTAAACGGACGGCAATTTGCCATAGGTACTCCTGTCCAGAAAGTCACGGAGCTTCTCGCCCCAACCGCATTGCGGGCGCTTTTCCTCGCTGTACGGCTGAACGAGCGAATCGCCCGCGAGATAAATTTTTCCGGAAGGGGAAAACACCCCCTCGGGAGGGGTCGGATATTTAGTGCCGCCGCTCTTCTCGGGAGCTTCTTTTCCGCCGCAGGAAAGCGAGCCGAAAAACAGTATTGCAAGCAGACACAAACGGCCTGCGAAATTACCTGTAATCATCTGATATTCAAGTTATTGCTGATTCACTGAATAGTTGTTTACAAAGGTCGGCATCCAGGCATGTTTGCGGGCGTAGGTAGTGATGGATTCGGAGCCCGTGCAGCGGTCGAAAATATTGTTGCTGATAACGTAATTTTCGGCCGGGTTGGAGCACATCCAGCTCTGTATGTGACGCTCCAGCCTTTCGTAGGCGTTGCCGCGCTGGATACCCCATCCGTAACCCGCCTTTCGCAGGATATTGCGGTCGATTCTGACGTTGCGCATAATCCTGTCGCGGCCCTCGATATAACTGTTGAAATACTCGATGTTGTACATGTTCTCCTCCAGAAGGTTGCCGCGGTAGGTAATGTTCTGCATCACGCAGTCGCGGTCGTAGCTGCCGCTGTCGCCGTACTGGTGGGTTATGCCGGCGTCGAAGCACTGGTAAACCCAGCAGTTGCTGATGACGTATTTGTCGCATCCTCCGAACACCTGAACCCCGTTGCCGTAGCGCACCTGGTCGGACTGTCCGGCGTGGTTGAAGCAGCCTCCGAGCAGGCCGATTTCGCAGTTCGTAACTATTAGTTCGGTGGTGAAGCCGATGCCTATTCCGTGTGCTCCCACATAGCGGATGCACAGGTTGTCGATGGTATTCTTTTCGTCGCAGCGGATGCCGTCGGAACCCACGAACCATTCCGCGGTTGTCCAGCGCGTTCCGGGGTTGCCCTTAGTAGAGCAGAGATACACCTTGCCGTCTTTTTGCAGGCAGTCGAGGTCATTTGTCAACTGACTGACTGTCTTGTAGTTATCGTCGTACACAACTGCAAAGTCCTTGTTGTCGAACAGTATCGTTCCAACCATTCCGACGCCGAAAGTGGCGCTGTACTCATAGACATTGCGGGTGCCTGTCAGAGTCCAGGTTCCCTCGCTGGCGAGGCTCCATGGCGAACCGAAAATCCTGGGCTTTTCGCCCTTACCGTAGGCGGAGTAAGTTACACCTGCTTTAGCCTTGATAAGGGCTCCGCTGAGTTGGTCGGGACTGCGCCGCCAGGTGTCTCCCCTGCGGAAGAGCACCGCGTCGCCGGACCTGAGGGACAGGCTGTTCACCTTGGCGAGGGTCTTTATCGGCTTGGCCTCGCTGAGGCCGTCGTTGCTGTCGTTGCCTTCCGCGCTCACGAAGTAGACCTTGCCGGCCGTATACTTGAGCGGGTCGATAGTATTGTGCGATTCCAGTACCTTTGTCTTGAGCGCCACGGCCGCGCTGTCCACGTTGTAGTACGGTGACTGCGAGAGGTCCACTATCCACTTAATCGGGTAGATGATGAGCAGTTTGTCCTTGCAGAATATATATATGGTAGCCGGCTCCGTAATGCCGTCCAGGTCGGACTCCGTTACGGGCAGATACTTGCGCTGGGTTTCGTCGTTGGCAGTGGTGGAGCAGTCGCTCAGCACGTGCTGGTAAATGTATTTGCAGCTCTTCTGCGAGCCCCTGACTGTTTCCAGGGCCACGAAAATCTCCGGCGGATCGTTCAGGTCCTGCACCCTCGGGATGAAGCTCAGGGTACCGGGCTTGTTGATCTTGAGCGAGATATAGCGCCCGTCCTTGGGAAGAGGAGCGGACGGGTAGGTATTGTCCAGCGAATTCGTGCGGTTGAGCGTAAACTTGTCGTTGCCGGTACCGAGTGCCACTCCCGAGCCATAGTATACCTTGTCCACGGTCTGGGGGAAGGTATTGCCGACACAGCTGTCGATCTTGGCCAGCTTGTAGTCGGGAACCTGGTAGTCGAAGGACGTGCTCACGTTGGGCCAGCGGCCGTTGATCGGGAACACCTCGGCCGGCAGTTCAGGCTCGGCCCCGGGATCCTGGTCTGGGTCGATAATGGGCAGGTCGGGGTCCTTTGCCGGCAGGGTGCCGCAGGAGGTGAATTTGCCCCTCACTATGGTTACGTCGCCCTTGCAGCTGAGCGTGAACGGGTCGCCGGTGACAGGAGTCACCGTTATCTTCATGTTATGATAGACTCCCGGGGGCAGAATTGCGTAGTATGTGCCGGGCTGGTAGCCCTTGTTGCTGCCGCTGCTCACATATCTGGTAAGCACTTCCACCTCCTTTTCCGCGCTGCCCACAATGCTCACCACGGGCTCCGCGCCGGAGTAGTCGATCCGGATGCGGCCGGCCAGGTTCTCGTCTGCCGAAAACAGGACGCTGGAGATGGCTGCTAGCCCCGTCTCGGCGGCCGGAACGGTGTAGCGGATATAGCCGAAAACGTTGCGCAGGGCTTTGTCGCCGGGCTTCATGACCGCAATATTGGCAGTGCTGCAGAAGGAATTCTCCGCGCTGATGTCCTGGCCGCTCGGGAGCGCCAGGGTTGTGCCCGAGAGTACGTTGCCGTCCAGGGTACAACGGTCGCCGGTGGCGCTTTTACCTGTCCAGACAACAAATTTTACAGTGGATCCATCACTCACCGTGCCGGTGAAGGAGCGGGTTGCCTCGTCCACCGTCGAGGTGCTGCGGAAGATATTCTTGGCTCCGTCGGAGTCGAACACGAACAGGCATTTGTCGTAGGAACTGGCGCCCGCCCACAGTATCTGTTTGCCGGATACGAAAGTTTTTGTGATGGACGAAACCCTCCTGGAAGTCTGCTGTTCGAAGCCGACATTGATGGTGAGCTTGCCTTCGCTGCGGAGGTTGTTTTCCCTTACACAGGCAGCCGTGAGGACTGTTCCGAGTGCCAGGGCGAATATAAATCTTGCTGTTGCTGTCATAGTATGATATGTGGTCAGTCTGCAAAGTTAAAGCATATTTTTTCTCACGCGCAAGCGCAAAACCTTGTTTATTTAGATAATTGTTGATATATTTGCCGGATAGAAGCCACATGTAAAACGAAAACTATTTAACACCAAATAATAACATCATGAAGTTTAACTACACATCACCCGTTACGGACATCATGCACACATGGGTGCTGAATGTCCTGTGCGCCAGCGAAGACGAGATCGTCGTTGGCGAGGAGGAGAGAGATGAATGGGAGGATTAAAAACATTGCGCGCCATGAAAAAGTACATTTACATCATTTCTGCAGCTGCCGTATGCATGCTCGCAGCCTGTGCAAAAGAAATCACAGAACCCAAGGAGAGCGCAGTGTTCACTAAAGGCGAACTGACCTATATCCAGGCAGGCCTTGAAACCCGTGCAGTTCTCGACGACAAGTATGCCGGAACAGACACTTCCTTCAAGTGGAGCACCGGCGACCAGATTGCAATTTATGCCGGCGAATACCTGAAGTCCGCCGGACTCGACAGCAAGCACAACGGCAAGCCCACCGCTTCCTTCGGTTTCGAAGGCCTCGTTGACGCCGACCGTGCCGACTTTGCCCTGTATCCCGCACACCTCGTATTCGACGGTGACGAAGTTATCGGCAAGTGCAAGCGTTTCCACACCGCCGCTAACCTGACTCTCAACCTTCCCGAGTTCTACAACTACGAAGAGGTCAGCGGCTACAAGAGTCCCGTTCCCATGATCGGTGTCAACGCTCCCGGCCAGGGCATCGCCTTCAAGGCCCTCTGCCCCGTTATCCGTATCACCCTCAGGAACATTCCCAAGGACTGCTACTATCTTACTCTCGACTTCAACGGCAAGAAGGTTCAGGGCCAGTTCGCTCTCAGCGATGTAGACCTCGAGAATATTGCATCCTTCACCGGCCTGCAGAGTGAGGCTACCGACGATGTGGACGACATCATCACCATCAAGACCCCGAACATCACCGCTTACGTGAGCAGCACGGTCCTTACCATCCCTGTTCCCGCAGGTGAATACGACTACGTTACCGTCAGCTCCTACGACAGGACCGACCACGTAATCAACGCCCTCAGCGTTCATCTCAAGCTGGACACCGATGGCAAGCCCGTTACCTGGGCTCCCACCCGCAAGGCTTCCAAGAAGCTTGCTGTACCGCTTCCCTGCTTCGATTCCAATAATAGTACCCATCAGAAGGTGGTCATTGCACCTGGCAACCTCGTAGCAACCCTTACCAAAAAGGCCACAGGTGATGGCTCCGGCAAGGTCGGTGCCTGCAACAATTTCCACTTTGCAGCACATCAGTACGACGCACTCGGTGACTGCGACGGTAATAAATTTGCCAAGACCGACGTCGAACTCGACCTCTTCGGCTGGATTGGACAGAGCGCACAGTATGAATACGCCGATGACGAGAGGTGGGGTATCCTGTGGTCCACCAACAATGAGGATGCCGACTTCGGTAACCTGCCTAACGAACTGATTAAGTGGGACTGGGGTTTGGTATTCAACGGAGTCACCTATCCCGAGGGAACCTGGCGTCTTACCGACAGGAACACAACCGTTACCGATCCCAAGTCCGACGCATCTTCCGAATGGGCAAGGCTTATTATCGGCCGCCAGGGCCCCTATGTGAGCTGCAAATCCATCATTATTCAGCCTAACGACGACACCTCCGTTCCTGCCGACACAATCGCACGCGGTCTTATCGTGTTCCCCGACAACTTCACCATGCCTTACGGTGTGCACGAACTTGTCAACTACGGCAAAACGCAGCAGAACGGCAAGACTGTTCACTACAACCAGAACATCATCACTCTTGAAGAGTGGGAGATCCTGGAGAAGTTCGGCGGTTGCGCTTACCTTCCTGTAACGAACGTCAGAACCCGTAACAGCGGTATGAAGTGCCTGAACTATGGCGATGCCGTTTACTGGAGCAACAATGCCAACAGTCACGCCACCAACGGCTTGAAGCAGGTTTTCTCTCTGGTCTGCTCGGATGCTTATATCCTCAATGCCGCCGGAACCGGTTCCGCCCCTTCGATTAACGGTAACGGCACGACCGGCATCCAGGACGGTAAGTCCTGCGGCCGTTCCTACGGTGCTGCAGTGCGTCTCGTCCGCGATATCTAATAATCGTTATAATGCTAAAAAAAACTCCTCCGGTCTGGAGGAGTTTTTTTTATCTCTGTGTGAACCTTGGTATCCGGTCCAACGGCACGTCGATGACGTATGCCTTACCGCCCTCGTAGACATTGCCCAGCTCGTCGGTCCAGGTGCCGGCGGGGAGGCGAACCTCACGCTGGGTACCGGGCGTAAGCATCGGGGCGACGAGATACTTATCGCCGAGCATATACTGGTCGTAGCAGGTCTCGAATCCCTGGCCGGGGAAGGCGTAATCCATCGGGCGAACCACCGGCTCACCGGAAACGGAACCCTCGCGCGCGAGATTTAAAAGGTAAGGGCCGAGCTCGGAATGCAGGCGCGCGGCCTTGCGGCAGATAGCGAGATTCTCGGGCGACAGGATCCTCCAGGGAGCCACACTGAACTGCATCATCGGCATGACGGCGTGAACCTGGCAGGAACGCACTATAAGCTCCTGGTCGAAGTCCTTGGGATCCACGTCGAGGAAACTCAGGAACTCGCCTCCGCCAATCATGTCGGGGCAGACATAGATATGGCCTTCCATCGAGGCGTTGATCATGGCGGGCACAAGGCTGGCCACGGCGTCCCAGGAGTAGTTCTTGTCGCAGAGGCGCATCACGGCAGGCTGGCCTGCCATCTTCCAGCTGGCGCGAAGCTCATTGTAGGGGAAGTCGCAGGCGAGGCCGCACCAGAGTTCGGTGTGACGGGGGCCGTAGGACTTGCCGTCGAATACGCGGATGTCGTTGGGGCTGTAGTTGGAGGCGTCGCCGGCATCGAACTTGAAGCCGTCCACGCCGTACTTCTGCTGCATGCCGCGGAGCTGGTCCACAAGCCACTGGCGGGCGTCGGGGTTGCTCATGTCGAGCATGGCGCTCCAGCCGTTCCACCAGTGCACAATGGCCGGGTGCTCCCCTGCCGCGTCCAGCACGAAGTAACCCTTCTTCTCGAGCTCACGGAACTCGGGCGAATCGGGCGACACGTAGGGGCAAAGCCAGAACATTACCTTGAAGCCCATCTTGTGGAGCTTGTCCATCATGCCCTTGGGATCGGGGAAGCGGTCGGGCTTGAACTCGAAGTTGCCGTAGTACTTCTGCCAGTTGTCGTCCACCATGAACACCGCACCGGTAGGGAAACCGTTCTTTACGACTGCCTCGGCGTAGCGCATGATGTCCGCCTGGTTCTGGTTGTAGGTAAGCTCGATCCAGGTGTTGTACTGCGGATTGGCGATGAATTCGTCCGGAGGGGTGACTCCCGAAGGAGGGAAATGCGCGGCGCTCGCGGCGAGATATGCCTCGCGCAGGGTGCTGCCGGCTTCCACCACCTCGATGGGGAATTCGCTCTCGAGGAGCATCTTACCCTTGTCGAGCGTGAGCTTGAAGGGCTCGTCGCTCCAGATGTAACGGCCTTTCGAGGATACCAGGAAGGGCACGCAGTTGTTGCTGTAGGTTTCGCTGCGGAAGTCGAGCGTGAGAGTCATCTCCCCGGTGAAGGGGAATGCATAGGGCTCCTGGATTTTCCAGCAGGAAGGGTTGTCCATCGCACCCCACCAGGCCTCGCCCGGAAGCATCTGCACCGTCAGGCCGGCAGGATGATGTGAACAAGCTGCCAGCACGCATATCGCGGCCGGCAGCATTGCTTTAAAAAGATTCTTCATATTATTCTCCTACGAGTTCTTTCTGAATCTGCTCGAGGCTCTTGTCCTTGGTCTCAGGCATACGGATGAAGAACACAAGACCGAAGACTACCACAATGGAGAAGAAGGAGAAGATGTATCCTCCGCCGATGCCCAGGAAGAACGGGAAAGTCCAGGTGAGCAGGGCGCTCCATACCCAGTGGGTCATGCTTCCGAAGACCTGGCCCGAAGCGCGTACGCTGTTGGGGAAGACCTCGGCGATGACCACCCAGATGGTGGCTCCGAGCGAAGTTGCGAAGAATGCCACGTAACCCATGAGGAAGAGCAGCATGTAGTAGCCCGTGAAGAGGTTCAGGAAGAATCCGAGGGCTACCATCGCCTGGCATATTACGATACCTATCGAACCGATGATCAGCAGCTTGCGGCGACCGACCTTGTCGATGAGGAACATGCCCAGCATGGTGAAGGTGAGGTTAGTGAGGCCGATGATACCGGACTGCAGCAGTGCCATGTCGCCGAGGGCGCCGGACTCCGCGATGAGGCGGGGTGCGTAGTAAAGGATGGCGTTGATACCGCTGAGCTGGTTGAAGGTCGCGATAAGAAGCGCGATGATGATGGGCTTGGCGTATTTCTTCTGGAAGAGTTTCTCGCCCTTGACGCTGTCGGCCGCGATGGACTCGCGGATAGCGGCAAGCTCGCCTTCTACGTCGCTTTCGCCGGTGCGGGTGAACACAGCCTTGGCGTCATCGATGCGTCCCTGCTTGACCAGCCAGCGCGGGCTCTCGGGAATCGAGAACAGCAGCACGCAGAAGAGAAGTGCGGGAGCGGATTCTGCCAGGATCATCCACTGCCAGTCGTGGAATCCGAGAGCCTCTGCTCCGGAAATCCAGTAGTTGGAGAAGTATGCCAGCACTATACCCAGCACGATGTTGAACTGGAAGAAGCACACGAAACGGCCGCGCCATTTCGAAGGGGAAATCTCCGCGATGAACATAGGGCCAACCACCGAAGATGCACCCACTGCGAGTCCGCCGATGAAGCGGAAGATCATGAAGGCGTACCAGTCGACGATGGCGCCGCTGCCGACGGCGGAAATGAGGTAAAGCGCGGCGATTACGATAAGCGAATTCTTACGTCCGAAGCGCTCTGCGGGCTTGCCGCAGAAGAGGGCGCCGAGGATGGTGCCGATGAGGGCTGTCGCAATCGTGAAGCCGTGTGCGAGGTCGGACAGGCCGTAAATGGCCTGAATCTGCTTTTCTGCACCGGAAATAACTGCGGTGTCGAAACCGAAGAGAAGGCCTCCGAGGGATGCTACGAAGGCCACCCAGAACATGTAGGGCTTTATGCTCGTTTTCATACAGCGAATTTAATACGGTTAATTATATGATCTTGATAACATTCGTCGAGTTCCACGAAGTAGCCGCTCCAGCCCCATACGCGCACGATGAGGTTGCGGTGCTTCTCGGGATGTGCCTTGGCGTCGAACAGCGTCTCCTTGTTGAGCGTGTTGAGCTGCAGCTGATGTCCGCCGAGCTGCACGTAGCTGCGGATGAGCATCGCCAGCTTCTCGAGATTCTCCTCGTTGCGGAAGATGGTGTCGTCCAGCTCGATGGTGAGCGGTCCGCCGTTGATGGTGCGGGCAAGGTCTCCCTTGGAGAAGGACTTGAGCACGGAAACGGGGCCCTTGTGCTTGGTGTACATGCTGGGCGAGTAGTTCGCGGGGATGACCTCGCCGGCCTTGCGTCCGTCGGGAGTGGCCTTGAGGCAGGTTGCATGGAAGATGTAGTACATTGCGGTGCCGGTACCTGCGCGGAAGCATCCTCCCCTCTCGTTCCTGAGCGGAGCGAGTCCTTCGTCGAACGAAGCGAGCAGGCGCTGTGCGAGCTTGTCGGCATAATCGTCGTCGTTACCCATCTTGGGGGCCTCGAAGCGGAGTTTGTGCCAGAGCTCGTCCCAGCCCTCGAAGTTGGCATCGAGCGCGGCCTGAAGGTCCTTCACGCTAACCGACTTCTCGTCGAAGACATACTTCTCGATGGCTGCGAGCGAGTCGGCGGCAGTTGCGATGCCGGTGCCGTGGATGCCGAAGTTGTTGTACTTGGCGCCCAGGGTGATGTCGCGAGCCCTTTCGAGCGTGCCGTCCATAAATACCGAGTAAAGCGGCGCGGGAGCGATGTAGAGGTTCTTGTACTGCGCGGCGATTGCCTTGCATTCCTCCTTGATGTCGGCGTCCACGCTTGCGTAGTAACTCTCGAAGTCCTTATACTGCCCGAGCCTGTCCACGCTCTTGCTCACGAGTCCCGCGAAGGACAGTGCGCCGATGTTCACTATATCCATAGCCTTGCCGGGGATGATGAATTCCCAGCAGGCGGCCACCACGTAGTCGTTGGCATCCTCGGGGCTGTAACCCTTGCGGATGAGGCCGGGCACCACCACGTCGTCGTTGTCGTACTGGGGGAAGCCCAGGCCGCGCTTGGTGAGCCTTGCGCCGAGTTTGTAGATCTCCAGCGGGGTGTTCCTGTCGACGCGGAGGTTGATCTTCGGGTCGATGAGATTGAGGTCGTAGCTGGCCTCGAGGCACATCGCGGAGAGCTCGTTGAAGAGGGTGTTGCCCTTTTCGTCGCGGCCGCCGAGCACCAGGCTCTGGCCGTTGTCGCCCTGCTGCATGCCGGGATAGAGGTCGCTGTCCTTGTTGCAGGCGAGGAAGAACGAGAGCAGAAGCTCCCAGGCTTCGTCCTTGCTGATGCGTCCGCTCTCGACATCCTTCTTGTAGTAAGGATACATGTACTGGTCGAAGCGGCCGAGCGTGTTGTGGTAGCAGCCGCTTTCCCAGAGCCCGAAGTGGATGAAGCGCAGAAGCTGGAGCGCTTCGCGGAAGCCCTTGGCCCCCTCGGTGCGGATGCTCGCAAGCACTTCTGCCAGGGCGGAATCGCCCATCTCCCTTGCGCAGGCCTCATATTTGGCGATGAGCCCCTGCAGGGCGGCTATGCTGCGCACTGCCGACTCGAGGAAGAGTTTGCCTTCGGCATCGGCACTTGCCTTGCGGGCCTCGAAGCGCTGTTTGCGCGCCTCCAGACCTTCGGCGAGAGCATCCTTGTAGTTTGCGGAGATGTTGGAGAGGAAGCCGTTCTCGTGGAGATAATGCTTCGACTTGATTTCTTCCCACTCTGCCTCGGTGAAGTACGAAGGCACGCGGGTGATGGTGCGGGTAGCTACGATGAGCTCGCCGTCGAAGATGACGGGCTTCTCAGCCTTGGTCATTTCCTCGAAGAGGATGGCGCCGCGCATCTGGGCGGGCACCTTGTCGGCCGCAAAGCGGTCGCAGAGCCTGTCGAGGCCGAGTTCTTCCGGAGTGCGCCTCACGCTGTGGTGGTGGCGGTCGAAGAAGAAGTCTTTGAGTTGTTCAATTCTTTTTGTAAGCATTACAGTATCAATAATTTAATATTTCCGAATATATCGTGTACGGCCGGTTCGGCATCGGTGTCGAAGGCCGGAGAATATTCCATGTCCACCTTGGGGTACTTGGCCCCGGCGGTCTTGTGGTAGCGCAGCAGTTCCAGGCGTTGCAGGCCCGGGGCGTCCTTCACCAGGTCGCGTGTAGCCTCCATGTTTTCCAGGCTGTCGTTGACGCCCGGAATCAGGGGCACGCGGATCACGAAAGGCTTGCCGCTGAGCTTGAGGGTTTGCAGGTTGGCGAGGATCGGAGCGTTGTCCACGCCCGTCCAGCGCCTGTGCTGCTCGGGGTCGGTGTGCTTGATGTCGAAGAGCACCAGGTCGAGCCTGTCGAGTATCTTCTTGAACACTTCCGGCTTGCAGTAACCGCTGGTCTCGATGGCTTTGTGCACTCCCGGCAGCAGGTCCATCACTTCGCAGAGAAAATCCGCCTGCATGGTCGGCTCTCCGCCCGTGAAGGTCACCCCTCCCCCGTTCATTTCAAAGAACTCCCTGTTTTTAAGCAGGTCCGCCGCAAGGTCCTTCGCCTCTACTTCGCGTCCGCAGATTTCGTCGCCGTCCATGGCGTGGAAGATCTGGGGCTTGGGCGAAAGGCCCTCGGGATTGTGGCACCAGGCACAGCGCAGAGGACATCCCTTGAGAAATACCGTCGTGCGGATTCCGGGTCCGTCGTTTATCGCGAACTCCTCTATGCTGAAGATGGTGCCTTTACTCATTTTATCTTGTCCAACTCCGCCTGGAGGAACTCGGAGCGGGTTTTAATCCATTCGGCCTCTTTCCAAATCGCGTGGCCGCAGGTGGCGACTCCGAGATGGCGTTTGTCCTTGGTTCCCAGGTTGTTGTAAATTGCAAAGTTGATGTGCGGGGGGCAGGTCGGATCCTGCATTCCCCAGCCCATATAAACCGGGCAGGTCACCTTGTGCGCGAAGTTCTTCACGTCGAAGTACTCCAGCATGTCGAAGAGGGCTTCTTCGCTGATTCCCTGCTCTTTAGCGGCCTTGAGGATCTTGCCCATCGGCCAGGGAGCGATCTTGGCGTAGTCCCTGTAATCCGAGAGGAACGGCACACCGGGGGCGATTGCCTTAACCCTGGGGTCAAGTGCGGCCGCAATGAAGCTGAGCGCTCCGCCCTGGCTGTTGCTGTAGACCACAAGCCTGTCGGGATCCGCCTTGTCCAGCGAGAGCACGTAGTCGTTTGCCCTGCGCACGTCGGCGAAAGCACCGCGGTAGTAGTATTCTTCCTTAGACGTAAGGCCGCGCGTCATCCAGCCGCGCTCCTTATCCACAAAGAGGCCCTGGCAGCGGATGCTCACGTGGAAGTCGATGCGGTCGGGATGGGACGCCGGGTTGGCGTATTCGGGCTTGGCGCCGTAGCCCAGCTCGTTCACCCACACGGGGTACTTGCCGGGTTTGCGGGGTATTGTCAGGATGCCTCCGGTGATGCCGCCGCCCCAGGATTTGATGCGTACCTCGAAACACTCGCGGTTTTCGTCGGAATGCTCGGGCACGGGGGTGAGTTCGGCATCGAAAGGAATGTCGGCAAGGCCTGCGATGGTCGATTCCCAGAAGGCGTCGAAATCTGGCTTGATAACTGCGGGGCTCACAATTTCTTCGGGGCGCACGCCGATGAAGAAGGGCTGCTCCTTGCCCACGCTAACCTTGTAGAAGCCGGGCTCGAGTTTGCCGAGGTTCACGTCCAGCATATGGTCGCCGTCCACGCTCACCGTCTGGCAGAACACCGTGTCCTTCTTGGGCAGCTGCTGCGAGAGGTCGGTGGTAACCACAACCTTGAGGTCGCCGATATTGCCGATCAGGGTACGCAGATGGCAGGGGCCGTCGTCATCGAAGAACCATTCGGGCCTCGTCACCACATAGCCGGTGGAGCCGTGGCCGACCTCAACCTGCGACTCGAGGATAACCTCTTCGGCATTGGCGCAGACCTGCACTATGTATTTGCCGGAATCAACCGTCCAGTCGTGCTCGTAGATGTCGTAGTGGGCGAAGGCGTTCCTGTCCAGATGGATGGTCACAGTCTGCGATTTGCCGGGGGCGAGCTTTATCTTGTCGAAGCCCTTGAGTTCGCGAACCGGCCTGGGAAGGCTGGGGTTCACGGGAGCCACGTATACCTGCACTACCTCGGATGCCGCCACCTTGCCGGCGTTGGTAACCTTCACGCTCACGTCGTAGCCCTGGCCGGCTTCCTCGACCTTGAGGTCGGAGTAGTTGAACTTGCTATAGCTGAGGCCGTAGCCGAAGGGGAACATAGGCTTGGTGCCGAAGTGCTCCGCTCCGCGGTAGCCGAGGAAGATGCCCTCGACATAGTCGCACTGCGACAGGCCGTCCCTTGGGTGTGACGCAGGGCCCAGATTCTTGAAGATAGGGGCATAGTAAGGCGTGCAGGGATTCTTCTCGAGGCTGCCCCAGAATGTGTAAGGAAGCCTTCCGGAAGGAGAAATCTTACCGGCGAGAAGCTGCGCTATGGCATCGCCTCCGCGCTGTCCGCTGTAGAGCGCCAGCATAAACGCGGGCACCTTGTCTATCCATTTGGTAACGTCGAATTCGCCTCCGGAATTCGCAACCACGATAACGTTCTTGTTGTACTTGAGCACCTCGGCAATCAGCTCGTCCTGGCCCTCGGGGAGGGTGTAGGTGCGGTCGTCGCCTTCGTGCTCGACCTTGCGCCAGAAACCGGCAGCCACTATGACTGCGCGTGCCTCGGTCAGCTGTTTGGCGTCGGGCTCGGTCAGATATACGCAGTTGTAGCCCTTGCCGAGCTTCTGCATGCCGTCCTTGAGGGAAACCTCGCGGCCGTCGGGCATGTTCACCGCGCCGCTGCCGCCGCCGAATGCAATCCTGTCGGCATTGGGGCCGATAACAACAATCTTCTTCTTGCTAGGCTTCAGCGGGAGAATGCCGCCTTCGTTCTTGAGAAGCACGGGGGCCTCGGCGGAAACCACGAAGCTCACCTCGTCGTTCTCGGGGTTGTCTTCGGGAATGCTGGTGTCGGGCTTGACTCCGTCCAGGAAGCCGTAGGCGCTGTAAACCGAAAGAATGTGGATGCACTTTTCGTCCAGTTCGTGCTCGGGGATGACGCCGTTGCGAACCATCGGGAGCACATATTCGGGCTTGAAGGCGATGGGATCCGGCATTTCGAGGTCGATGCCGCTGAATGCCCAGAGCAGAGGGTCGTAGGACGAACCCCAGTCGGTCATCGCGATTCCCTCGAATCCCCATTTGCGCAGGTTCTCTTTGATGAGCCAGGCATTTTCCGGAGCGTGGGTGCCGTTCAGGGGGTTGTAGCTTGTCATCACGCATGCTACGTGAGCCTTCTCCACAGCCTTGCGGAATGCGGGGAAGTAAATCTCGTTGAGAGTCCTTTCGTCCACGTTGGAGCCGACGCGGTGCCTGTCGTATTCGGAGTTGTTGCAGGCGAAGTGCTTCACCGTAGCCGCCACGCCCTGCTCCTGCATTGCGTCGATATATTCCGAGGAGAGTTCTCCTGCAAGGAACGGGTCTTCGCCGTAGTATTCGAAGTTGCGTCCGCAGAGGGGTGAACGGTAGATGTTGACACCGGGGCCGAGCAGAATAGCAACTCCGCGTGCCCTTGCATCCTTGCCGATACCTGCACCCACCATGCGCGCCGCTTCCCTGCTCCAGCTTGCTGCAATTGCCTGTCCGCTGGGATAGAGGGTGCTCTTGGTTTTGTTGCGTACACCCTGGGGGCCGTCCGCCGTGCGGATTACGGGAATACCCAGCCTGGGGAATCCATGGGTGTAGAAATGATTCTTGACGTCGCCGCCGATGAGGTCGATCTTTTCTTCAAGAGTCATCTTTGCGACCAGCGACGCGGCCTTGTCCTTGTCCGACTGCTTGATGACCGGAGCAGCGGCATTAGCATTAATACTGATAGCCAATGAGGCAAGGAGAATGTAAAAGTACCTAATCATAATCAGTTACGAGTGTTATCAATCGGTGCGGCAAATATAAATGTAATTCCAAAAACCGGTATGCACCGGTCTGATTTTTCGGTGTCGTTAAATACCGGTTTTCGCAATCCCACAAATATACTAAGATATTTTGAATATCTTACACTCCCCACCCCAATGTCCAAAGGTGGCGACCGCGGCGGGGAGGGGCAGGCTTCCCCCATTGTCATTGCCGACCATCCCGTCGTCATTGCCGACCCGATCGGCAATCTCCTACCCCCCCCCGGTCTCTGTCCCTTTGGGAACACATACCGACATTTAAAGCGTTGATTATCTGGAATTTCCCATTCGGTCTCTGTCCGTTTTAGGACATAGACCAACCATCAAGTTGCTGATTATTAGGCATTTGCTTCCAGGTATCTGTCCGTGCTATAAAGCCTGAAGGTGGCGGCCGCCGCGGGGAGGGCAGGCCCCCGGCCTCCTGCTTCGCAAAAGGGCTCGCCTTGCTGCGGGCCCTTGACGGCTGACGCCTCAGTCTTAGTCCCTGCGGGCCTAACCTTCGTTGAACAGACGCCGTCACGAGACGGTCCCTCCGCTTCGTCTCCCCGGGAACCTTTCGCTCAAAGTCGCCCGGAAGCCTGCCCATCCCCGCCGCGACACTTACCCACTGTCATCCTGAGCGAAGCGAAGGATCTTAACATCGACTGCCAAAATCTGCCCCATACACCGTTCCAAGGCTGTATAAAATTTCTTTGTATACGAAAACATAAATATTTTTCTTTTACCCACCGTTTTACTACAAGAATCAGCAGATTTTGATATACTATTGTGGTCATGTTTAACTCAAATACAGTTTATCATGGCAACTACAAAAGCAATCGGCCGTTACGCCAACATCCTGCTTGATTATTGGTTCAAGCGCACTTTCGGGGAGGACCGGGAACAGCTCATGCGGCTTTTCCTGCAGGAATTGATTCCGGAACGAAAAATCGTAAAACTAACCTACGCGCCCCAGGAGCATGTCAACCCATGGCCCGGGCAAAAGGACATCCGCGTGGATGTGGAGTGCACGGATGAGGACGGCACTCGGTTCGTGGTGGAGATGCAACTGGCGCCGCAGGAATTCTTCTATGAACGCGCCGTATTCAATTCGTCCTTTGCAATCCAGGAGCAGTTGGAAAAAGGACCGGAAGAGTACGACTTTCCTACAGTGTACTTCATCGGCTTGACGAACTTCTCCATTCATAAAGGCTCGGATAATGTGATGTACCGCTATTCAATCCGTGAAGACAGTACCGGAGAGCAGATGACTCCCAGACTGCAGTACATTTTTCTAGAATTACCCAACAGCACAAAAGCGATGGCGCCCGGCGCAAGCGTCGTGGACAAGCTCTGCTATGCCCTTCACAACATGCAGTCTTTTAAAGAAATACCGTCTGAATTCAAGGGAGAGATCTTTAACCTGTTGTTTGATTCAGCGGAAATTGCTAAATTCACGCCGTCAGAGAAGATTAAGTACGAAAACGATATGACCACCGAACGCGACATACACAACCAGATCCGCTTTGCCAAAAAACAAGGTATTCAGGAGGGGATTGAGAAAGGTGCCGAACAAGAGCGATTGGCAATTGCCAGGCAGATGCTGGCAAAAGGCTATTCCCCGTCTGATGTGGCAGAAATCACCGGCCTTACTCCGGAGGCCCTCGCAAAACTGTAGCAAAAGGGCACGCAGAGGGCAAGCCAGAGTCCTCCTCACCACACTGAAGAATAGATGGCCGCAGGCAAAGAATAACGCCAGCGGCCATTTGCTTGGATGCGCCCAGTCAAAGGTGGCGGCTGTCGCGAGGAGAGCCGGCGATAATCGCTATAGTCGAGCCTCGAGGCGTGGGAGGTCGGGTCGCATAAATCTATCGAAAACTATGAAAAAATCAAAATCGTTATGACTTTTTCACAGTTTTAGAAAGGCATCTTAACAAGATACAGCAACAAATCGGCTCAATTTGGCCATAAAAATCAAGACTTACGGCTCAATTATTTGGGATTTGAGCCGATTATTTGCTATATTTGAGCCGCAAAACGAAAGAATATGACCAGGGAAAACGAAATACTCCAGTACCTCCACTACAATCCCGCATCCTCAAGGAGCGAGATTGAAACGGGTATGAACCTCACAGAAAGCCCCGCCACCGTCAAGCGCATCCTTGCCGCACTGGTAGAGGAAGGCTCCGCCATTGTCACCGGCCAAGGCCGCGCCACGCGCTATAGTGTGTCCCCGCAGGCGCATGTGACAATGCCTCTGGACATAGATACCTATTTCCAGAAAGAGACCGATGAACGCACCGTCCAGACAACCTTCAACTTCGAGCTCATCAACGACATCCTTCCCAGGGTGGAATTGTTCACCGAGGAAGAGAACGAGCGCCTGAACGCCCTGCAGGCCCAGTTCACCCGCAACCTGGAAGGCATTACGCCCAACGAGTACCGCAAGGAGATGGAGCGCCTCGGCATCGACCTCAGCTGGAAATCCTCCCAGATTGAAGGCAATACTTATTCCCTTCTTGAGACGGAGAAACTCCTGAAGGAGAAGCAGACCGCCTCCGGCAAGACCAAAGAGGAAGCCGTCATGCTCCTCAACCATAAGGACGCCCTGGATTTCGTTATGGCCGATCCGGAATATCTGAAGGAAATTTCCATCTGGCGCATCGAAGAACTCCATGCCCTCCTCACCAAGGAGCTGGACGTGGACAAAGGCATCCGCAAGCGCCGTGTAGGCATCACCGGCACCAACTACTCCCCACCATCCAACGAACACCAGATTCGCGAAGCCCTGGAAGACAGTTGCAGCCTTATCAACGGAAAAGAGAACGTCTTTGAGAAGGCTCTGTTGGTCCTTGTTCTTCTCTCCTACATCCAGGCATTCTCCGACGGCAACAAGCGCACGGCCCGCATTACGAGCAACGCCATTTTGATTGCAAACAAGTATTGCCCCATATCTTTCCGCACAGTGGACTCGGTGGACTACAAGAAAGCAATGCTCATTTTCTACGAGCAGAACAACATCTCCGCATTTAAGAAGATCTTCATTGATCAGTTCTCATTTGCAGTCCAGACCTATTTTTAGGCAAACGCCTGCGGCCATTTGCATGGATGCCGCCCGGTCAAAGGTGGCGGCCGCGCGGGGAGCAGGCGGACACTCGCTCCCGGCTTTGCAAAAAGAGCTCGCCTTGCTCCTGGCCCTTGACGGCTAACTCCTCCGTTTTAGCCCCTGCGGGTCTAACCCTCGTCAGACACACGCCGTCACGGGACGGCCCCTCCGCGGCGGCTCCCCGGGGACCTTTTTGTTCAAGGTCGCTCGCAGCCGCTGCCCTCCCCGTCGCGGCCAGGTCCCTCCGACATCGGCGCCCTCCGGCTGTTGCTAGATGCCGTGGCGCTTAAAGTGTTGACTGATAATGAATTAGTAAAATCTTCTACCCTGAAATCGAGGTAGAAGAAATGCGTAATTCATTGAAATATAGGAAGTTGACTGCCACGCTCAAAGGTGGCGGTCGGCGCGAGGAGAGCCCTCTATGGGTGTTGCTCCCCGCAGCGGTGAGCCGCAGCCGGCGGCCAAATCCATTTGTTGTTTGATTCAGCGGAAATTGCTAAATTCACGCCGTCAGAGAAGATTAAGTACGAAAACGATATGACCACCGAACGCGACATACACAACCAGATTCGCTTTGCCAAAAAACAAGGTATCCAGGAGGGGATGGAGAAAGGGATGGAGAAAGGCGCTGAACAAGAACGATTGGCAATTGCCAGGCAGATGCTGGCAAAAGGCTATTCCCCGTCTGATGTGGCAGAAATCACCGGCCTTACCCCAGAGGCCCTCGCGAAACTGTAGCAAAAGGGCACGCAGAGGGCAAGCCAGAGTCTTTCTCGCCACGCTGAAGAAAAAGATGGCCGCGGGCAAATGCCTGCGGCCATCTTATACTATTTTCGCGTGAATAATTATGGTGTTACGAAGTCACTATCATTAAATGTAACCGCGCCAAAATTATTAAGCGTCTTTCCATTAGCAATATTCTTGTATGTACTACCACTATTGGGCAAAGTAACCACCTTTGTAGCAACTTTACCTTCATTGTTGGTAAACTTAAAGGTAAGAATGGCATTTCCTCTGGCCGAATTGCCGGCCGTACGAATACAAGCCCAATAAACGTTTTGCGGTAAACTATTGTCACCATTTCTAATAGTAATAGTTTTAGATCCGCCACCATTTAAGAAAGTAAAACTACCACTGAATGCATCCAGCAAAGTAAACTTCATATCTTGCTTAATACCGTCACTTGCTAAGAATTGGTTAGCATCACTTATCGAGTAACCTAAGGTAATATCTATTCTCCTTATATCCCTGTCGGAAGGAAGGGTAAGTTTGCAAAGTGCCGAGCGAGGGTAGAATATTGAATTTCCGTTGGTAGTACTAAATTTCTTATTCTCCGAATCATAGGTATACTGCGCCGCTATTACACTATACTTGAAGCCTGTTCCATCTTGCTCTGCAGGAATATTTGCGTAGAATACATAACGGGGCGTGCTATCGTATGTGAGTGTAATCGAGCTGTTTGTCGGGTTTTTGAGCAGTCCGACAAAATAATTACCACCGGTGGCTGTTGTATATCCATCAGGCATATAACCAGTGAAAACAGTATTATACTGACCAGGAGTCCCAGTAACAGTGAAATCATGCCAATTTGTAACAAGTTGATTTGCGACCGAATAAGCAATCATTTGAAAAGAATCTGAGGATTCCCACTTAAGATTGGTGGGTGATGATGCATCTTTCCACGTATATCTTGTTTCCGGAGTGGTTGCCTCAGCATCATCTATCTCGGGGTTTGGAACAACAATTTGAATAGGAGTCCCTTTTGAGGGGCCCGCTACGGGGTTTTCCTTCGAACAAGAAAAAGCTATCATTACTGCTACAGCAACAAATAGCGCATTAGCAATCTTTCTCATAATACATCAAAACAGTCCAGTAAGATCATTCTCGGTCATTGCTCCCAGATTAAATACGGCATCCACTTCTTCACTTGCACAGACGATTCTTTCTGTACACAAGGAGAGTGCTTCTGCGACAGGCGGGGCGTAACTGCGCCTCCCACTGTCTTTGAATAAAAGTTTTGTTTTCATAAAAATTAAAATTAGTTGATATGATTAATAGTTGATAATAAGCTTGTTATGGTTTCACCACGGCGAAGTCGTTGGCGGCATCTTCGATGCTGATGGCCTGGTTGTGGACGATTTCGTCGTTGGGGAATTCGAGCAGCAGGCTGCCGCGGAGTTCCGACGCGTTGGTGCGGAACGGCGGAGTGTTGCTGCTGTAAATGGCGCAGCAGTAGTTGAGGGTGCCGGGCGTTGCCGCCGTCCTGCTCTCGAGCTGCTGTTCGGGCAGAAGGAGGAAGGCGGTGAGGGGCTTCGCGATGTTCTCGGCAAGCCAGCCTGCGCCCATGCGGTGGGTATCCCAGTACTCATGACCTTCGGAGTACATCTCGAACACCCTCTCCCAGAAGATGGCGTTTATAAGCGCCTCCTGGGGGTCGGCCTCCGCCGTAAACTCGTCATCCGCCCACTTGGGGTACTGCGCGTCAGGCTGTCCGTCGGGGGCGGAATGACGTGCGCGGGCGTGGATTACCTCTATATAATCCTTCGCCTTCTGCCAGTAGCTGTCGCCCGGGCCGGAAGAAAGGTTTGCCGCCGCTTCCGCAGCGATGAGGTACATCTCCGCGAAGCGCATTACATAGAAGTCCGCCCTGCCGGAGTTGCCGTTGTAGGTAGGATCCAGGTACTTGATGAAGAAGGGCTCGGAGTTCTTATCGTAGAGGCGCCTGTAGACCTGCCCTGCCGAAGGATACAGCAGTATCCACTGCTCGTTGCCTTCCTGCTGGCAATAATACTGGTCGTGCAGGATCGTAGCGTCGAAACGCGGGTCGCCGCAACTTACGTAAATATCCTGGTTGTCCGGAAGCGTACCCTGGACTCCGCCGTGGGTCGCGCACCATTTCTGGTACACGAAGCGGGAAGGACGCCAGCGGCCGTAGTTGTTGTTGGTGCCGGTCTTCTGCTGGGTTCCTCCGGGGAATTTAGGAAGCGACCTGATGGCCGTGTAGTTGGATGCGGAAGCACCGGATTCCGGGGAATTCGTGATGACGAATATGCGCTCCGGCAGCAGCCAGTCCTCCTGTTCCGTCCAGCGGAAGAGGTCGGTAAACTTGGGAGCAAGGGAATACGGCCCGTGTTCGATGACGTCCTCCGCACAGGCGAGAGCGGCATCCAGCGCCGCCTCGCTCACCTGAGTGGGAGTCGAGGACGAGGTGATACCCTGGAACATTCCGCCGAAGTCGGGATTGCGTACGCCGTACCTTGCCTGGCGCTTGTCGGGATCCCAGAAGTTGTCGGAGGAATGCTTCATGATGGTGCCGATTGTCAGGTATACCTGCGAGAGCATTGCCTGGGCCGCCCATTTGCAGGGACGTCCCGCACCCTGGGTAGATATCTGGGTAACGCGGTCATAGCTCCTCATGTTCTCGAAGGCGAACTTGAGATCGTCCACCACCAGGGCGTAGACCTCCCAGAAGGGAGAACGCCCGACATGGGCATCGTCGTAGTCGCTCACGCTCTTTGTGTGGATGGGCACATCCGCCCATCCGCGAACGAGATAGTAGTAGGCCAGTCCGCGATAGAAACGGGCTTCGCCCTCTATCTCTTTCTTGTAAGCATCCTCAACGGGCGAATCGGGCAAATGCTCCAGAAGCCTGTTGGCCCTGTTTATGACATTGTAGAAGCCCTTGTATTCGTTGAAGTTATAGGGATGCATTGCATACTGGGTAAATGCATACGAGCAGGTCCAGCGCTGCTGGGCGTCCGTGAGGTAAGTGGATGCCGCGCCCCAGTGGATGAGGCCGGAGCAGGACATCAGGAACTCGTTCATGTTGCCCGTTATCATGGCGTCGCCCGCAAAGCCGCGGAGCACGCCGAAAACCTGCGCTTCAAGCGCACCCTCGGTGCCATAGGCAACCTCGTCGCTGAGCGATGTGGTCGGCTTCTCCTTCAGGAAATCGCAGGATGCAAGCAGCAAAATGACAGCAAACAGTGTAATTATCTTTTTCATATCCGTCATTCTTTAGAAGGTGAACTTGGCAGTGAACATAACAGAGCGCGCTCCCGGGTAGGAACCCATGTCGGCACCTTTGCGCCATACAGAGCCGTAGCTGTTGACGTCGGGGTCGAAGCCGCTGTAGCGGGTCCATATCCAGAGGTTGTTGCCGGAGAGGCTGAAGTTCATCCCGCGCACGAACTTCGCCTTCTTGAGGGGAAGGTCGTAAGCGAGGGTTACAGAGGAGAGCCTGAGGTAGGAGCCGTCTTCGACGAAGCGGTCGGAAATGATCTGCATGTCGAAGGCTTCGTACTTGTCGATGGCCGGATACTTCTGGCTCATGTTCTCCTGGGTCCAGGCTTTCTTGTATGCCTCGTAGGTGAGGTTGTAACCCACGTTCGCGACGTCGGTGTTCATCACCTGGTTGACATTGTAGATGTCGTTGCCCCATGAGCCGGTGAAGCTCAGGTTCAGGGACAGATGCCTGTAGACGAAGGTAGTGTTGAAGCCGTAGGTAAAGTCGGGGTTCGGGTCGCCGATGATGGTGCGGTCGTAATTGTCCACGTAGCCGTTGCCGTCGAGGTCGACATACTGGATTGCACCGGGGTCGCGGTATGCGCCGCCTTCCGAAATCGGGATACCCTGCTCGCCCATCTGCACGACACCTGCCGTCTTGTAGCCATAGAAGAGGCTCATGGGCTGGCCTTCGATGAAGATGTTAAGGGGAGCCTTGCAGTAGGAGCCCCAACCCAGATCCTGACCGTAGAAGAAGTTCTTGTACTTGTATTCGGTCGGCGAGAGGAAGATGTAATCGCCCTCGGAACCCTGGCCTATCTTGACTATACGGTTGCGGTTGAAGGAAATGTTGCCGCCAAGCTGCCACTCGAAGCCGCCGGCCTTAATGGGAGTAGTATCTAGGGTGATTTCGATACCCTTGTTGTCGATGGCACCCATGTTCATCCACATCGAAGTGTAGCCGGACGAACCCGGGATGGTCTTGCTCTGCAGCAGGTCGCGGGTGTACTTGTCGTAGGCATCAACGGTAAGGGTGAAGCGTCCGCGCCATAGGCCGAGGTCGAGACCGATATTGGTCTGCTCCGTTGTCTCCCATTTCAGATGAGGGTTGGACACGTTGTCCGGATAGAGCGCCACGGAATAATGGGCGTCGTTGCCTGGGGCATGGCTGGGCCAGGTTTCCGAGCTTACGTAGGTACTCATAGTCTGGTAGCTGGAGATGGCCTGGTTACCCACGCGGCCCCAACCCAGACGGAGTTTGAGCATCGACACCTTGGGAATCTTGAACCACGCCTCGTTGTTCGGCCTCCATGCGAAAGCGAAGGACGGGAAACTCGCCCACTTGTTGCTTCCGCGGAACTTGCTGGAGCCGTCCAGACGGTATGTGCTGGTAAGCACGTAACGCTCTTTGTAATTATAGATGAGACGTGCCAGTCCGGAGGTCAGGTGGCTTTCGGTTTCGGTGTAACGGAAAGCCGTGTTGGGCGCGGAGTTCAGGGCGTTGATCTGTGCCTTGTACTGCTCCACGTTCCAGCCTTCCACCGTCTCGGTGCTGCCGCCGCTCGAAGAAGCCGTGATGCCTACCGTAGCATTAAGCCTGTGGTCGCCGAACTTCTTGAAGGCGTTGAACATGTTGTTGGTGTTCCAGTAGAGCCAGCGGGTATGTCCTACCGCGCCGGTGGAGCCTTCCGCAGTCGAATTGATTCGGGAAGATTTCCACTTGTACTGGTCGCTGGTGCGGAAGTCGCCGCCGGTAGTGGAGCGGAAACTCAGCCAGGGCAGGATCTTGTATTCCAGGGAGAAGCTGGGAGTGAAGCGGATTTCTTCCCTGCGGTTCTGGAAGTCCTTGATCCAGCGGTCCGGGCCGGAAATGAAGTCGGTGCCACCGTCATTTATATCGTCCAGGTCGTCCACTTCTTCCCGGAGGTTTCTGTAAGGCTTGCTCGAGAACATACTGCGCATGAGCGACGTGGCCGCGGTCAGGCGTCCCGCATTCGCACCCTGCGTCATATGGGAGTCCAGATACGAGAAGTTCGTCTTTGTGGAGAGCTTCAGGCGCTTGGTAACCTGCTTGTCGAGATTGAGTCGCAGCACGTAGTTGTCGTATCCGGTGGTCTTGATGATACCCTCGCTGTTGCTGTAAGCGAAGGATGCCATGTAGGAGGTGTTCTTGGGCCTGCCGGCGATGGATACGTAGTAGTTCTGGCTGATGGCAGTGCGCTCCGTATAGTCCTGCCAGTCCATGGGCCTGACTTTGAGGCCCTTGTGGTTGGCCGGGTCGTCGTATATCTGGCGCAGATAGGTGCTCGAATTGGCGCCCCTGTGCTCCAGGTAATCCACGAACTCGTCGAAGTCCAGCATGCGGATCTTCTTGTAGCGCTGGCTCACGCTGACACCCGCGCTGGCGTTGATTACCGGCTTGTCGCGGTTTGCAGTCTTGGTGGTGATGAGCACGACGCCGTTTGCGCCCTGCGAACCGTAAATGGCGGTTGCCGAGGCATCCTTGAGGATCTCTATGCTGGCGATATCCTGGGGGTTGATACCCATGAGACCGTTGGAGGCCTCGTTGCTGTTTGCGTTGTCGTTACCCTGAGTAAGCAGGCTGACGTTGCTGTCGGCAGATATTATGACGCCGTCCACCACATAGAGAGGCTCGGTGGAGCTGTTGAAGGAGCTCGCTCCGCGGATGAGCACGGAAACACCGGCATCCGGGGCGGAGGAGTTGGACACCACCTGCACACCTGCGGCGCGTCCCTGGAGGAGCTTGTCGAAGGTGGCATTCTGGTTGGCAGCGTCTTCGGTAACCTTCACCGAGGTGACGGAACCGGTGAGGTCGCTTCGGCGCATGGAGCCGTAACCCACCACGACGGCCTCATCCAGCAACTGGGTATCTTCTGCAAGCGTAAAGTCGATTACCGCACGCTTGCCCACGTCGACCGTCTGGGTAAGGAAGCCCATGCAGCTCACAGTGAGCTGGGCCTTGCGCCCTGCCGACAGGTAGAATTCGATGGAATAGCGACCCTCGCTGTCGGTCATGGCGGCAGTAATGCTGCCTTCTGCCATAACCACGGCACCGGGAACCGCCACACCCTTTTCGTCCACCACTTTTCCGCTTACGGACACTTTATTCTGGGCCGCAAGGCCTGTGGAAACAAGCGCGGCGAAAAGAATCACGAGAATTTTTGCAATCTGTTTCATTGTCTTTCCTCCTTCCATTAGAATTTAGCGCTGATTCCGATTACAAAGGTGCGGAGCACCGGGAACGAACCGTAGTCGATACCGCCGGACAGGGCGCTGACTCCGAAGCTGTTGACATCCGGATTCCAGCCGCTGTAGCCGGTGAGAGTGAGAAGATTCCCCGCCGAAGCGTTGACCTTGAGTTCCTGCAGGGACTTGAGGCCGATCAGCTTGGGGTCGATGGAGTAAGACAGCCCGAGGTTGGCCAGACGGAGGTAATCCCCCTTCTCGACATAGGCGTCGGAGACCTCCGGACGCCCGTCCTTGAGCAGCTTGTTCATATTGACGATGTTGTACTTCGCCGCTCCCGTCCAGAGCATGTTGACGGACAGGGGACCGAAGGAGTATTCGGCGCCGAAGCTTCCGGTGAGTTCCGGAATCACATTGCCGAGGATTGTACGGTCCGCCTCGGTCACGCGGCCGTCGGCGGTAATGTCGATGAAGTTGCCGGCGGCGTCTTCCTTATATCCGAAGATTTCGCCTACCTGGCGGCCGACGACATTGACGTTCACGAAACTGCCGCTGCCGACATTCAGGCCCCTCATATCCACCCTTTCAATCCTGGAAATCTGATTGACGTTGAAGGCGGCGGTGGCGAACAGGCGGAGCTTGTGCTTTTCGCCTTCGAGCACCCGGGCGTTCAGGTCGAACTCGAACCCCTTGTTGGTAAGGCTTGCGCTGCGCTCGAATATGTCGCTGCGGTCCCAGGGGTTCCAGAGCCTGTCGCCTCTTATGCCGAAGCAGTACATCTTGAATCCGTCGTCGGTAGACTTGCTGTAGAATTTGCCCGCGAAGTCGATGCGTCCCTTCCAGAGCCCGAGTTCGGCCCCGACGGTAAACTCGCTGCTGCGCAGGCTGTTGACGCTCTCGTAGAAGCATTCTGCACCGGCCTCAACGGCAGGATAGTCGCTGCGGAGCCAGCTCGACGTGAGCTCGTATGGAACCACGTACTCGCGCCCGCTGACACCCCATCCTCCGGTAAGCTTGGCGGAAGTGAGGTAATCGTTGGCCGGGATGAAACTGTTCAGCGAAACCCATGCATCCACGGCAGGGTAGATGGTGGGAGTGTCGTCGTAATACCTGGCGGTAAAGTCGCCCCTCACCACGGCCGAAAGGCCTGCTATTTCCTTATACGCGTATTTCGCGTTCACGTAGTAGGAATGATGGAAATAGTTATGTGCAAAGCGGTGGATGCTGGGGTGGCTGCCAGCCGCCTGGATACCTTTCGCACGGAGCGAATGGTCGAAGAATCCCAGGCCGTTCATCGTATTGAACTTGTTGTGGGTGCCGTAAACAACGGCCGCGGCCGCAAGGTTCACCAGATGGTCGGTTGCGAAGTAGTGCTTCCAGCTGAGCTCGCTCTTGAAGTTGTAGGTTATGAGCGTGGAGGAGATGTTGGAAGCCGCTCCGTTGGAGGCCGCTCCGAACGAGGTTTCGTTGCCATACCAGATCTGACGCCGGTTGTCCTGGAAATCGACTCCGAAAGTGTTGTGCAGTTTGAGCGTCTTCGCGATGTTGATTGTCAGGTAAGCCGAGCTGATTCCGCGGTAGTCGCGGCTGATGTCGTCGAAGTCTTCCTTCCAGCCCTTGATGCTGTCGCCGGCAAAGAACTCCGGATAGCGTGCCAGCAGCAATGTCGAGGGCCTGCCGAAATAGGCGGCGGTGCCGGGCGACGAGATGTTGCCGTAAGACACGATCGTGTTGAGCCCGAACCAGACATAAGGGTTGGCCTTTGTCTCGAGGCTCGCGTTCAGGGTCGCCTGGTCGCTCTTCGAATTGTCTACCACTCCCCCGTTATGACGGTAGTAGCCCGTCAGGCGGTATGCGGTATTGTCGGCGAGTTTGCTCACGCCGACCGCATGGTTGTGAACGATGCCTGCGCCGAAGGCATCTCCGCTCTGCGAAGAAGTCCTCACTCCGACGTTGGAATTCCAGTAGACCAGAGGATCGCTTTCCTTCGCCCGTTTGGTAGTGATGATTATCACGCCGTTGGCGCCCTGGGCCCCGTAAACCGCGGTAGCCGCCACGTCCTTGAGTACCTGGATGCTCTCGATTTCGGCCGGGTTGAGAAAAGCGATACTGTTTACGGGAGATGTGTAACTGCTCTCGCCGTACTGCCAGAAGCCGTCGGAGTTGCGGGCTACCTCGTTGCCGAGGATTACTCCGTCCACCACCCAGAGCGGCTGGCTGTCGCCGCGAATCGTATTGATACCGCGGATATTCACGTTGAGAAGGCCGTCGGGATTGCCGTCCACAGCCGAAACGCGCACTCCGGAGAATAGCCCGGAAATAAGCTCGGCAGGCGTGGATGCATACTGATCCTGAGCCTTAAGACCTGTGGCGCCCGCTCCCGCCAGGAGCAGTGCTGCCAATATGCACGGTATCCTATTCATAGATCAGAATCAAATCTTTAATGCTGATACCTCCGGTGTATGTCAAAGTCAACCTGTAAGCTTCCCCGGGGCCGGTATTCTGCAAATCCCAACGTTTGTTCTGCATCATTTCGGCAGTGACTAAAGGTACCGATGTCAACTTATATAATTCCCCACCCTTGACATTATTGCCGAAAGCGTCGTTTATCTGGCATGTGCAACCGACTCTTGCGGAAGGTTCCCAGATTACAGTCTTAAGCGTAAGGCCCTCCAGAGCGGGGAACTCGAAATAAGTAGCCAGTTTACATTCGGAAAGGCGGAAGCCCTGGGTACGGTGCCACCAGATACCGCCACCTGTCGAAGTGCCGTTCTTTGCGCCATAACCCTTGAATTCATAGCCTTCCGCCAACTTAAACACGACTACAGTGTCCAGCCAGGTCG
This sequence comes from Bacteroidales bacterium, assembly GCA_017617495.1. Taxonomy (GTDB): domain Bacteria; phylum Bacteroidota; class Bacteroidia; order Bacteroidales; family UBA932; genus Cryptobacteroides. The sequence continues at coordinate 69,426 of JAFZWD010000056.1, forward strand.
GCAGATTGGTAATATAGCCCGATGTGGGCATCTGCGCCTTAGTAGGAGACTCGAAGGGCCACTTGAACTGATAGCAGGTGGAAGTCCCGTCGAAATTTGCCATATTGGGATCGAAGTCCAGGAAGTCCAGATGCAGGCATCCCAGCTGGGTTACGGTGTCGCGCACCGGCTCCACGCCTTCGCCGGAGAGCTCGAATATGATTGTCTTTGTGACTCCGGGATCCTGGCCGATGTCGAAGCGAAGCACCACGTCGCCGGTGGAAGTCTTTGTTCCGCTGGCCTTGCTGAGGCTACAGTTCTTGAAGCCGCCATAATTCTTGATGGACAGGTTCCAGTTGACGTTCGCGCCGAAGTTGATGAGGAAGGTGTCGACTTCCGGAGCAATTACATGGGATTTCAGGCGGAATCCCACATAGGGAGAACCCTTGCCCTGGGTAACCCTGACGGTATCGGGGGCGCAGCCCTCGGCTGTAAGCACCACCACGGCAACCTTTTCTTCGCTTGCATCGTCATTTCCGGCAAAGCAAAGTTTTATCTCGCCGTAATCCTCGCCGGTATTGCCCGAAAGAGAGAAATCTGCGGTGGACTCCGGTGCAATTGCCGCCGTCCAGGCAGTGTTGCTGCTAACCGAAAGGGTGAGAGTATCCAGGATGGAAAGCGCCGTAGGATGGTCGGTCACTCCGTCCACAAAGCGGCTCTGGCCGGCCTGCTCCACCGGAAGCACAATTTTGTTGTCGGCATCCATGGAGATGGTCAGGGTTGCCCTGCGGGCCGCCGTGGACCGGTTGCGCGAAGCAATGAGCTCGATGGGCTCGTCCATGGAATACTCGTGAAGATTGAGCATTTCTTCTTCGGACAGCCGGAGCCATCCGCTTTCGTTGCCTTCGTAGGTGATTACCGCGCTCCAGCTACGGTTTGCCCGTACTGTGAACGGTGCCACCACGACGGTGTCGTAGACGTTGCCCTCGCCCAGTTCTTCGGCCGCAATCGCCACCGAGGCGATGTCGCCCACGGACAACACCTTGTCTTCCTCGGTGTAGTTCTCGCGGAGACAGCCGAAAAGGGCCGGCAAGAGCAGAATCAACGCAGAAACTTTGAATTTCATGGTTACAGTTATTAAGTGTTGTTACTTTTTCTGGTATTTCATCGTCAGTTTTTGCATCCTCAGATTTCCGGAAGTCACCATTAGGTAGTACTGCCTGTTCTTTACGGGATTTGCGACGGTCATGCAGTATGTCGAGCCCGGGCTGAGGGACGTAAGTTTGTTTGAAGCCTCGCTCGGGTTGGTGCCGCTGACGCTCAAGTACGGGCTGCCTCCCGCTCCTGAGGACACGAACTCCACTTCGGTAAGGGCATAGCCCTGACGGACGGGAAGCTTAATCCAGGAGTTGTTGCGGCCTATTAGCATAGTGCCCTCGTACATTCCGTATCCGTAACTGGCGGTCCCGCTCTGAACGGGATGGAATTCCAGGGAGTAAGTATTCCCGGCATATATGAACGAGTGCGTTCCGCCGCTTGTACTAATACTCTTCGGGAATGCAGGTTCAATGCCTGTGGTACTGGTAAAGTCTACCGTGATATTATCCAGCCCCATCATAAAGCCATGAACGCAGAATACTTCACCGGCGTTGAGAGTAACGGGACCGCTTACCGGGAACTCCTCGGTGCTTCCGCTCTCCTGGGTAACGGTAATGGTGAAACCGTTCTCGAAAGTGCCCGGAATCATGGCTATCCAGAAGTGCTTTTCGCTGTTGCCAAGTTCTTCCAGCACATCGTAGCCCTTTTTAAGAGTAAGCGTCTTGGAGCCGGAAGCCGAAGTGAGCGTCGCCACCGGAGTATCCCCGGAAATGTCCACAGATACGGGGCCTGCGAGGACTTCGTTCGAATTGCCCTTTATCATGACACTCTTCACATTGCCCTTGCCGTACAGCGACACCCGGACGAAAGCGCTGGCGTACTTGAATGCGAGGTTGTTCCCTGTTGTGGAGGAAACCATCAGCGCCCAGCCGAAGGACGAGGGCCTGTAATCCTGAACTGCAGGCATCACCGCAGTAATCACATCGCCGGAAATGGTGGCGCTGCGGTAATAGGGGTACATCGCCACGAAACGGCCGGTTCCTACGCGGTCGGAACTGCCTTCGTGAGTGATAGTGCCTTTCATCTCGCCGTCGGGCCCGTTATATTGCCAAAGTTCGTTGGATCCGCCCTCGTAGAACACGGACACCTGGTCGCCGGTGTTCCATGCGGCATTGACATCGTCAATAAGGCTCACTTTCGACAGCACCCCGGGATTGACCTCAAGGCTCTCCGTAACCGTCTTGACGGCATTCGCGCCCTTCTGGCAGGATACCGCCGCAAGCAAAGCGATAAAAGCTGAAAATATCTTCTTCATACTGCGGATGTCTAAAGGGTGTTGAGATAAATGCCGCGCGCGTGCCGGTCCTCGAGCTGGCACTGGTAGAGCGAAAGCGGTTTGCTGAAGTGCGTGGTTGTGAGCCGGGGCCACCAGTCGACCGGAGCATCGTAGGGCAGCGAAATATGCGTGCCGCCGCTGGACATATAGCTGCGCTCCGGATACCATTCCCCGTCGGGACGGTTCTCGCGGTTTTCGCCGTAACCGTAGAGGCTGACAAAGAAGTCGGTCGTGGGATCGCCATCGTAGCTTTCCCTGTCCCAGTTTATGGTCCGCGCGCTCTTGGTGCCGATTACGCCCACCGCAAAGTTGCGGCCGCTGGGTATAACCTTTGCGCCGCACTGCCTGCAGAGAGGGGTACGGTTCCACTGGGTTCCGCATTCCTTGCAGGTGGCCCAGGCGTTCTGGTTCACTATCGAAGCCGAAGTCTCTACGTTCCACAGCACCGTGGCCATTCCTCGCCAACCGTGACCGGCGCCCTGGTTACCGCCGTCCTGAACCTCGAAGTTGGTATCTGCCTTGACGCAATCGTAAAGCGTCGCCGATGCCCAGCCCCAGTGAGGTCCAAGCACCGCATTGCCGCGCTCTGAAAGGCAGTTCGTGAAAACATTGGGGCCGATTGCAGTGCCGTTCGTCACATAAGCGTGACGGTCGTTGTTGCAGTAGCAATCCTTTACAAGGCAGAGTTCGGCGCCCGAAGAGCAGCAGAAGGCATAGCGCCTTGCTCCCGAGACAACCGAAACGGGAGTCAGGCTGCTGCAGTTCTCGACAGTTATACACCTTGCACCGACGCCCATGTTTGCCAGGGCGTAGCCCATATGCTTGCTTGTGACATTGCGTACCCAGCAATTCTCGGCACAGTGAATCAGCACGGCATTCCAGGCATGCTGCTCGTCCACCTCATTTTCTTTGTAGATATTTGTCTTGTCGTATGCGCAGTCGATGGTCATATTTTCCACGCCGCACTCCGACACGCGTGTCCAGGAGTATTTCTCCAGCTGCCCTTTCGCATAATACGAATCTATGGACTGGGCTATCGGGGCATCCAGGTAAACCCTGTTTCCGCTCACTGCGGTCACCTTTCTGCTCCAGCGCATGGAATAACCGCTGACATCCCACTGGTTTGTTCCTGCGCCCATGGATTCGCGGCCGTTGGCAGCTATACGGTCCATGCCGATGTCCTCCAGCCATTTCTGTGTGGCGGGGCGATATACCATCACCATGTCGCCGGGCTTGAAGATCCTGGAGTTGCGCACCTCGACATAAAGCCTGCCGAGAGGAACGTAATCTTCGATTATCTCAGAATTCGAAAGAATGGTATAGCCGTAATATCTCGGACTGTATGTCTTGAGTACCACTGTACCGTACGAGGAGTTGCCCCCTGTACCGTTTACTTTCATCGTGCTGACGGCCACCCTCCTTCCGGAAATAATGGCGATGCTTTCTGTCGACTGCTCGCCATCTGCGGCCTTCTGGCACTGCCCGACATAAATCACAGGAGCTTCGGCTTTTGTAGTAGAGTAGAGGATAGTGCCGTCCCGGCTCTCGCCGCGCAGCACGATATTATTGCTGTCGACAAAAAGGATTCTGCCTAAGTTGTAGGTTCCGTTCTTTATCAGAATTGCACCGCCGCCGTTTGCTCCAACCTGGTCGATTGTCTTCTGGAAAAAGTCTGTCGTATCCTTAGCCGAGCCGTTGGATATTGCAGTCCTGACAGCCGCCACATCGATTGTAGCCACAACTGCCGGCGAAGGGATAGGCGCGTCGCCATATTGGTAGCCCACCCGGCTGAAATCGGGTATGCGGTCGACCGTCTCGGTATCATCCAGGAGGAGCAGGGCGCTGAAGTCGCCCGCCTCAGAAGAACTGACAATCGCCCCTGTATCCTCGACGCCGTTGATTTTCACCTTATAATCCGAGAGATTGATATCCAGGTCTGTCTTTCCCGGCGCGGAGCAGTCCAGGTCCTTCGAAAGCCGCACCCTGTACATGCCCGTCTCGGTGATAATCTTGAGGATCACATCCTTGCAGTTGACGCTGGCAAGATGCATGAACAGGCTCGCAGGAGTCTGGAGCAAGTGACCGCCGACAAGAGTGAGTGCAATCTCGCTGCCTCCCCCTGCAATCGCGGTAACCTTGCCGCTTTTGTAGAGATCCATCGTAGCGATACCTGCGATACCGGTCGCGGAGTTGGAGAAACGAACCCCTTTTAATTTCTCTGTCGAAGGGCCGCTGACGGTCATTGCCAGCGTCGCAGTCATAGGCTGGAAATCGAAGCGCACGGGGTTCTTGTTGGCGTCCGCCTTGCAGTAATGCCACAGTCCCTGCCCATGGTCGATGCCGTTTTCGCTCTGCTTTTGCGAGGCAGGAACCTCAATCCGTACGGAACTGGCGCGGCCTTCTGTCATGCCGAGCGAGGGCGAAACGCCTATAAGGCGCGTGGAAGTGCCGGGGAATTCGACCTTTACGGAAGAGCCGTTGAAGTTCACTTCGCGTATCGCGCTTCCTGCATTGGAGAAGATGGTTGCACTGCCGGTGAGATTGGCCGTCAGCGTAAAGTCTTTGGGGCCACCGGTAGCCTGCTCTTCTTTATTGCCGCAGGACTGCGGAAGCAGAACGACGGCTGCAAAAAGCAATGTTTTAATCCAGTTCATAGGTTTTTCCGTTTACCGTCACTTTGCCGCCTGCAATCTTGATCTTCGGCGCTTTGTCGCCGCTGTGCACCGGATAGAGCACGGCCGTAACGCCGAAATTGCTGCAGTCGGCACTCCAGTCGAGTTCTATCGCGCTGCCGGGGAAGCCCTGCTTGGGGCCGTTCTCGCTATAGTCGCGCCCGACCGGATGATGCATGTAGCCGTTTTCCTTTTTGAAACCGAGTTTCGCGTTGGAAGCCACCGCGATATAGAGGTCGGCTTTTCCGCGCTCCACCTTAAGGAGCGAAGGCTTGCCGGTGATGATGGTCTTCTCGTCCCTATTGAAAATGTGCAGGCGCCAGTCATAGTGGTGGGAGGCATCCGCTTCGGGAAGCAGGATGTCCCTGACGATGAAGAATCCGCCTTCCCCTTCCGGTACGAAGCGCACGGTGCGGGAGGCTTCTTTCATCTTGACATGATAGATGTCCTCAGCATCGCTGCGGAGCAGGGCACCGCCTTCTTCATAGTTCTCGCAACGGGTGATCCTTGCGTGGGGCTTGCCCTTCACGAACACCGCCCTGTTGTCCCAACGGCCTTCCTTGACCTTAGGCCCGAGCGGGAACTTCTGGCTCTTGCCGTCGATTGTAATGGTATTGGCCGAACGGGTGACTATATCGTATTCGTTATGTACTTTGCTCCGGTACGATGCCGAACCCGGAGTAACTATTATGTATTCCCCGAAGGCCGCGAGCGTAATGGAGTTCAGTTCCGGGCGGTTGTGGGAATAGCTGACCCTGCTGCCGCAGTCGCCTGCCTTGAGGCCGAGCACTATTCCCTCGTCGTCCCAGTTGCTGCGGATGTAGCAGTCGCCGTTGTCGAAGGCACGCGCCAGAGGCAGTTCCGCGCCTTCCGGACTCAGCGAAGGAATATTCTCATCAGGAATCTTTGCTTCCAGAAGAATGCCGTCCATGCAGTTGCGGCAGGCGTATTTTTCGCGCAGCCACTTGGCGAGTCCGTCGCTGTAGACTATCTTGGAGAAGAGGCTGGGCTTGTCCGGGCCGTAGAAGTCGCGGTCGCCGTAGGGGTTGTCGCCGTAGTTGATGCGGATGACTCCCGGCTTGCCATTCTCTTCTATATCGAATATCTGCCCGTAGGCACGCCAGGTCTGACTGCCTTTTATGTAAGTCTGGCCGAAGCAGGTCTTGATTTCTTCGGGCGTCATTACGATGGCTGCCGCGAAGAGCTCGCCCATAGGATAGGCGAAGTAACCGTAACCCTCGGAATAGCTTCCGTCCGGTTCGACCGTGGTGTTGGCATAAAACTGCAGGCCGTTGAGAGCGCGCTGCTTTGCCACGTCGTCACCGAAGAAACATGCCGAATGCAGCAGACCGCAGGACACGACTGCTGTCCAGTTATGCGAGCGCGGTTTGTCCAGCCAGTTGTAGCACGGGATATGGGCACGCTGGTACCAGGCTTCCTTGAGCGCCTCGAATTCTTCGTCGGTCATATCCTGACGGACCGCGGGAACGACATAATACAGCGTCTTGTTGAGAGCCGCCGTCTCGAGGCCACCTGTAGGGTGCTCGGGTTTGTATCCGCGGAGCTCGGAGTGCAGCCAGAAATCTATCGGCAGCGACACCATCTTGGCAAGGTGCGAGCGGATGAGCTCGGAAATCAGGGGCTCGCCCGTGAAGATGTAAACGATCGAGAGCTGCCTGAGGTTCCCGGTGGCGTAGATGTAGCGCTCTGCGGAAAATCCACCCCTTCCCTTGATTGTCCAGTTGGAAACAAGGCGGGCTGTCAGCATCGCAAAGCTGTTCCACTCCTTCTGTCCGTCCGGGTCGTCCCGGAAGAACTTGCAGAGTTTGTGCAGCGTTGCGTTGTCCGCGAAGGGAAGGCCGTCGGGATAGCGGTCGAGCGCCGCTTCGTTCGGCTGCAGGCTGGACCTGCTTAATTGAGTCGAATGCCCCGGGTCCGGGGTCGTAAAGTCCTTATAGACAGGAAATTGTGTACCCCCCCCCGTTTGAGAAATCGCGGAGAGCGACACAGTCATGGCCAGTGCGGCCATCAGGATTTTCCTACAATTCAGGTTAATCAGATTCATGAATCAATATGTGCGGTAATCTGCAAATGTAAAAAAAAAAAACGCACATGCGCAAGCGCACGTGCGAAAAATCAAAGATTTTTTATAGTCATTGAAAATGCTATTCCACCAAGGCTATATCCGCGAAATCGGCGAGGTTGTTTTCGACTATGTGGTTGATGTAGGTCATGAAAATCCAGGCCATCAGCTGGTAGCCGGCGGCGTTCATGTGGCCGCCGACGAAGTATTTGGCCTTCATTTCGGGGGTGCTGAAGTCGGGGCCGTATTTCTCGAGGTCAATGAGGTAGACGTAGTCGAACATTTCGGGCATCTTGCGGATCTGCTCGCTGAATTCCGGCTTGGGATAGAGCGTGGGCAGGGTGCAGACGAAGAAGCGGGCCTTCGGCTGGATGGTCTTAACCCTCTGGATGATTCCCGCGTAGTTGCCGATGAAGGTGTCCGCGTTCTTGGTGTAGTCGTCCTTGTTGACGTCCTTTGCCGCATCGCCCGGTTCGAAGCGCTTGCGGTCGTTGCAGCCCAGGGCGATTATGTACACTTGCTTGGGGCGGGCCTTGGCGTTCACATCCCTGTTGCGGTTCATGGGATAATCCCAGAAGTTGCGGATCCAGCCCTTTGCGGTTTCGCCTCCGACGGAATAGTTTTCGCCGGTCGCTCCCCCGATGGCCGCCACAATGCGCTGGCCCCAGGAGTATTCGTAGATGTCGTGCCAGACGGTGCTGCCGTCCTCGCGTTTGTATTCGTGTTCACCGCTGCAGAGCGAGTCGCCGATGAAGCCCCACCTGTGAAAGATGGTGCACCACCCCGGATCGTGGGATATGGTTGCGATGGGATTCTTCTCCTGAGCGCTGGCGGCCGCGGTCGCCAAAAGGAATAATACAGTGACAGTAATTATGCGTTTCATATCGATCGGTTATCTAGGTTCGAAAGGAGCGGGGTCGCGGGTGACAACTATGCCCTCGATTTCGAAGTTCTCGGGGGTGCGTTTTGCTTTGCGGATGCAGATGCGATGCGTCTGGCCGGGAGCGAAGTTCCAGCAGGAGATTCTGTTGCCCTGCTTCTTGCCGGGAGCGACAATCGCCCAGCTCATATAGTCCTTGAAGGTCATCAGCTGGGTGCTGAGATAGTCGCCGTCCACACCGGACTGGACATAGCCGTTGGTCATTCCGCGGGCGCGGATCTTAATCCACCAGGGACCTTCCTTGGGCACGCTGAATTCATACACGAGGCCTTCTTCGCCGTCCGGGAGGCGCACCACCTTGCCGAATTCGGTGTCGGGAGAATCAACTATCCTGGCTTCGCCGGACACGGGGTTGAACACGTCTACGAACACCGCATCGTCCTCGGCGATTTCCGGGCGGAAAGGAGTGACGTAGTCCGTGTTCACATAGAAGGAGAATGGCCTGGATAGGCCTTCGGGAGTCCTGACGATGAAGGCGCTGCGGTACACGCGGCGGTCCTTGATCTTGTCGGGATCCAGATGCACGGTAAGGGTAACGGTTTCGCCCGGATGCAGGACGCCCTCATCGGGAGACACCTCGAACCAGTCCATGTCGAAGTTCCTGCGAACCCTCCAGGGCTGTTCGCCCTTCAGTTCGGGCAGGGCCTTCAACTGCAGGGTGTAGCCGTCCTTGAGGTCCGACTCGCGGGCTGCTGAAAGGATGAACGGGCAGGGACGGGCAGGGAGTTCGACAGGGATGTCGGCATCTGTCATCTTGACGTTCATCTTATTATTCTGGGCGGTACTCTTGGGCGACTTGTCCAGGTTTCTTATCTTGCAGCCTTCGGCGAAGGTATTGTTCCAGAGATGCGCTTCGAGCGCTTCCATGTTGTTGAATCCTCCGCTCTTGTTCCACCAGGTATTGTTCCAGATATAGGTTTTCGCCTCCGGGCCGTGGCGGCCGCCACCGGTCTTGAAACCGGAGCCGACCATGCCGAATTCGTCGCCGAGGCCGCTGATAATATTGTCGAAGGAGAACGAGGGACTCACCATGCAACCCTGGATGGAAGGGCCTACTAGGGCGCCTTCGAAGCGGTTGTCGAAGAGGCGCACGTTCCTCTGGCCGCCGTCCAGCTCGATGCAGTCGTCGTTGCAGAAGATCATGAAGTTGCCGTAAATGTCCGCGTCGCGGTTGAAGCCGCCGTCCTCCGCAAAATTACCCTGGGATTCGACCGCATCGTTGAAGCGGTGAAGGTCCGAGCCGATGAAGTCGTTGTAACGGATGACCGTGGAATGGTCCGGACGGTAAAGAATCACGGCCTCGGTTCCCGCAGGATGCGCGTAGCGCCAGGAATTCGACTTGCCGAAGCTGTCGTGGATGTAGCAGCGTTCCACCACAACCTCGCTGCAGCCCTTGTGGATCTTGATTGCTCCGTCGAAGTTGACGTTCTTGCCGTTAATCTGGGGCACTCCCCTGTCCTCGTAGTTCACCGGGGCCAGGCGGCCGAAATCATAGATGTCGCAGTTCTGGATCCTCACTCCCGTGGAGTTCTTTACGGAAATCACTCCGTCGTGGATCTGGGGACCCTGGCACTCAAGGCCGTCGATGAGTATATAGTCCACCCCGTCCACGATTATTGTCGGCCTGGTGCCGTTGTTGCAGAATACCGCACCTTCGGGAGCAGTGTAACGCACCCATCCGTTGCGGGTACCGCCTTCCTTTATATAAATTGGAAGTTTGTCGGGGTTCAACTCGATGGTCTTGGCCACGGGCACGTCGCTCTTCCAGGTCGTGAAGCTGCCTTTGCACAGCCTCTTGCCTTTCAGCACGAACTGGCACTCATACTTTGTGTCTTCCTCGAGCCGGAAGATACTTGTGCGGTAGCCAGGCTGAGTGGCGAAGAACGGCAGTATCTCCGCCTCTTTCCAGGCCTTCTCCCCTACCTTGCGGTATTCCAGCTTGAGCCCGGGCATTTCCTTGGGGCAGTTCATTTCGACACTGCAGGACACGAACGTCGGTCTTGTCCAGAGGGTGTAACGGGTCTTGGCGTCAAGCGCCGTGGCTGACAGCAGAACCAAGAACGTCAGGATGGTTATCAGTTTTTTCATATTACAAATATAAACATTATCTATAGAGTTCACTGAGCACCCTCAGCGAACGGATGTTAAGCGGAGTTTCGAGGTGATAGCCAAGGTAATCCACCAGGGCGGAGGCGATGGCGCCTCGCTCACGTCCGTTCAGGGGAATCAGCATAAAATCGGCCTCGGAGGCTGACAGCAGAGCCTGAATCCGGCGGGCGTGCTCATCGGCAAAAGGCAGAAGGTCTTCTGCCGAAGGCGAGAAGCCCAGAGCTCCCGCAAGCTCCAGGATGAAGCGCAGGTGGAAGTTTGCAAAATCGGCCTCCATTGCATCCAGGGTGAGGATTTTGGCCGCGCACCAGTCGAAGAGGCCCTCCTCTGAAGCGCCCTCCTTGATGCTGCGGAAAAGCAGCTCGCCGAGGAAGAGCGTGACGGTGTTTTTATGGATGTTTCCCCGGATGCCGGTTAGCGGATATGCGGACGAAACGCGGCGCAGGCGCCAGAGATCCGACTTGGGATTCTCCACCACCTCCGCGTCGAGTATGTTCATGGGTTGGAACAGCGAGGCGCCCTTGCCGGCCGCCACGATGAAGCTGCGCCTGCCGAGGTTCCGGCTGAGCGCGTGGACCACCAGCGAACTGTCCCCCACCTTTGTGGTGTTGAGAACTATGAGGCGTGTTGCCGTAACCATTCTGCCATTTTCCTTAAGGCTTCGCCGCGATGCGAAATGCCGTTTTTGTCGTCTTCGGGCACCTGCGCCAGGGTCCTGTCGGGGAAGGCGTCCGCCACGAACACCGGGTCGTAGCCGAAGCCGCCGTCTCCTGCCGGTGAGTCGGCGATATGGCCTTCGCAGCTACCCTCGAAGCGTTGCACCTGCCCGTTTATAATCAGCGCAACGGCGCAGCGGAAGCGCGCTTTGCGCTGTGCGGGCGTGGTTGCGCCCGCTTCGCCAAGCTTGCGAAGGAGCTTGGCGATATTCGCTGCGTTTGAGGGATGCCCGATCAGGTCGGGCATGACGGGCTCGTCATTGCCGGCTTGACCGGCAATCTGCGCATAGCGCGCCGTGTAGATGCCCGGCTCGCCACCGAGGGCATCGACCTCCAGTCCGGAATCATCTGCAAAAACAGGCAAATCTGCGCGGATGTGCGCTGCCTTGATATAGGCGTTCTCGGCGAAGGTCGCCCCCGTCTCCTCGACATCCAGCGCCTCCGGCCCCAGCCCCGCCTCGGCAGGCGACAGCACTTCATAGCCCGGGCCGAGTATCTCCCGGGCTTCGCGAAACTTGCCGGCATTACCGGTGGCGAAGATCATCTTCATAAGTCTATCATCTTGGCTTTGAGCGCCTTGGCAAGAGTTTCGTCGTAGCGGATGTTGAGTTCCGCGCCGCCGGGCGTAAAGTAGTAGCGCACCGCTATCTCGTTCTCGATGAAGGGCACTATCTCGTCCTTCTTGAGGCGGATGAAGGTCTCTTTGTCCATCTCCAGCGAGGCCTTGAGCGCCTCCAGCTGGGGCTTCATACTATCCTCGAGGCCGTCTTTGCGGAGCGCCTCGCACATCTGGTCGTAAATGGCCCGCGCGCTGCTGCGATAGTCGAATTCCTTACCCTTGGCAAACTCTATAAAGCGCTCGAATTCAGCATCTTCCAGGCGGAAATCCCTGGCCGGGGCGATGCTCTCGTGCCTGCTGTAGAAGTCCATCGCGAACTGCTCGACAACCCCGTTGAGCACCAGCGAATAGCTCAGGCGGCTGTACTCGCGGGGCTTGATTTCCACGTCCGGGGTGATGCCGCCGCCGTCGCGCACCGTACGCCCGTGGAGCGTCTTGAATTCGTGGGTGAGCGAGTCGGGGATATGCCCTACGCTGCCGTCTTCGTTGCGGCGGGAGTAGTCGATGGCCTGCACGCAGCGGCCCGAAGGGGTGTAATATTTGGCGGTGGTAACCTTGAGCTGACCGTTGTAGGGCAGCGGGCGGATGCTCTGCACCAGGCCCTTTCCGAAGGTGCGCGAGCCGATGATCGTGGCGCGGTCAAGATCCTGCAGGGCGCCTGCAACTATCTCGGACGACGATGCGCTGCCGCCATCTACCATCACTATTATCGGCAGGGAGAGATCTTCGGGCTCGGTGGTGGTGCGGTAGTGCTGCTCGCCCATCGCGTCATTGCCCCTGGATGTGACGACGGTGGAGCCTCTGGGCACAAAAATTCCCACTATGCCGATGGCTTCCTGCATCAGGCCGCCGCCGTTGCCGCGGAGGTCCAGCACCAGGCGCTTCATCCCCTGCGCCTTGAGCGCCTTCACATCTTTGCGGACCTCGGCCGCGAGGCCTTCGGTAAAGCCGCTTATGAGGATGTAACCATCTGTCCCATTGAGCATTCCGCAGTAATCGATATCGGGGATATGGATGCGTTCGCGGGTTACTTCGACCTCGACAATTTCGCCGGTGCGGACCTTTTTGATCTTGAATTTGACCTTGCTGCCGGGCTCGCCGCGCATCTTTGCGCTGGATTCCGAAGCAGTGAGTCCGTGGGTGGTCTGGCCGTCGATCTCCATTATTTCGTCGGCGCACTGTATGCCGGCCTTAACCGCCGGTGAGTCCAGATAGGGTTCGTTGATTATGACGTTGCCCTCTTTGTCGGGCTTGTAGATGAGTGCTCCGATGCCTCCGTAGACCTTGTTTATCATCATCTCGAAGTCCTCGTTCTTCTCCTTGGGCACGTAGACCGTGTAGGGGTCGAGCTCGGCCAGCATAGCCTCCACCGCCTTCTTTTCCATACGGTCGAGAGGCAGAGTGTCCACGTAACTGCGGTTGAGCTCCTTGAGCACCGAGGACTGGATTTCGATGAATTTGCCAAGCCTGAATGCCTTGGACTGCGAGAACGACGGCAGGGCCAGCAGAACGGCCGCTGCCAGGATTATAGCTTTCTTCATACGGATTCTTCTTTATTGCAAGAGTCTTGCCAGAGGTAGACTTTGTCGCCGCGGTGAAGACGTACGTCATTGCCGGCTTGACCGGCAATCTCAACGCGAATCGAGCACCTTTCGCCTTTGGCCGCCGTCGCGACCGGCTCGAAATTCACCCGGATATCGCGCGCCTCGAACTCCACTGCACCCGTGGTAGCGCCGATGGCTATGAGGCTGTCGCCTATCGATATCGGCATATTCTCCAAAAGTATCTCCGCCACTCCGATACGGTCGAACCAGTTGGTCACCTTGCCGGCGTAGACCTTCTTGCGTGTGGCCTGGGAGCCGTAGACCGTGCTCCACTCGCCCAGCCGCGCGCCCTGGTAGTAGCCGTCCCAGAAACCGCGGTTGAACACCGTCGCCAGGCGCGCCTTGAGCCCGGCCGCCAGCTCCGGGGTAAACTCTCCGTCCGCTACGGCATCGGCCGCCTTCCTGTAACACTCTGCGCACACGCGCACATATTCCGCGCTGCGCGCGCGACCTTCTATCTTGAATACGCGCACGCCTGCAGCCACCATCTTGTCCATAAACTCAACGGTGCAGAGGTCCTTGGGCGACATTATGTATTTGTTGTCGATTTCCAGCGAGTTGCCGGTTTCGAGGTCGGTGACTTCGTAGCCGCGGCGGCACACCTGGTAGCACTCTCCCCTGTTGGCCGAGGCGCCGTAGGAATGCAGGCTGAGGTAACATTTGCCGGACACCGCCATGCAGAGGGCCCCGTGGACGAACATCTCGATTCGCACAGGCTTACCGGAGGGACCGGTAATTCTTTCGGCCTCGATGGCGTCGGCGATCTCGCGCACCTGGTGCATATTGAGCTCGCGCGCCAGCACCACCACGTCGGCGAACTGTGCATAGAATTTGAGTGCCTCGATATTGGCAACGTTGAGCTGTGTGGAGATATGAACCTCCAGCCCGATGCTGCGGCAGTAAGCGATTGCCGCCATATCCGAAGCGATTATCGCGTCCACCCCGGCGGCTTTGGCCGCATCGAGAGCCTCGCGCATAGCGGGCATATCCTCTGGATAGAGCACGATGTTGAGCGTCAGGTACGACTTGACTCCGGCCTCGCGGCAGATACGGGTGACTTCCTGCAGGTCGTCCGGGGCGAAGTTATTGGCCGAGTGCGAGCGCATATTCAGGCCACCCACGCCGAAGTAGACGCTGTTTGCGCCTCCCTGAATCGCAGCCCTCAGCGACTCGAAATTCCCCGCCGGGGCCATTATTTCCAAATCTTTCCTGTACACATCACAAATATAGTTATATCTTTGTAGATATGTTCGACGAAAAACTCCTAGATTCTGAAATCAAGCGGATGTTCGACGGGATAGCCTTCGCGAAGGAACCCGCCGGGCTGTACGATCCGCTGCGTTATATGATAGAGATCGGAGGCAAGCGTATCCGCCCGAGGCTGTGCCTGACGGCGTACGCGCTGTTTGCCGAGGGTGGCCTGGCAGGAGCCGGCACTCCCATTCTGGAGCCCGCCTGCGGTCTGGAGGTCTTCCATACCTTCACCCTTCTGCACGACGACATTATGGACCACAGTGCCCTGCGTCGCGGCCAGGAAACCGTGTGGAAAAAGTGGAACGAGGACACGGCGATTCTTTCCGGCGACGTGATGCTCATCGATGCCTACCAGCGCATAGCCAAGGCTCCGGCGGACAAGCTCGACGCGGTGCTGAAACTCTTCTCCGACACGGCGGCCGAGGTCTGCGAAGGCCAGCAGTACGATATGGAGTTCGAGTCGGTGCCCGAGGTGCAGATGCCCGCTTACGAGCAGATGATAAAGCTCAAGACCGCAGTGCTTCTGGCCTGCTCGGCCAAGATGGGCGCCATAATCGCGGGCGCCCCGGAAGCGGAGTGCGAAGCCCTCTACAAATACGGCCTGCTGCTGGGCATGGCCTTCCAGGTTGCGGACGATTATCTGGATGCCTACGGCGACGAGAAGGTGTTCGGCAAGCCCATCGGCGGCGATATCCTCAACTGCAAGAAGAGCTGGCTGACGGTGCGCACCTGCGAGAAAGCAAGCGACAAACATTCGTTCCTGGAGATGTTTTCGGCAGATGCCGACACGCCCAAGGCCAAGGCTGCAAAGATTGCGGCCGTCATGTCTATATATAATAAATATGGTATCGGCGAAGACGCCCGTGCCGAGGTGCGACGCTATTCCGACCTCGCGATAGAGGCAGTGGCGGGGTTCGAGCCCTGGCAGAGGGAAGCCCTCGCCCGTTTTGCCGACAGTCTGGTTGCAAGGGCCAAGTAATGCGCGAGGCGGTTGTCATAAAGAATGCAGGCAGCCATTATCTGCTGAGTGAGCTCCCTACCTGGGCGCCTTTCCCGGCAGTGCTCCGCGGCAAGGTGCGACTCAAGGGCAGCACCGCCACCAACCCCGTTGCCGTGGGCGACAGGGTAATTTACGAGATGGCTGATAAAGCTGTGATAACAGCTGTTCAGCCTCGAAGAAATTACTTCATAAGAAAATCAACCAATCTCAGCCGCGAGGCGCACATTATAGCGGCCAATCTGGACCAGGCGGTAATCGCGGTGAGCCTCTTCTTCCCCGAAATCAAACTCCCCTTCCTCGACAGGATGCTCGTCACCTGCGAGGTCTACGGGGTGCCGGCGGTAATCGCCCTCAACAAGGTGGACCTCTACCGAGAGGATGCGCCCGACTACGTCGCCGATTTCAAGCGCATTTACGAAGGCGCCGGATATCGCGTCATCGAGACTTCCTGCCTTACCGGCGAGGGAATCGACGAGCTTCGCGAGGCCTGCAAGGGCAAGCTGTCGCTCTTCTCGGGCGAGTCGGGCGTGGGAAAATCTTCGCTCATCAAGGCGCTGGACCCTTCGCTGGACCCCAAGATCGGCAAGATATCGGCCGCGCATCTGCAAGGCAAGCACACTACCTCCCTTTATGAAATGTATCCGCTGGCTTGCGGAGGGTTCATCATCGACAGTCCCGGGCTGCGCGGCTTCGGGCTGGTGGACCTTAAGCCGGAGGAGGTCGCGCTTTATTTCCCCGAGATGCTGAGGGCTTCGGCGGGATGCCGCTTTACGCCCTGCACGCATACTCACGAACCGGGATGCGCCGTCAAGGAGGCGGTGGACGCCGGCATCATCAGCGCGGAGCGCTATAATTCCTACCTCGGAATGCTGGAGGAGGACGGCAAATTCCGCAAATGAAGCCCCTGGACAAAGAGATTCTGCGGCTCGCGGTGCCCAGCATCCTCGCGAACATCACCGTGCCGCTGGTGGGCATGGTGGATATCGCCGTGGCGGGGCATCTGCACGGGCCCTACCCTTCCGCCGCCTGCATCGGAGGCATTTCGGTGGGCGCGCTGCTGCTGAATGTCATTTATTGGAACTGCTTCTTTATCCGCGCTTCCACCGGTGGCCTGACGGCCCAGGCCTACGGGAGGCGGAATGTCGGGAATGACAGGGATGGGGCTCGCCGAATTGACGGAGGGACTAGTCCCGACAACCGATGCACGGCATCGGCGGGGTACATTAGGGGCAGCGCCCCTAATCATGCAGCCGAAGGGCTGCCTGGCGCTATTTTGCGGCAATCGCTGCAAATAAGCGCCATAATGGCAGCAGTGCTGCTGGTGCTGCAGTGGCCGCTGTCGAGGCTCACGTTTATTTTCGCGGACACTACTCCGCGCGTAGCCGAGCTGGCGTTGCGCTACTTCTTCATCCGCATCTGGGCTGCGCCCGCGACCATCGCCCTCATGGCCCTCAAAGGCTGGTTCATCGGCATGCAGGACAGCGTGTCCAGCATGTTCACCGACCTCATCGTGAACGCGGTGAATATTGTCGCCAGCATTGTACTGGGCCTTGGCATCGGGGGCTGGGACGGCATCGGTTTCGACGGTATCGCCCTCGGCACCGTCATTGCGCAGTATTGCGGCCTCGCTTTTGCGGCCGCCGTGGTGGCGGTGAAGTATAGGGGCGACTCCGGCATTGCCCGTCCCGAAAGGCCTTCGCCCGGCAATGACTCCTCAGGCTCCTTCCGCCGCCTGTTCACCCTCAACGGCGACCTGTTCGTGCGGTCGCTGTGCTTCACTGGAATATACCTGGGATTCACGGTGATAGCGGCGCAGTACGGCGAAACTCTGCTCGCCTGCTGCAACATAATGATGTCGCTGCTGATGCTCTTCTCCTATTTCACCGACGGCTTCGCGTACGCCGGGGAGGCCCTTACCGGCCGCTTTATCGGCGAGCGCAATCCCGGGATGACGCGTCGCGCTGTCGGGCAGACCTTCGTATGGAGTATGGGAGTTGCCGGGGTCTGGATGCTAATCTACTGGCTGGGAGGCACCCCGCTGCTGCGCCTGATGACGGACGACGCCACCGTAGTGGACGCCTGCCGGCAGTTTCTGCCCTGGCTGCTGATAATGCCCGCCTTCGGCTGTGCCGCCTTCACCTGGGACGGCATCTACATCGGCGCGACCTCTTCCAAAGCCATCCGCAATGCGATGATCTGGGCTTTGGCCGCTTTCCTGGGGGTGTGGTTCGCCGGCAAGGCGCTGCTGGGCGCCGCGGGATTGCCGGTCGCTGCCGGCAATGACGTATATTACATCCATCTTCTGATGGCGGCATACTTCGCCCACCTGCTTGCCCGCGCACTCGTCCTCACCTACCGCTGGCGTCACCGCATTTTAGTCAAATAAGCTTCCAGCTGCGGAGGGCCTTGCGGTATTCAAGATGCTGGGGGCAGAGGGACTCCAGCAGGGCGTGAAACTCCGGCCCGTGGTTCATATAGCGCAGATGGCAGAGCTCGTGGATAATCACGTAGTCGCGAAGCTCGGCAGGGAGGCGCATAAGATTGAGGTTCAGGTTGATATTCCCCTTGACGCTGCAGCTGCCCCAGTTGCTCACGTTGTGCTTGATGGCTACACGACCGCTGAACGGAATGCCGGCCTGTGCGGC
Organism: Bacteroidales bacterium; assembly: GCA_017617495.1. GTDB lineage: Bacteria > Bacteroidota > Bacteroidia > Bacteroidales > UBA932 > Cryptobacteroides. The sequence continues at coordinate 87,481 of JAFZWD010000056.1, forward strand.
GAGTTCACGCACGCGGCCGGGCAGAAAAGCCTTGGCAGAAGCGCGCAGAGCCTCGGTCTCCGGGGTATTTGCAAGTATGCGCCGCGGACGAATCCGTCTGCGGCGCACTATATGCATTCTTCCGAACAGTATGTCCCCTAAGGTAATACCGGCCAAAATAATTAAGCTTTGGCTTTGAGATATTCGTCGATGGCGGCAGCGGCTTTACGGCCTGCTCCCATCGCGAGGATCACGGTAGCGGCGCCGGTGACGGCATCGCCTCCGGCGAAGATGCCGGGGCGCGTCGTAGCGCCCGCCTCGTCGGCGACGAGGCCAC
>JAFZWD010000003.1 GCA_017617495.1 Bacteroidales bacterium
AAAGGTTCACCGGACTTGACGGCTTTGGCGCAGATGGAATGCACTCCGTCCTCGGTCTGGCCTACGAAGCTGGCGCCGGGCAGTTTGATGGCGAGGCCAAGGCAGCTGTCTTCGGGCTCGGCTCCGGTGTCGGAGGCCTTCTCCCAGATGGCGAAGCCGTCCTCAAGCTCACTCTCGCACTGCACGTCGTGGCGCACTATGCCGGCTGCTATGAGCAGGCTGTCGGCAGGGCCTTCGAAGGTGTAGGTATCCTCGGCGAGGCAGAAGTGGGTGCCTGCGGTGACGGTTATCTTCTTGTCGAGGGCGATCTTCCAGCCTTCAACCTCCCACTCGGGATAGTGAAGCACAAACACGACCTTCTCGGGGCTGCACTCGAGCACCTCGTTGCTGCGGAAGTTGGTTGCAGGGAAGCAGAGCTTGCCGTCGATAAAAGGGGAGGACGCGCCGCCGCCGAGAGTGACGCCAACCTTGTAGCAATCCTTGCCGTTCCCGTGGTCGAGATGGTAGGAGATGCCGTTGTTGAGGTCGTCGTAGTAGCGCTGGTCCACCACCAGGTCGGTGGTGTTCTTTACCCAGACGTCGAAGCCGGGGGAGATCATCCCGCCGGGGTTGAGGGTTTCGAGAGCCTCGCCGTAGGCACGGTAGGCCACATAGTCGTTCTCCCAGGCGAAATCGTCGGCCCTTTCGGGAACGAAACGGGCGAATACCTTCTGGGGCTTGGGGGCGCAGGATGCAAGCAGAAGCAGCGCTGCGGCAATAAAGAGTATCTTTTTCATATTACTTCAGGTCTTCGGTCTTGCACCAGTCCATATCGTTGTAGTCGTCGTTCTCGCCGCACATACCCCATATAAAGGTATAATTGCGCGTCGCGCACGCGGAATGGATGCTCCACTGCGGGGAGATGACTGCCTGCTCGTTGTGCATCCAGATGTGACGGGTTTCCTGCGGCTGGCCCATGAAGTGGCAGACGGCCGCGGTTTCGGGAAGTTCGAAATAGAAGTAGACCTCCATGCGGCGGTCGTGGGTGTGAGCCGGCATGGTGTTCCAGGTGCTGCCCGGAGCGAGTTCGGTCATACCCATCTGGAGCTGGCAGCAAGGCACAACCTCCTTGACAAGAAGGCGGTTGATGGTGCGCTCATTGCTTTCCTCGAGGCTGCCCAGGTGCATCACCACGGCGTCTTTCTTGCTGACCTTCTTGATGCCGGTCTCGCGATGTGCGACTGCGGAGTTGAAGTAGAAGTGGGCGGGATGCTTGGGGTCGAGGCTGCGGAAGCTGACGTGACGGTCGCCGCGGCCGACGTAGATGGCTTCCTTGAAGGGAATCTCGAATTCTTCGTCACCGACCTTCACGATTCCGGTGCCGCCGACATTGATGATGCCGAGTTCGCGGCGCTGGGTGAAGTAGTCCGCACGCAGGATATCGGGGGGAGTGAGCACGAGTTCCTCCTTTACGGGGACGGCGCCTCCCGCGATGATGCGGTCGAACATCGAGTAAACCATATTGATTTCATCCGGCACCATTATGTTCTCCACGAGATAATGCTCGCGGAGCTTGGCGGTGTCGTAATGCTTCGCGTCGTCCTGATGGGACGGGTAGCGGACCTGACAGTTGATCTTGGACATATTATTAAATATAGATGCCCGGCCGGAGCCGGGCATGACGTTATTATTTAGGCTGTTTTCCGATATAAGCGAGGATACCTCCGTCGACATAGAGGATGTGGCCGTTCACCGCATCCGAAGCGTGGCTGGCGAGGAACACTGCGGGGCCGCCGAGTTCTTCGGGTTCGAGCCAGCGTCCTGCAGGAGTCTTTGCGCAGATGAAGGAGTCGAAGGGATGGCGGCTGCCGTCGGGCTGCTTCTCGCGCAGCGGGGCGGTCTGGGGAGTGGCGATGTAGCCGGGGCCGATGCCGTTGCACTGGATGTTGTACTCGCCGTACTCCGAGCAGATGTTGCGGGTGAGCATCTTGAGTCCGCCCTTGGCTGCGGCGTATGCGGAAACGGTCTCGCGTCCGAGTTCGCTCATCATCGAGCAGATGTTGATGATCTTGCCTTCGCGGCGCTCCATCATCTCGGGCAGGACTGCGCTGGAAACGATGAACGGGGCCACGAGGTCCACGTCGATGACCTGCTGGAACTCCTTGCGCTCCATCTCGTGCATGGGGATGCGCTTGATGATGCCGGCGTTGTTCACCAGGATGTCGATCTGGCCGACTTCGGCGTGAATCTTCTCCACGAGGGCCTTTACCGCCACCTCGTCGGTGACGTCGCACACGTATCCGTGCACGTTCTTGATGCCGGCTTCCTTGTAATTGTTGAGTCCGCGCTCAAGTGCGGCGTCGTTGATGTCGTTGAAGATGATGTTCTTGATGCCTGCGGCTACAAAAGCTTTGGCAATATTGAAACCGATGCCGTAGGAAGCGCCGGTAATCCAGGCATTTTTGCCTTCGAGAGAGAATAGATTGTTGGCCATAGATATAAGTAGTTAATAGTTTTTCCTAAAACGCAAATATACACTTTTTTCATTAAATTTGTAAACTGAACGAAAACGATAACCAGTTATGAAAAAGAACCTGATAATTGCGCTGACGGCCGCTCTGGCATTGTGCAGCTGCGGGCAGAAGACCTTGGTCAACACTCACGACATAGCCACGAAGGTGGCCGACAAAGGCCTGAGCATCATCGACCTCGGCAGTTATTCCGGTACCTGTCTTTACAGCGGCATGGCCGACGTGATGATGGCGAGCGGGCAGAAGGCCGACGAGGAGAAGCTTCTCTCCTATATCGACCGCCTGCTCAGCGGCGATATCGCCATACCGTCCTGGAGCAATTTCATATGCTACAACATTGGCGGACAGACCACATCGTTCCTGGCGTACAAGGGTTGGGAAAAGTATAAAGAGATCGTTGCGGCGACAGCCGCCGACATGTGGGAGAACCAGTACCGCACCACCGACAACCTGATGACCGGCAACAGGACTCCGGCCCGTCTGAAGGACGGCGCCTGGATCGACTGCGCGTTCGCGGTGTCCACCTTCTACCTGTACGCGGGGCTCAGCACGGGCAATCAGGATTACATCGATTACGCCGCTTACTATACCCTGAAGATGCACGAAATCTTCTTCGACAAGTCCTCCGGGATGGTATTCCAGGCGCGTGCCTGCGGCAAACTCGGCGAAGGGGAAATCTCCCAGGACAACTGGAGCCGCGGCGAAGGCTGGCTTTCCATGGCGCTGGTGGCGCTGCTTCGCGATTATCCCGCGGACGGCCAGTACCGCGCACAGATCGAAAAGGTGGCAAAGCAGCATTATACCTCCGCCCTTAAGTATCAGGACAAGGACGGCATGTGGCATCAGGAGCTCACCAACCCGGACTCCTTCGTGGAGACATCAGGCAGCGCCCTGCTCATCGCCGGCATAGGCCAGGCGATCGAGTCGGGCATTTTGCCGAAGGGCAAAAAGGCGGCCTTCATGAAAGGCCTCCGCGGCCTGATGGCATACGTCGACCCGGACGGCTCCGTGGGGCATACCTGCATGGGCACCCTCGCTCCGGGCTACGGCCGTAAGATAGACTACGAAATCCGTCACTTCTACTACGACGAAGTGCACGGTTTCGGTCCCGTGGTGCTCGCCCTGGGACAGGCCCTCCGACTCGGAGTGGACGAATTCACCATCAAGGGCCGCCTCGGCTCAAGGAACGATATCGACCGTCCCCGCGCTTACGTCAAGTACGCGGACACGCGCATGGGCGACATCGCCTGGGAGAACGCCTATTCGGCTTACAGGGTTTATTCCCTGCAGGTCGCAGAAAAGAACCGTGCCCTCAGCGGCGTGGATATGTGGCCCAAGAGCGTCGACTATTCCATTATAGATAAATGGTACGCGAACGAGGCGGCCGGCAAGAGCTATCACATCGACTACGGCGAGGGCTGCGACTTCTACGCAATGGGAGCAGGGCGCGGCATCGGCGGCACGGGTGTATGGACGGACGGTGCCCTCTGGACCTCGCGCAATTATTCTTCTTACGAGATTCTGGAAAACAACCCCGGCCACGCCGCCTTCCGCCTGGATTATGAACCCTATCAGGCCGGTGGGGCGAGCATCACCGAGAGCAAACTTATAGAAGTGAAGCCGGGATACCTCTGCTACAAGGTTACCGCCACGCTCAGCAGCTCCGACGGCAGCGACATCATTTATGCCGCGGGCCTCAGCAACTTCGGGCAGGCGAGCATCCTTCAGGACGCCGAAAAGGGCATGCTCTTCCTTAACGAACATCTTCAGGTGAAGGATTCCACCGTTCTCAGGAACGGCTTCTTTGAGTATGAGACGGACCCGGAAATCAGCTCGCTGCTTTTTGCGGATCCTTCGAAGCTCGAGGGGTTTGAAACTTACAATAACGACGAACTTGTGCTGATGCGCGTGCCCAGCGGCACCAGCGTCAGCTTCTATGCCGGAGCGGTCTGGGGCCAGCAGAGAGTATGGGGCCATTCGGCCGCCAACGGCGATTACCTCATCAAAAAAAGGCTCGACAAGATGTCGTGGCAGCACTATAACGAAGTATTTTAATATTCAGATAAAGTTATGAAAATCAAAGCATTGTTCATCGGCATAGCCATGATGGCAACCGCCCTTACGGCCGGTGCCCAGGGATGGGGTATCGAAGCTTCTCCCGAGTACATCCGCGCGATTACCGCCAAGTGGCAGGGCGAGCGCTTCGAGAACGGACGTCCCAAGGTGTCCGACAACCTCATCGAGCGTCTTAAGAAAATCGCTATCGAAGAAGCATGGGCAGAGCTTATGAAACTCGGCTACCAGAACCAGTTCGAAGGCGACTGGACCCTCCTTCACGATACCGAGGATGCAGTGTGCGCAGGCCGCGTGGTCACCGCCCAGTTCATCCCCATGCGTCCCGACCTCGAGGATGCCATAATCGCAAAGGGTAAGGAAGAAGGTCGCGCCTGGGAGCAGAAGCGCACCGTTTCGTGGGTTATCAGCACCCTCGTGAAGGGCGACGTGTATGTGACCGACACGTATAACAAGGAATGGCTCGGCACCGCCATCGGTTCCAACCTCGGAACCGGCGTGTTCAACGCCACCGGCAATCCCATGATTACCTACGGCCACATCCGCGACATCCAGCGCCTGCAGCCTATCGAGGGGTTCAACGTATGGTGCAAGGGCTTCGATCCTTCGTACATGCGCCAGACCATGCTCATGAACTACAACCATCCCATCCGCATCGGCAAGGCAATCGTGATGCCCGGCGACGTGGTGCTTGCAAAGCGCGGCGGTGTCATCTTCATTCCTCCGCACCTCGTGGAGCATATCGTGGTGACCGCCGAATTCACCGGTCTTTCGGATGAATTCGCCGAGGAGATGGTCAAGAAGGGCATTTACAGCGCCGGCGACATCGACAGCGTCTGGACCGACGAAATCAACAAGCGTTTCGTCCAGTGGGTGCGCAACTACAAGGGCACCCTGCCCATGTCGAAGGACGAGCTCGAGAGGTATCTCAAGGAAAGAAACTTCTAGCATATGACATTCCTGATGGTGATTCAGCTGCTCGTAGTGCTGGCCGCGCTCTATGTCGGCTCGCGCTACGGCAGCCTCGCTCTCGGGGCAATCTCCGGGATAGGCCTCGCCATCCTGGTCTTCGGCTTCGGGCTCAAGCCGGGCACGCCGCCCACCGACGTCATCTACATAATCATCGCCGCGGTCACCTGCGCGGGTACTTTGCAGGCATCCGGCGGCATGGACTGGATGATACAGGTGGCTGAGCGAATGCTCCGCAAGCACCCCGACCACATTACCTTCCTCGCGCCGCTCACCACTTTCTTCCTGACGGTGCTGGTAGGCACCGGGCACGTGGTCTACACCATAATGCCCATCATCTGCGACATCGCGCTCAAGAAGAATATCCGCCCCGAAAGGCCCTGCGGAGTGGCTTCCATAGCATCTCAAGTCGGCATTACCTGTTCGCCCATCGCGGCTGCGGTGGTGGCTTTCGTCACTATCTCCAACGCCAACGGCTATATGGTTTCCATTCCCCAGGTGCTGATGGTTACGCTGCCCGCCAGCATTATCGGCCTGCTCTGCGCTTCCGCGGCTTCTTACCGCCGCGGCAAGGATCTGGACAAGGACCCTGAATTCCAGGCCCGCAAGGCGGATCCGAAGATGTATGAATATATGTATGTCAGCAAAGCCACCACGCTCGATAAGGAGATTACCAAAGAGGCGAAACTGTCGGTATTTATCTTCCTTGGGGCGCTGTTGGTAATCGTCGGATTTGCTTTCTGCCAGATGATTCACGTCGCCGACGGTCAGACGCTTGCGCAGGCCATCAATCTGCCCAAGATGAACCTCTGCATCCAGATTATAATGCTCATGGCCGCGGCCTTTAACATCATGCTCTGCAAGGTGGACCTGAAGAACGCCGTGTCGGGCTCGGTCTGGAAATCGGGAATGGTCGCGGTGATAGCCATCTACGGCATCGCCTGGCTGGCGGACACCTATTTCGGCAATTATCTGGACCAGATGAAGATGATGCTTACCGACCTTGTGACCAAGGCTCCCTGGGCCATCGCACTGGTGTTTTTTGCCGTGTCGGTGCTCATCAATTCGCAGGGCGCCGTGGTGGTGGCGATGCTGCCGCTGGCGTATCAGCTTGGAATCGCCGGGCCGGTGCTGCTCGGGGTAATGCCGAGCGTTTACGGATATTTCTTCATCCCGAACTACCCGTCGGATATTGCAACGGTCAATTTCGACCGTTCGGGCACAACGGTTATCGGCAAGTATCTGCTGAACCATTCGTTTATGATGCCGGGACTCATAAGTGTGGCAGTGGCCACAATTGTGGGTTATCTCATCACCTGCGTGCTGTTCCCCGGTTATTTCGCAAGTTTTACCGGCTAGGCGATGGCTCCGCTCGTTGCACGCGCCGGCATGGTCCTCTCCCGGAATATCGATGATTATCCGGAGGGGATAGTGATTCCCATTGACAAGCCCTACCGCTGGACTTCGGCCGACGTCATCCGCAAGGTCAAGTGGATGGCTGTCAAGCACTTCGGCAAGAAGAACCTGAAGGTTGGCCACGCCGGTACGCTGGATCCGCTCGCGACCGGCGTGCTGCTGGTGTGCATTGGCAAGGCTACCAAACTGGCGGATGAGTTCCAGGCGCATCCCAAGGAGTATGTGGCGGGGGTGTCCTTTGGCGCGACTACCGCTTCGTACGACCTGGAGAAGGAGATAGATGCGACCTGGCCGCTGGACGGCGTCAGCGAAGATGCGCTGCGCGCCGTGCTACCTAAGTTTGTAGGCGAGCAGGAGCAGGTGGCGCCTCTTTTCAGCGCCAAGAGCGTCGACGGCAAGCGCGTCTATGAGATTGCGCGCGCCCTCTATAAGGCCGGCAAGCCCGTCGACAGCGACATCCTGAAAGCCAACAGGATTACTATCTTCGGGTTGGAACTGTTGTCTTTCGGGGGCAATGACGCCGAGCGAGGGCTTCTTCGGGACGGTGCAATGCAGACTGGAGCTCCCCTTGTGGGACTCCGGGCTGCCCTTTGCCCGACGCGGAGGGGTGGCGTCATTGCCGACCCTGATCGGCAATCTCCTAACAGCAGGATCAATGTCGCTTCGACGGAGGGCCATGAACTGGTGCAGACTGAGATTCGCGTGGAGTGCAGCAAGGGAACGTACATCCGGGCCCTGGCGCGCGACCTCGGTGAGGCTCTGGGAAGCGGCGCATTCCTGCACAGTCTGCGGCGTACCCGCACCGGCTCCTTCGACGTCGCCGACTCACTTTCTTTGGAAGATGCTGCTCAATTGCTATCTATATAATTTTGCCGTTTTTGTTAAACTGTTGACTGACAGATAGTTATTGAAAATCTCCTCAGAAATTTTCCGAGGAGATTTTCAATAAAGTATTGATTGACAGCGAGTTAACGTTTACGGTATAACCGTCAAGCCGGCGGTGCCGTTGGCGCGGTAGTGGGGCGCATACAGGCATTCGATTACCGGTACCGACGCCTGAAACTCACCGGCGCGTACTACGTAGAAGTCTTCGCTCACGGTAATAGTTTCTTCGGGATAATTCTCGTACCAACGTTCGATGCATCCGGGTGTGACGTTGCGGTAGTAGCCCCAGTGCCATCCGGACACCTGGTTCACCGGCTGCAGTCCCGCCGGCACCGGCAGGCTCACCTTCACGAAACTGCGGTTTTCTTCGCTGGAGAGTTTCCAGGAGAGGGTGACACGGTCGCCGAGATTGCCGGTCGTAGCCGGTAATGACGAAAGGATAGACATTCCGTTCCCCGCCGCCTTGATCTCCGCAAAGGGCTTGGTAAAGCTGCCGGACAGCGCCAGCACGCGGGTGTCGAGCACCGCGGGCGAAGCGTCCAGCACGCAGGCAACCGCACCCACGAAGGCCGGGTCGCTCTCCCAGTGCTGGGTTTCCTTCTGCAGCATCATCCACAGGCGGATGCCGTCGGCCGTTTTGCCCTCGCCGCAGGCCGCCAGAAGCTTGCAGATGAGCGTGTGCGCATAGAGCTCGCTGCCCATCAGGCCCCGCCAGGGCATTACCGCGTTGGGGTAGTAGATGCCGCCGTGTTTATGCGGCTGGGAGTACTGCAGCAGCGAGGCGAGGTCCGCATCCAGCGAACGGCGAATCTTCTTTGCCGCCGCGAGCTTGATGCCCATCTTCTTTGCCAGCGCCAACCCCTCGTCCGAGTCGGAGAGGTTCTTCAGCGTGCGCATTCTTCTCGCTTTCGCGAGGATGGCGCCGTTCAGCCCGCGCTCTTTTTTGGGGATGAGATATTTGCGCGCTGCCTTGCGGAAAGCCGCGTCCGTTTTTGCCTTGAAGGGAATGCCCGGGAAGAGGCTGCGCAGATGCAGATATTCTTCCATACTGATGCCGCGGTACCACCATGCGCGTTTGAGCGATTCGCTGCGGTTGAAGTACGCCTTGTCCACGTATTGCAGCGCGGCCGCCTCGTCGATTATGCCGAGGTCGCCGAGGCTTTCGAGAATGAAGGCAGTGACCTGCAGCGAGGACTCCATGCCGGCGAACCACGCGAAGCCACCGTCATCGCACTTGCAGGCGAGTAGTTTAGCCCTGGTGCCGGCCTCGTCGAAGTCGGGTGCCTGCCCGAGTTTTCGGCAGATAGAGTATGCCTGGAGTGCTTTAGCCAGCGCGATTGCGTTGTCGCAGCCGGGCTCGAGTTCCTTCGGAACAGCCTCCTTTATCATGTCGAGGATGGATATCTCCTTGAGGCTTGCCTGGCTTCCGGGGATGTTGACGAATGCCTCGCGCAGGGCCTTTTCGGTTGCGGCCCTGTCCGCTCCGGAGAGCAACACCGCGCTGTGGGCTTCGGTTATTGTCTGGTACGGCGCCAGAATCGGCACGGCAACGAAAATCGCATCGGCGGCGGGACTCCCGGTCAAGCCGGGAGTGACGGAACCGTCATTGCCGACCTGATCGGCAATCTCCGGGCGGAAGACCGCCTTGATGCCAAGGCTCTTCACCCCCTCCGGCACCTTGAACGCCTCATCGGCGCTCACATTGCCGTTCGCCGGCACACTGATGCTGCGGTTGGCATTGTGCAGTAGCTTGCCGCTGCGGTAGTCGCCGTCGAAGAAATCGATGCTGAGCGTGCCCCTGACCTCGCCGGCGGTGCTGTTCGCAAGGGCGACGCGGGCAATGTAGCGGTCGCCTTCGTAGAGGAACTGCGGCTGCGCGAGGCTCACCTTAACCGGCAGGGTAACCTTCATTTCGCGTCTCAGAGAGGCGCTTCGCATAGTCTTGTCGTGGGCGAAAAGCTGCACCCAGAAGGTCGAAAGCTTGTCGGCGTTGGTGAATTTGAATTCGATGTTGCCTTCGCTGTCGCTGACAAGGGCAGGCACCCAGGCTATCGTGGTGGCGAAATCTTCGCGGATCAGGATGTCGGGCTCTCCCGCCTGGACCGCCGCAGGGGCGGCAACTGCATCCATCGTGGCGGATTCTTCCACCACTGCCATCCGGGCGTAGGAATTGCTGCCCATCGCAGACTTCGACAGGTTTCTTACCTTATAGAATGCTATCTCCTGGCCGTCGTTGAAGCCCGCCTCGTTGGTGTAATAGACTCCCGGCAGGGGAGCGGGAGCAGGCAGGAGCTGCTGCCAGCCGTTGGGGGCGAAGCGCTCGGTGGCTTTATCGAAGATGACGGCGGTGCACTCCGCGTCGGGCCCCGTCTTGATGCCGAAGCTGTACTGCTGCCCCGGCAGGGTGGTGTCCTGGAAGCGGGTGAATTCCAGCGGGAGGTCCCAGCGGTCGGTGGGGCGCCTGCGGGAGATGCTCTTGGAGTAGCACTTTTTGTTCTGGAAGTAGATGACGTTGAGAGTCACCGCGTCGGGCCAGGATGCTTCGTAATCGAAGCGCAGTTCGGTTGTAGCGGGGGACCCCCGATCGGGGTCGGGGGTGACGGGGCTGCCGTTGCCGGCTGCCTTTCCGTCATTGCCGGCTTGACCGGCAATCTCCTGCAGCCCTTTGGCCAGCAGGACATCGCCGCTGCCGTGCACCTCATAAACCAGCCAGACCGGCTGGTGTCCGGCGACCACCTTGAGCGCGGGAGCATCTCCGCCCAAATCCTCGAAATAATACTCCGTGGGCTGCTTCTGTTCGCTTTTCCTGCCCACGCTGCCCCAGGTGCTGAACTCCTGGGTTTCGCCGCTGGCATCGCTCAGCTTCAGGCGTACGCTGTACCATATGTAACTCGCCTTCGCATCCACGGGGATATCCAGTTTGAAGCTCCCGTCCGGGGCGATTTCGACCTTGCCCATATCCTTGTTTTCGCCGTTCAGGGTGTAACTCCAGCTGGCATCCGCGCCGGAGAGGCTGTGCCCGGAATAGGCCGCCGCCTTGCCGCTGACGCTAATTTTCTCCAGAGGCAGCCACTGTTCCGGCTGCCTGTCGAACACCACGTCGAAGGTTGGCAGCACGAAGTCATCTACCAGCACCGAGGTCGACGCGACGGTATTGTGGGCCTCATCTTCGATGTAGAGCCGATACCAGCCGTTTTTCTGCGTGCGGGTAAGCACGAACGGCCCGCCGAAGCCGCCGAACGCACCGGTAGTTTTGTCCAGACTGCCCAGTACGTTGCCCTCGGTGTCCTTGAGCACGGCTCTGTACTTTTCGCCTTTGGAAGCCTTTGTGTAACTGTATTTTCCGTAATAGACTATCGCTTTGAAGCGCAGAGTTTCGCCGGGATTGTAGGCGCGCCGGTCTGTGAAGATCTGGCAGTGGCGCAGGGTGGGGTCGTCGTTGATGCCGGCCTTGTAATTCGGCCGCAGGGCGATGGTGCGGGATGCCCTCGTGATGCCGTTTTCGCCAGCGCAGACCAGCCGCACATAATGCAGATCGTGTTTTTTGCCCTTGCCCGCAAGGGCGATGAGTTCCTTCGGAATGGGAGTGAAACCGTTCAGGGAGATGCCCTCGAAGCGCCCGGCTACCTCCTTGTTTCGGACGAGTTCGATGTCTACTTTGGGGAGGGGCTCGCCGCTCAGGTAGTCGGCCGCCCACACCGCAGGGCCGTCGGCGTCGTAACGCAGCGACGCCGCGATGGTGTATTTGCGCCAGATTACGTCGTCCTCCAGCTTGCCGGAGCTGCACTTGACGTTATACTCACCGTCGTTCAGTGCCGGAAGGGTAACCTTAACTGTATCAGGTAGATAGAAGGTCATTGCCGGATTCTCAACAGCAACACTATGCTTTTCTACCTCTAGTTTCGCGCGATTAAGGTTGCGGAAGACCACCAGGGCCTCGCCGTCAACCACCGAAACGTCCAGACCCGGGGCCGTGAGCTGCTCTGCGAGCGCATCCGCTATGGTGCAGCAGTCCGCCAGGGCCTTCTCGCTGCCCTTGAAGGCCTTCCGCCTGGCAATGAGAGCCTTGCACTCCTCATAGAGCGCCTTGTACGGGGCGTCGTCCTTGACCGCACCACTGCCTTTTCCTGACGCCTCCCGTGTGCCGGGAACCTGTCCGGTTTCTGCTTCGAGATCCCGGAACTTCAGCTGCAGGAGGTCCTCTTCGGCAAACAGCGCCACGGCTTTGCCGGCGTACTTGGCGGCGAATGCCTGCAGGGCCTTCTGCCTAGCGCCAAGGGACCCCCGATCGCTGTCGGGGGTGACGGCTAGATATTCTACCAGCGCCCCCATGGGGTACTTGCCGGCAAAATGCTCCTTTAGCGCATCCTTGTCGCCGATGCTCCAGAGCACATACTCATAATCGTTTGCGAGATTGTCCTTGAGCCACTCGCCGAACCTGTACGAAAGTATATGCCAGTCGGCGGCATAAAAATCGGGGTTCTTTGCCGCCAGCAGTTTTTTGCGGTTTTCCTTCGCGAACCCGGCCGCATCCTGCCCCAGGGGCCCCGTAAGCGGGTTTACGTAGATCAGGTAATACACCGCGACGGGCTCTCCGAATGCGGATATCTCTTTACTGCACTGCGCAGCGAGGCTGTCGCGGAGTTTCCAGTTCACCGACGACGCCACATCCACATATCGGGTGCACGCTTCGTAATAATCCCAGGTGAGATGCTTGCTGCGCGCCTCCTTCTTGATCGCGTCGAGTGCCTTCAACTCGTCCTGGGGTTTGTCCGCCTTGACTGCGGAATCGAAGTTCTGCCAGAGTTTGGTGAGTACGTGGCCACCTGCGAGGGGCAGGATTGCCGCCAGGATAAGGGCATATAGATATTTTCGCATAATGCTGCCGGTTATTCAAAACATTTCAACGCTTCGGATACTACAAAAGTGCTGCCACCCACATATACTATCGGCGCCTGGCGGCTAAGTTGCTGATTATCAGGCGTTTGATTGATTTCTTCTGTGCCGTTTTCGGGGTAGAAGGAATTGCTTAATTTGCTGTGTATCAGCGTTTTAAGCGCCAGCGCTACCGAGCCGTTTCCGGCGATTCGGCAGTCGAGGTCGGGGCGGAGGGCCTGCAGCCGGCGGCGAAGATCCGCAGCGGGGAGTGACCTCGGCGAATCAGGAGCCACCAGCCAGTACGTGGCGCCGGCGGGCATCAGCGGCGCGATGGCGTCCAGGTCCTTGTCCGCCATAATGCCGTAAACTATATTCAGAGGCCGTTCGGCGAGCTGCCCGGCATCCTGACCTTTGGCGTGCCCAATAGGGCGCCGGAGTTCATCCAGCCGGGCGAAGTTGATGGCGAGGGCGGCTGGGTTATGGCCGATGTCGAAGATGAATTCGGTGCCCCCGCGCACCACCCTTTCCCACCTTCCGCGCAGGCCGGTCCGCTCCGCCGTCCGGCAGATGGCTTCCCGGTTAACAGGGGAAGCCAGGATTTCCAGCGCTGCCAGCACCGTGCGCACATTTATTCTCTGGCAGGGCCCCTGCAGGTCCATCTTTGGCAGAATATTATCTGGGTGCAGGGGGGAATCCTTTGCGGTGGACGAGGCGGCCAGGATATCGTCTGCAAAATACAGCGGGCACCCGACCTGCTCCGAGGCCTCGCGGAAAACGGAATCCGTCTCGTCGTCGTGGCCCCAGACCAAAGCGGGAACTCCCGGCTTGAAGATGCCGGCCTTTTCGCCTGCAATCGCCGCTCTGGTGCTGCCCAGAATGGCACAGTGATCCAGGCCGATGGACGTGATCACGCTTAGCGCCGGCGTTATTACATTAGTACTGTCCAGCCTCCCTCCGAGGCCCGCCTCTATCACCGCCGCATCCACTCCCTGCTCCTCGAACCACTTGAACGCCATCCCGGTGGTTATTTCGAAAAAGGTTAGCCCGGCGGAGGCGGCAGTCGTCCTGGAGGGACGTAACACCCGCGGTTCGGTAGCGGGGGGACCGTCGACGGAAGTCGATGGTGGGGTGAGCCCGAAGGGCGAACTCCCGACAGGGCGAGCTGCCGCCTCTGCATCAAACGATTTTTCGTAGCGCTCCAGGAAGTCCCAAACCCACTCCTTCGACGGCATCGTCCAGCCGTCGGCGGTAACCACCTTCATTCGCTCCCGGAAGTCCAGCAGATGGGGCGATGTGTACAGCCCCACCCGGCGTCCGCCGGAGGCAAGGGCGCTGGCGAGCATCGAGGCGACGCTGCCCTTGCCGTTGGTGCCGGCCACGTGGATGCACGGGTAGGATTCCCATGGCGGGGCGCAGCAGCCATCGGCAGCCGCTCGGCCGGACAGGACCTCCCCGAAATGCCGCATCCCGTCGAGCCCCGGTTTGTAGGCTCCGGGCGTAAATCCGACGCTCTGGACGGACTGAAAACGCGAAAACAACGCCAAAATTCGGGCTTCGTATGAACTTTCGTCGTATTTCATATTGCAACTGAAACCAAATTTAGTTATTTTTGAGGGATTTTAGATATATGGGTGCAAAAATCTCACTGCTTCATTCCACCTACATCATCGACGGTGTAACGAAGGAACTTACGCCCGCGGCGATTCTCGACGCGGTAAGCGAAATAGCTCCTGCCGCCGGGGATGGAATTGCCGCAAGGATAGTGGACGAGAGCCTCGAATCCGAGGTTTCTCCGGCAGAATGGGATGCGGAGGAAATCGATGTCTACCTGACCGCAGTGCTCAGGGAACTCGCACAGGACCGCCGCGTGCCCGCAATCTTCGCCGACTCCTACACCCGCTTCCGCATAGAGACCGCCCTGCTGGACTGCCTCTGGAGGATGGGCAGCTTCCGCATTGGCGACGTGAGCCTGGATGCTGTGTGGCATTGGAACACCGATGGCGTGGGGGCGTCTGCCGCCTTCTATTCTTCGGTGCAGGCGGCGGGAGAATTCCTCGATTCGCTCGGCGTGAACCTCCGCTCCTACGAGGCGTCGGCGGGCTACCCCTATTGCTCGCTGGCCTTCGCGCCCGGGCTTCGCGGCAGCCGGGACGAGGAAACGCTCATCGAGAGTCCCTACACCACAGCGGCTCCCAAACTCGGAGCCGCATCGCTGCCGTCTTCGCTCGTGGCGGACGAGAGCAGCTGGATAGTTTACATCCCCTTCGACTCGTCGGCCTACCGCATGGGAGGCTCGCTTTTCGCGCAGGCGATGAAGTTCGCCCGCCCGGTGGCTCCCCAGGTGGACGACGCCGACTACTTCCAGGATTGCTTCGAAGTGGTCCGCGAGCTGGTCGAGGACGGCATCATCATAGCGGCTTCCACCGTGGGTGACGGCGGTCTTCTGGCTTCGCTCAAGGCGATGACCACCGCCCGCACCGGCGCCGAGATAGACCTCTCCGACCTAAAGAAGGCAACCGCGGAAGAAGATATCGTGCGCCTTCTCTTTGCGGAGGTGCCCGGCGCGCTGATTCAGGTGAGGGACGCGGACTTCGATTATATCGACGCCGAACTGCTGCTGCAGGACGTGGCGTTCTATCCTCTGGGCCATCCGGTCGCAGGGGGCAATATAAGGGTGAAATCCTCGGCAAAAACCGGCATCCAGAACATTCTGGACGCGCTGGCAAGGCGCCAGGGAGGCGAAGGGGAGGATTAGGCGCAAAGGCGCTGCCACATAATTGACACTATGGGTAAACCAAAGATATTTGTGCTGGACACGAACGTGATCCTGCACGACCACAAGGCAATATTCCATTTCCAGGACAACAATCTGGTGATTCCGGTGGCGGTCATCGAAGAGGCCGACAAGTTCAAGAAAGGAGCCGACACCCTCTCGTACAACGCCCGCCATTTCATGCGCGACCTCGACAAGATATCGGGAGGCAAATCCTTCGCCGAAGGGGGCCTGCCGATAGCAAAGGACAAGGGCTGGATCAAGGTAGAACCCAACCATCCCTTCCCGGAGCAGATGCGCGAACTCTTCTGCGACGACATCCAGGACCACCGCATCCTCGCTACCGCGATCTGGGTGCGCGACCATAACCCCGGCATCTTCGTGGCGCTGGTGACCAAGGACGTCAACCTCCGCATGAAGGCGAAAGCCGTGGGAATGGCGGTGCAGGACTATCTGACCGATAAGATTGAAGACGAACGAATCGAGCGCGCCAACCGCGAGATAAGCATCCTGGAGCTGCCCTCCGAGGTGATGCAGGAGCTCTCCTACGGCCCCGAGAACGCCGTGCCCTGGCAGAAGGTGTGCGGCGAGAAGCCCGAGCCCAACCGCCTCTTCAAGCTGAGATGGCAGGGGGCCCGCGAGGAAACCGTCTGCGCCCGCTACGATGCCGGCCGCGACCGCATCGTGCTGGTGCGCAGCCGCGAAGCCTACGGCATCAAGCCTCGCAACGAAGAGCAGAAGATGGCGCTGGACGCGCTTCTGAATCCTGATATAAAACTGGTCTCGCTAACCGGAGGCGCCGGCACGGGGAAAACCCTGCTCGCCCTGGCGGCCGCCCTCGAACAGGAGAGGGATTTCGACAGCATAATTATCTCCCGCCCGACCGTGATTCTAGGCAATCAGGACATAGGCTTCCTGCCGGGCGACCAGAAGAGCAAGATGGGCCCCTTCCTTCAGCCGCTGATGGACAATCTCGGCGTCATCAAGGGGCAGTTCCGCCCGGGCTCGAAGGAGTCGCTCAAGATAGAGGGCCTGCTCAAGGACGAGAAGCTGATTATTGAGCCGCTGGCCTACATCCGCGGCCGCAGCCTCGGCAAGGCCTTCTTCATAATCGACGAGGCTCAGAACCTTACTCCGCTGGAAATCAAGACGATAGTTACCCGTGCGGGGGAGGGGACAAAAATGGTGTTTACCGGCGACATGTTCCAGATCGACCAGCCCTACCTGGACCAGTGGACCAACGGACTTGCGCATATCGGCGAAAAAATGGCCGGCCAGGCGCTGTTCCAGCACGTGTTCCTGCGCAAGGGCGAGAGGAGCGAACTGTCGGAACTCGCGGCAAAATTACTTTGAGGATGAAAATTTCATGAAATTTTAGTATCTTCGTGGCCGAATTTCCGCGCACCGCGTGCGCACAAGCAATGAAAATTTTTTAACGTATTAGTTTATAATCAATTATGTTTGACGAAAAGAAAAGAGTCTATCGTTTCGGTGGCAAGACTGCCGAGGGCGATGGCGCTATGCGCGAACTCCTTGGAGGAAAAGGAGCCAACCTGGCGGAAATGAGCCGCCTTGGAATGCCGGTACCTGCCGGATTTACCATCACGACAGAATGCTGCGCCGAGTATTATCAGCTCGGTGGCGGCTACACCGACGCTCTCAAGAACGAGGTTGCCCAGGCCCTCAAGGCTACCGAGGCCCTCATGGGCAAGAAGTTCGGCGATGTGAACGACCCGCTGCTCGTCAGCTGCCGCTCCGGCGCACGCAGCTCCATGCCCGGCATGATGGACACCATCCTCAATATCGGTCTCTGCTCGGCAACCCTGCCCGGCATGATCAAGAAGACCGGCAACCCCCGCTTCGTATATGACGCTTACAGGCGTCTCATCATGATGTATTCCGACGTTGTGATGGAGAAGGCCGAGGGTATCGAACCTGAGGACGGCCAGGGCATCCGCCAGCAGCTCGACCGCATGATGCAGGAGCTCAAGGATGCAAAGGGCTACAAGTCCGACACCGACATCACCGCCGACGAACTCAAGGAACTCTGCGACAAGTTCAAGAAGAAGGTCAAGGAAGTTCTCGGAGTAGATTTCCCCGACACCGCAGAGGCCCAGCTTTGGGGTTCCATCGGTGGCGTGTTCAAGAGCTGGAACGGCAAGCGCGCAATCGCATACCGCCGCATCGAGAAGATTCCCGATGACTGGGGTACCGCCGTCAATGTGCAGAGCATGGTGTTCGGCAACATGGGCGAGACTTCCGCTACGGGAGTCGCCTTCTCCCGCAACCCTGCGTCCGGCGACAACAAGTTCTACGGAGAATGGCTC
>JAFZWD010000057.1 GCA_017617495.1 Bacteroidales bacterium
AGCAGCTGGTAGGTGAACTCGGTGAAGCTCATTCCCTCCGAAGAATCGCGGCTGAGGCGCTTCTTGACAGAGTCCTTGCTCATCATGTAGTTGACGGTGATGAGCTTGCCGATATCGCGGGTGAAGTTGATGAAGGTGTAGTCCTTCATCCAGTCGTAGTTGTTCACCAGTTCAGCCTTGTTGGGCGCGTCCGAATTGAAATCCAGGAACTTGCCGAGCTGCTCCTTGATGCAGGCCACGTTGTGGGCGAGGGTTTCTTCGTCGAGAAGATTGCGCTCCGCGCTCTTCATCGAAGGGTCGCCGATCATTCCGGTGGCGCCGCCCACCAGTGCGAACGGCTTGTTGCCGCAGGCCTGGAAGTGCTTGAGTATCATTATGCTGACAAGATGTCCGATGTGCAGCGAGTCGCCCGTAGGGTCGATTCCCACATACGCCGACATCCGGCCTTTCTTGAGTGCTTCTTCGGTTCCGGGGGTGATGTCGTGGATCATCCCTCTCCATTTCAGTTCTTCAACAAAATTCTTCATTTGTCCTTAACCTTCAATAAACTCACAAATATACTCAAAATTTCTATCGAAAATTTTGTTAAATTTGTCCTCCGTTAAGGAACAATCAAAAAACGACAATATGAGAAAACTTATCGTAGCAGGGAACTGGAAGATGAACACCACCGTTCCCGAAGGTGTGGCCCTCGCAAAGGCCGTGGCAGAAAAAGCGGCTGAGGTGCCGGCAAACGTACAGCTTATCGTGGCTCCGCCCCACACCCATCTGGTGAGCGTGGCAGAGGCCCTCAAGGGCAGCAAGGTGGCTCTTTCGGCCCAGAACTGCGCCGATCACGACAAGGGTGCCTACACCGGTGAAATTTCGGTGGGCATGCTTGTTTCCGCAGCCTGCGAATACACCATTCTCGGCCACTCCGAGCGCCGTCAGTACTACGGCGAGACCGATGCCAAACTCGTGGACAAGGTGCGTCTTGCACTCGACGCAGGCCTTAAGGTCATCCTCTGCGTAGGCGAGAATCTCGACGAGCGCGAGGCCGGCAAACACTTCGAGGTGGTTACCGCCCAGACGGTCAATGTGCTCAGCCACTTCAGCGCCGGGGACATGGCAAAGATTGTCATCGCCTACGAGCCCGTGTGGGCTATCGGCACCGGCAAGACCGCTACTGCAGAGCAGGCCGAGGAAATCCACGCATGCATCCGCAAGGTCCTCGCAGACCAGTTCGGTGCAAAGGTCGCGGACGACACCACCATCCTCTACGGCGGCAGCTGTAAGCCTTCCAATGCTAAGGAACTCTTCGCCCAGCCCGACATCGACGGTGGCCTTATCGGAGGTGCGGCGTTGAAAGCAGAAGACTTTATCGAAATAGCAAAGTCCTTCTAATCAAGCACTTGCACAATCACTCCGAGGCGGAGTGACCCGGACCATAACCAGAATTTGCCGGCTTCGTTGCGTACGACTTCGAAGCCGACATTTTTTTTGCGGTTGAGGTTGTCGCTGGTGGTCCACTGGACGTCGCCGCTGAGTTTCTGCCCGTTTTCCGCGGGAATCGCGCTCAGCTTGAGCGAATAGAAATCGGCCATATTGTCGCGGCACACGCGGAATTCGCGCCGCTCGCGGTTGAAGGACATCTGGCAGCTCACGGGGTTGTAGACCAGGGTGCTGCGTCCCTTTACGACGCAGCGCACTCCTCCCATCTCCGCGAAATCGTCGCGAAGGTCTTCGCCCCGGCAGGAAGCGAGGCAGGCCGCTGCCAAAAGTATGAGCGAGAGCTTCTTCATCGCACGGTAACCTCCTTTACAAGTATCTCGCGGCTGCCGTCGGCACGGATCGCCTCCGCCCTGAGCACTCCGCTGCGGCTTAGCGCGAAAAGCCCGTCGGGGCCCGGCGTAACGCCCGCTCCGTCGAAGGTCCAGCTGGTGGCCACTGCGTCAGGCGCGTTGAAAATCACCAGGGGGATGCCCGTTCCGGCGCGGAAGCTGCCGTCCTGATTTCTGCCCGTTGAGGGCAGGAAAATGAAGGGGAAGGTGCCGCTGCGGTAGGCGCTGGTAGTGAAGCTGCCGCTGATGCTGTAGTTGCGCCCGCCCGCGTAATGCGCGTAAATAGTATAGGTGTAGGCGGTCTTTGGGCTGAGCCCGCCGATGATGCACCCGTGGCTGCCGTCGGGGCCCGAAATAACGGGGTAGCTCCTGTCGCTGCCGCTGGTGTTGACGGTGACGCTGCAGCTGTCGAGGGGGCCCGCCATCGCATCGGTCTTCCACGAAAGCGAGGCGTCGGTCTGGTAAACCCCCGTGCCGGTGAGCACCAGCGGGCGAAAGGCGGTGAAGCGCGCGCTGCCCTCGGCGTCGAAGCTGATGTCGCGTATGCAGAGGGGGACCTCCGGCCCCTGGGTGGTGTAGAAGACTCCGGCTGCCGTAGCGGCCTCTCCGTCGGCGGGGATGACGCAGGCGCACTGATGCTCGGGGTTACAGTTCACCTGGTTGTACTTCCAGCGCTGGGCGGCCGTCAGAACTTCCTGATAATAAGTGGAATAGCCCGCCGGCTTGGCGCTCTGGTCCACGTGGTAGAGCACCAGTCCCTGCCCGCCTATGGCGGCATCGCGGCCGGTGCCGCTGCGGTTTTCCAGCAGGTAGAGCTCGCGGCTGTCGCCGGTGGCTATGGTAAGGTAGCGGCCGTGGCGCTCGATGGTTTCGAGGGTGTAGACGCCCGAAGTGTCGATGGGGCCGGGGCTGCCGATTTCCAGGCACCAGCGTTCCACCGCGTTGAGGTACGGGGGAGTGTGGCCGCCGTCGTTGGCGTTGCCCTTGTCCATTATCGAGAGGCTGCCCCACATCGCTTTGGATGTGCCTCCGCTGCCAGCGCCGTCGGTGTCGTAGAAGTCTTTGAGACCGAGCAGATGCCCGAATTCGTGGCAGAGGTCGCCGATTCCGCTCACGGCGCCGTCTGCGCCCAACTCATTGATAATCACGTAGTCGGTGATGCGGCGGCCGTTCTGGTAATAATAGATGCCCCGGTCCTCGAGCGAGGCGAACTGCGGCCAGAACAGGTCGGTATTGCCGTTTGCGGGTTCGCTTTGGCCCGGCACCAGGAACACCAGATGGCCGGCCTTGGAAAAGTCGACGGTTGCGGCGGCTGCGGTGCAGGCGTCCTCGACAAGCGCGTAGGCCAGGGCGTCGTGGCTGTCGGAGGAATTCGCGCCGTAATATTTATATGAACGCGAGAGCGTGACCGTCTGGGCCTTGACGAAACTGAAAACCCCGGCGCCGCAATACTGCTCCGTCCAGTAGACGGCGGCTTCGCCCAGTATGGAATCGATTTTTGCAGCCGGGCAGCTGAACGACAGGTCGGGGAACTGAACCGGGATTACGGTGGCCTTCACCTGGCTGGCAGCCCTCAGGGTGGGGGCGCAGACAAGGCACAGCAGTGCAATTATGAAGGCTCGGCACTTCATAGGGTCAGGTTTCAGTCACTGTACAAAGGTACGAATTATTGACAAAAAAGAAAGGGCCGCCAGCCTCACGGCCCTCGACCCTTAGACGTGTACTAAAACCTAAACCTATTACATAGATGCAGGCTGCGGCTCAGACGTTGCACGCGTATTGAAATTATTCATCGCGCGCTCGATTCCGACGAAAGCCCAGTCCTTGATTCCGGCAATCACTTTGTCGCAAAGCGCCGGGATCTGTTCCATCTGGGCGGGTTCCAGCGGACTCAGCACGTAATCGATCTGGCTGCCCTGGCCGAAGTCGTGGCCGACACCCATGCGGATGCGCGCCCAGTCCTGGCTCCCGATGCATTCCTCGATGTTCTTGAGTCCGTTGTGGCCTCCGTCGCTTCCGCGCTGGCGCATGCGGAGGGTGCCGAAGGGCAGGTTGATATCGTCGCAGACGACCATCAGCCGCTCCTGCGGCACGGGCAGCTTGCTCAGCCAGTAACGGATGGCTTCGCCGCTCAGGTTCATGTAGGTCGAAGGTTTCAGCAGATAGAAGTGCCTTCCCTTGAGGTCCAGCACGGCGAGGTCGCCGTAACGCCTGGTCTCAAAAGAGATATTGGACGCCTTTGCCCAGGCGTCCAATACCATAAATCCCATATTGTGCCTGGTGAGTGCGTATTCCGGGCCGATATTGCCCAGACCTGCAATGAGGTAGCTCTCGCCGGCCATGGTAAAGAGAAATTATTCGGCTGCTTCCTCTTCTGCAGCAGCGCTGGTGTCCACGTTGCGGGTGGTGCGCACGGTGCAGATGACAGCATCCTTGTCGCTGATCACGGAGATACCTTCGAGCTTCACGTCGCCGGCCTTGATCTTCTTGTCGAGGTCGAGCTTGGAGATGTCGATGGTGATGTCGTCGGGAAGTTTGTCCATAAGGGCGCTGATGCGCAGGGCCCTGAGGTTCTGCACGAATTTACCACCCTTCTGCACGCCGATGGCATGTCCGGTAATCACGAGGGGAACGCTGATGGCGACGGGCTTCTTGGCGTCGACTGCGAGGAAATCAACATGGAGGCAGTTGTCCTTTACAGGATGGAACTGGAGTTCGTGAAGAACTGCCGGATAAGTCTTGCCGTCGAGGACGAGGTCCACGATGTAAGCCTTGGGAGTGTCGGTGACACACTTGAGATCCTTAGCGTTGACGGTGAAAAGAATGTTCTCCATGCCGTTGCCATAGAGATTGCAGGGAACGAGTCCCTCTTTACGGAAGGCCTTGATGACGGCCTTGTTGCCAACCTTGCGGATTTGGCCTTTAAGTTCGAAATGCTGCATTTTTAATAAACTAAAATGTGTTACTCAATTCGGAGCGGGTCCGAATCCCATTGCACCAAAGCCCTGAGGGTTTTAAAATGCGGGCGCAAATATAGAAAAAAATTATTCTCCCACCAAATTTACCGCCTTATTCCACGCGGTCCGCTTATAAGCGGCATCCATCACGGCGTTGCCGACGCGGGGCAGATACATCGAAAGTCCGCAGAAAGTCTTGACCGGCACTTCCGAGATTATGTATGGCGTTGCAGCCTTGTAGATTATGCACTTGTCCAGCGCGGCCTGGAGCTTGAGCGAATCGGCCTGCGAAATGCCACTCTTGCTGAAGATGTCCTGCAGGTCGCAGAACCACTTCTCGCCGCCGCGGCTGAAAACCTGCACGGCGTTTGTGTCCGCCTCCGCAATCGCCCCGGAATATTTGCCGATGAGCTCTTTGCAGACGGATGCCAGATTGTCCATTCCGGCAGTGCGCACCGCAGCCACCGTGGCTGTGCGATACTCCCCGACATGGCCGTTGTAGTAATCGAAATATGCCTTGCAGAAGGATTCCGCGGTGGATTTCGTGGTGAACAGCAGGCGGGTGAGCTTGGCGTAGTTGAAGCCCGCCGCAAGAACCTCGGCGGCGGAAACGCAGAGCTTGTCGGTGCAGTTGCGCATCTCGTATGCGACCTCCACGCATCCCATGAAGCAGGCGTCGAAGAGTATGAAGTCCCAGCGGTCCTCGATGCTCGAGGCCAGGGTTTCTACCGAAAGCTCATAGGCGTACGACGAGGGATTGCCGGAAACTCCGAAGCAGTCCATCCCGAAGGTCTTGGTGAGGGGGCCCTGGAATGCAGTCATCCTGCGGAAACGCTCCGCCGGGGGAGTGGTGCGGATGTCGGCCCCTAGCTCATAGAAGCTCATCCAGCTCGTGGTGGTGATGGGCTGCACATATCCCGCAGGGAGCCATCCCGAGCCGTGCGAGGAGAGAATCAGCCCGTAACGCTCCGCCTTGTAACGGTCGCGCACGAAGCCCAGCACTTCCTTTATGACGTCTGGATCGGTCGCCTTGCGGCCGCCCTCGATGGTGAGCAGGGTGTCGCGGTAAACCTTGGCTGCGCTGGTGGACAGCCTCACGAGGTAGGACTTGTCGTTTTCCCTCCAGGTCCTGTCGCCGCCGGAACTCAGGCTGGTGAATGCCAGCAGCACCTTGTCCGAGCCCCTCTGTGGGAGGGGATTCTTGCACAGGGTGACCACATTGCCGGCAATATAGCTGCTGAGGTTGTTGTGCCCGATGCCGTACACAAGGATAACCGACGACGGCGATGCGAATCCCTCGAAGCGGTCCAGCTCATTCTGGTAATAGACATTGGTCTGGCAGGAGACGGTAAACACCGCCGCCGCAATAATTGCCAGTACTGTCCTTACAAATAAGCGCATCGTGCAAAGATAAGCTTTTTATTCGTAAATTTGCGTATGCTCAAGGCCTTCAGTTACTATCTCCGCATGGAGCGCAAGCTCTCGCCCAATACCGTCGCGGCTTACAGCCGGGATGTGCAGGAGCTCTTCGATGCGCTGGGGGATGGTGCTCCCAAGGCCGATTCCGATGCGCTCGCCCGGTTTATTTCTGAGCGCTCCGCGCAGATTTCCAAGCGCAGCCAGGCCCGCCTTCTGAGCTCGCTGCGGTCGTTCTACGACTGGCTGGTGCTGGAAGGGGAGCGCAAGGACAATCCCTGCGACCGGCTGGACGCCCCCAAGCTGGGCAGATATCTCCCCGCTGTCCTCTCCGTTGAGGAGGTGGATGCGCTCATCGCCAGCGTGGATACTTCGGACTTGAAGGGCGTTCGCGACCGGGCTATCCTGGAGATACTCTATGGCAGCGGCCTGCGGGTGAGCGAACTGTGCTCGTTGCCGGTTTCGGGCGTCTACGACGAGGACGGCTTCATCCGCGTGACGGGCAAGGGCAACAAGGAAAGGCTGGTGCCGATGAGCGGCCCGGCAGTGGAATGGTACCGGCGCTGGATGGCGGAACGCGCGCCGCTTGTCGACAGGGCCGCCAGCGACGAATTCGTCTTCCTTAACCGCTTCGGCAAACCCCTCAGCCGCGTGTCGGTGTTCAAGCTCATCAAGACCTGCGCCATGCTCGCCGGCATCCGCAAGGAAATCTCGCCGCACACCCTTCGGCACTCATTCGCCACTCACCTTATCGAGAACGGCGCCGACCTCCGCGTCGTGCAGGAGATGCTCGGTCACGAGAGCATTCTCACGACCGAGCTCTACACCCACATCGACGCCCGCACCTGGCAGGCCGAGGTCCTCCGCCACCACCCGCGGGGCTGATTCGCCCCGCCTTCCGCTGAACGGCACTCCTTTCATTCCCTCCTCCGCCGCGAATGGCTGGCGGCTAAACGATTGATTGATAATGTTTTAAGCTATTCCTTCTACCCCAAAAATCAGGTAGAAGGAATAGCTTAATTCGCTGATATCCAGCGAATTAGCCGCCAGCCTACCTTAGCCTGCAGCGGGCGAGACCGGCAGCCTGGGCGTCGGTGAGGATGCCAGCGGCGTGCAGGCCCTCGACGGTAAGGCGCTCGGGAGGGTTGTTCTGGCGGTAGAGGACTATGGCGCGGGCAGTTTGCCAGCTGCGGATGTGGGGGTGCAGGCGGAGGCTGTCGGCCGGGGCGCTCCACAGCGGGAAGGCCGGCGCCGGGCTGCAGGTGATCAGATCCGCAAGGCGGTCATACTTCTCCCGGTCGAAATGCCAGATTTCCATCAACTGCTCGGTACAGCTGTAGCCGCCCAGACGTTCGCGGTATTCCACCATCTTGCGCGCAAAATAGCCGCCGATTCCCGGCAGGGTGTCGAATGCCGCCGAATCGGCCTTGTTGATGTCCAGCTTTGGTATTACGATATACGGCTCCAGCCTCTTGTACACCGAATCCGCCACCACATACGACTTGGCAAAATCGCTTTTCCGCCTGAACCGTCCGCCCTTTTCGCGATAGTTCAGGATGCTCCGGGCCTGCTTTTCGCTGAACCCCAGCCGCACGAGATCGTCCAGGCTCGCCGTATTCGGGTTGAACCGGAAACTCTCCACCCGGCGCCGCTCCTTCGGCACCCCGCCATACACCTTTCTCGCCTCCTCCGGATGATTCCCTGGTTTTCGGATGACGATCTTCCGGCTGGTATCCGCCGCGGAGTCGGCAGCACCGAGCGACGACCTGCGAGCCGAAGGTTCCCGGCTCGCAATAGTAGAACCGCCATCCAGGCCCAGCAGCCTCGCAGCGAGGGCTTCGTCGACGACATAGACGGTGTCCGGCGCATCGCGGTTGGCGACAATCCGGGATTCCGCGGCCCGATTCACGAAAAGGGCCGCCTGATAACCTACAATGAGGAACGCAAGCGCAATTGCGCCGACCTTAAAGACGGAAGAAGCCTCCGCCTCAGTCTTCTGTTGATTCTCCACTCATCTCTCTCTCAATCTTGTACTTATTGTGATGCTCCGCCTTGACGGCCTGCGGGGCTCCGGCCACTATTATAACAATTTCGCCTTTCGGCGCGGTCTGCTTGAAATGCGCCAGCACCTCGGCGATGCTGCCGCGAACGTGCTCCTCGTGGAGCTTGGAAATCTCCCTCGCAACGCTGCACTGGCGGTCGGGGCCGAAAACCTCCGCAAACTGCTCCAGAGTCTTCTCCAGCCGATAAGGCGACTCGTAGAAAACCATGGTGCGGGGCTCGCCGGCCAGCGCCAGAAGCGCGGAGTTGCGGCCCTTCTTCTGCGGCAGGAATCCCTCGAAGCAGAAGCGGTCGCAGGGGAGCCCGGAGGATACCAGCGCGGGAATGCATGCGGTCGCGCCCGGGAGTGTCTGTACCTCGATGCCTTCGGCGGCGCAGGTGCGGGCGAGAAGGAAGCCCGGATCGGAGATGCCCGGAGTGCCGGCGTCCGAAACCAGCGCGACGGTCTTCCCCTGGAGAATCAGGTCCTTAACCCGCTGAACTGTAGCGTGTTCGTTGAACTTGTGGTGCGCCTGAAGGGGCGCGCTGATGCCGTAGTGCTTGAGCAGGACCGAGCTGGTGCGGGTATCCTCCGCGAGGATGAGGTCGGCGCTCTTAAGCACCGACAGCGCCCTCAGGGTGATGTCGTCGAGGTTGCCGACGGGGGTTGGGACTATGTAGAGGATGCCCGCCATACCGCTAGATGAATTTGCGGCGCACTGCCATCATCAGGCGGTAGACCACCTCCGAGGAGAGGTTCCAGTCGGGGTAGTTGGTCTTGACGTATTCCACCGCCTCGGCAAAGCTCGACATGGCGTTGAATTCGGCGATGGTGTGCTGGAAGAGGAGGGGGTCCTCCTTGAACAGCGTGTTGATGAAGAGGACGCGGTCGTTCAGCGATACCGCGCTTATTACGTTCTTAACCTGCGATCCCGGAAGATCGGTCTCCCACCGGTAACCGTCGTTTGTTACCGCCACAACCGGTTTCGGGCTGACAGGCGCCTCAGGGGCGGGGAGATGCTCCCCTTTCGGGAGTTCGTCCTCTGGACTCACCCCACCATCGCCTTCCGGCGACGGTCCCCCCGCTACCGAACCGCGGGTGTTACGTCCCTCAAGGGGAGCATCGTCCCCGCCCTGCGGGACTGGTTCAACGACCGGTTCGGGTTCCGGTTCAGCCGCTGGTTCGACGACCGGTTCGACGAAATCGACGTCGACATCGGGGATATCGATGTTAACTACCGGTTGCGGCTCCGGTTCGGGTTCGGGTTCGGGCTCCGGCTCCGGCTCCAGCTCCGGTTCTGCTGCGGGCAGGGCGGCTATCGCCTTTTCTAGTTCATCCAGACGTCCGGAAATCGCTGCCAGGTCGCTGCGGAGGGCGGACAATATTTCGTCGAAATTGTATTCCATAAACAAAAAATCAGTATATTTGTGTTTGTGCGCGGCGCATGCCCGTGCACGCAGCCACACTGAAACATCAATTACAAAAATACTAAATGTTTTCTGAAAACCACAAAAAAACCGGATGCATCGAAGTAATCTGCGGTTCGATGTTTTCGGGCAAGACCGAGGAACTCATCCGCAGGCTCCGCAGGGCCCAGTTCGCAAACCAGAAAATCGAAATCTTCAAACCGGCGGTCGACAAGCGCTACTCCGATGTGGAGGTGGTGTCGCACGACTTCCACAAGATAGAATCCAAGCCCATCGCAAAGGCCGAGGAGATGCTCAAGGTAGCACCCGACGTGGAGGTCGTGGGCGTGGACGAGGCCCAGTTCTTCGCCGACAATCTGGTGGACATCTGTCAGGAACTGGCGAACCGCGGCATCCGCGTGATAGTGGCGGGCCTGGACACTGACTATCTGGGCAAGCCCTTCGGCCCCATCCCGGCGCTGCTCGCAGTGGCGGAAGACGTGCAGAAAGTGCACGCCATCTGCGTCAAGTGCGGCAACCTCGCCAACCATTCGCATCGCCTCAACAAAAGCAAAAAGCTCGTGGTTCTGGGCGAAAAGGACATTTATGAGCCGCTCTGCCGCGAGTGCTACAACAAGGCCCTTAAGGAGGACACGGGCGAGTAATTCTTTGCAAATAAAGCATTTACAATATGATAGACCGTAGAAACTTTTTGAAGGCCGCCGGCGTCGCCGCTGCGGCCATGGCCCTCGACGGGTGCAAGCCCTTCGGCGGCAAAGCAACCAGCGCCGCGAGTGCAAAACGCATCGTGGGTGCTAACGGCAAGGTTAACGTCGCCCTCATCGGCATCGGATTCCGCGGACTGGAGAACGCCCAGATGGTGGCGGCCACCGGTCTTGCCAACGTGGTGGCCCTGTGCGACGTCAACATGGGCGCACCCCACACCCTCGAGGTGATGGGAATGTTCCCCGAGGCAAAGCGCTACCAGGACTTCCGCAAGATGTTCGACGAGATGCATTCGCAGATCGAGGCGGTGTTCGTAACCACGCCTGACTTTTCGCATTTCCCCATCTCCATGAGGGCGATCAAGGAAGGCATCCACGTTTACTGCGAGAAGCCTCTCTGCCGCACGTTCCACGAGAACGAGCTCATTATGGCGGCTGCGCGCAAGCACCCCGAGGTTGTTACCCAGATGGGTAACCAGGGCCATTCGGGCGAGCAGTACTACCAGTTCCAGGACTGGATGAAGGCCGGCCTCATCAAGGACGTCACAAAGATTGTCGCCCACATGAACAACGACCGCCGCTGGCACGTGCTCGACCCCAATATCAAGAAGTTCCCCGATGCCGAACCCATCCCCGAAACTATGGACTGGGACGTTTGGCAGAGCCAGACGATGTTCCACGAATACAGCCACTGGCTCGACAAAGGCAACTGGCGTTGCTGGTACGACTTCGGTATGGGAGCCCTCGGCGACTGGGGCGCCCACATCTTCGACACCTGCCACGAATTCCTCAAGCTCGGCCTGCCCGACGAGGTGAACGTCAAGTATCTCGAAGGCCACAACGACTATTTCTTCCCGATGTCATCCACTCTGGAATTCAAGTTCCCCCGCAGGGGTTCGATGCCCGCCTGCACCCTCACATGGTACGACGGCGTCAACAATCTGCCCGAACTTCCCGAGGGGTACGGCGTCAGCGAGGTTGGCGACGTCCCCATGGTCAACGGCCAGGCGCTCAAGCAGGCGAAGCTCAACCCCGGCAAGGAAATCTACGCCAGGGACTTCATCTTCAAGGGCGCGACACACTCCGCGCCCCTCAGCATTATCCCTGAAGAGCTCCACAAGCAGATGCTCGCAGAGCACCGCATTCCCGATCCGCTCCCGGAGGATTCTCCCATCCGCAAGCCCTGGGCCCACTACACCAACTTCCTCGAGGCCTGCATGGGCAAGGCCGAGGCGCATTCGCCGTTCGAAATCGCAGGAGAGTTGGCGCAGCTGCAGAACCTCGGCGTCATCGCCCAGAGGATAGGCACAGGCTTCAAGTTCGACCGTACCACCAAGGAAATAATCGACAATCCTTTCGCCAACGCGATGCTCACAGGCATACCTCCGCGCAAGGGTTGGGAAGAGTACTATGTAATTTAAAATCAGACAGATATGAAAAAGATTCTTTTACTTTCCGCAATATTCGTCATCGGTGCCTGCTGCGGCCCCAAGTGGCAGCCCCTCTTCAACGGCGAAAATCTTGACGGCTGGTCGGTGGTGACCGGCGAGGCCCCCTATTTCGTGGAGGACGGATGCATCGTCACCAAGGGTATCGACGGCACAGTGAATTCTTTCCTCGCAGCCGACGGCGAATTCAGCGACTTCATCCTTGAATTCGAGTTCAAGATGGAGCCCGAGTTCAACTCCGGCGTGCAGTTCCGCGGACATCTCGACAGCACAGGCCGCGTCTACGGCTATCAGTTCGAGCACGAAGGCGGAGTCAAGCGCGGATGGACCGGCGGCATTTATGACGAACGCCGCCGCGAGTGGCTCTACAAGCTCACCTGGAATCCCGAGGGACGCGCAGCCAACAAGCTTGGCGAATGGAATACCGGCCGCATCGAGGCAGTCGGCACTCATCTTCGCACCTTCGTCAACGGAGTTCTCTGCGCAGATATCCTCGACGACTACGACGCTTCCGGGCTCATCGCCCTGCAGTCGCACGCCGCTTTCGGAGTGCAGGAGAAAGTCGGCCTGGAGTGCCGCTGGCGCAACATCCGCATCTGCACCAGGCATCCCGAGAGGTATATGCTCAAGACCGACGACCACGTCTACCAGTACAACTGGATTTCCAACACCCTCTCCGAGCGTCAGCAGAAGGAAGGCTGGAAGCTCCTCTGGGACGGCAAGACCACCGAGGGATGGCGCAGCGCCAAGGCTGAAGGCTTCCCCGAGAAGGGCTGGCACATCGAGAACGGCGAGCTTGTGGTCGAACCCAGCGACGGAGCGGAATCCCGCAACGGCGGCGACATCATCACCGTCAAGCAGTACAAGAACTTCTGGCTCTCCGTGGACTTCAAGATCTCCGAAGGCGCCAACAGCGGCATCAAATATTTCGTGCGTCCCGACCTCTACAACAGCGAGGGCTCAGCAATCGGCTGCGAATTCCAGCTCCTGGACGATAGGTCCCATCCAGACGCCAAGCTCGGCAAGGACGGCAACCGCACCATGGCTTCGCTTTACGACCTGATCCGTGCCGAAAAGGACGAGGCCTATATGTACTGGAACCAGTGGAACACCGCCTGGGTAATCGTGCAGGACAACCACGTCGAGCACTGGCTCAACGGCGTGAAGGTGGTCGAGTACGAGCGCAACACTCCCGAATGGGCCGAACTGGTCGCCGGCAGCAAGTACAAGAACTGGGAGAACTTCGGCAACCACGAGTACGGCCACATCCTCCTTCAGGACCACGGCGACGAAGTTCACTTCAAGAATATCCTCATCAAGGAGTTGTAGGCTGGCGGCTAACAACCTGATTGATAATACTTTAAGCTATTCCTTCTACCCCAAAATCCGGGTAGAAGGAATTGCTTTATTGGCTGATATTCAACGAGTTAGCCGCCAGCGCAAATACTTCCTAATCTGCCTATCAGAGGCATGGGTACTATAAATCAGTTGGTGGTAGAGCCTGGTTTGGGCGTCAGGGGAGAGCTTGAAGATGTCTTTGACGTTCTTGAAACCCAGCTTTTTGACAAGG
The DNA here is from genome assembly GCA_017617495.1 of Bacteroidales bacterium. Taxonomy (GTDB): domain Bacteria; phylum Bacteroidota; class Bacteroidia; order Bacteroidales; family UBA932; genus Cryptobacteroides. The sequence continues at coordinate 13,384 of JAFZWD010000057.1, forward strand.
ACTGAAGATATCTCTGGATACACTCTGTGTGTGCCTGGTTCAAAGTCTTCTTTTATGTCATACTCTTTTCCCTGGTTGGACGCAAACGCGAGACACATAGTTTGGTAGTCCCCGTAAAAGGATAGCAGTGTTCCATAATCCACGCAGTTGTAAGCGCTGATGATATAGTCGGTTAACTGGTTCGTTTCCTCCGGTCTCAGTTTGTCAAGCATTCGGTCTAATGTAAAAACAGTGAGCGGTTTGTTTAAGGAACAGAAATAATCCACCCCTTTCAGTGCGCGCCTGAGTGGTCTCGATGCCTTTTCCAAAAGAATCTTCTCTGAGTATGGATTCCGCGATACTGCGTATGCAAGGAAGGTCCATCGATACTCCTCAGCCCGTTGGCACAGGCCCTTTTCGCCGGGATTGTTATAGAGGTAGGAGCAGGCGGTGCGGATGGCCTTGTCTCCGGTTTTGAGCGCGCAGCCGAAGCTGTGGTTGAAAACCTGACCGCTGCTCTGGATGGTAATGTTAAGAAACCTGGCGTATTGGCGGGAGTAAGACGCTACAAATGCGGCAACCTTTTCCCGGCTATCTGCTTCAACCAGCAGGTGAACGTGGTCGTACATCGGACAGATCCCGATGATCCTGATCCCGAAGCGTCGTGCGGTGGTGCAGACGAGTGTGAAAAATGCGAGAAAGTCGCTGAGAGTGTAAAACAGGAGCTCCCCGTTTGGAGTGTTTTGGTAGATATGTAGAAAATTCATGGCGGCTAAGTATTTGAATGATAATGTTTTAAAGGATTCCTTCTGCACCAAAAACGGTATAGAAGGAAGTGGCTAATTAATTGATAATCAGCAAGGTACCCGCCAGCCGGTGGCGGGGGAGGCGAGCGCAAAGTGCAGCTGGAGACTACCTTTCTAGCGGTACTTGTCGGACTGCTGGGCGATGAGGGCGTCGAGGACGCCGGGGTCGAAGTAGTTGATCTTCATCGCGGCCTTGACTTCGGCGAGGGTGCGGGCTGCAACCTCACGGGCGGCAAGAGTGCCCTGGCGAAGGACCTCGTAGACGTAGGGAATGTCCTGCTCGAAGCGGTGACGGCGTTCGCGGATGGGGGCGAGGGTGTCTTCCAGCACTGCGTACAGGAAGTTCTTGACCATAACGTCGCCCAGGCCGCCGGCGCGGTACTGCGCCTTGACTTCGTCGAGGCTGTGGAATTCGAACGAAACCTTCTTGCCCACGAAGCAGTCGCCAAACCTGTCGAAGTGCCCGGGCTTGCAGAAGGCGTCCAGGTAGGTGAATACCGGATTGCCCTCGACCTTGCCGGGATCGCTCACCTGCAGGTGTCCGGGGTCGGTGTACATGCCGCGGATCTTCTCGCGCACGGTTTCGGAATCGTCGGACAGATAGATGCAGTTGCCGAGGCTCTTGCTCATCTTGGCGCGTCCGTCGGTGCCGGGAAGGCGCAGGCTGGCAGCATCCTCAGGCAGAAGCGCGGTGGGCTCCACAAGCACGGGGGCGTAGGTGGAGTTGAACTTGCGCACGATTTCGCGCGTCTGCTCGATCATGGGAAGCTGGTCTTCGCCCACGGGAACCACCGTAGCCTTGAAGGCGGTGATGTCCGCCGCCTGGCTGATGGGATAGCAGAAAAATCCTACCGGGATGCCGGCCTTGTTGTCGGCCGATTCGTCGTCGTTGAAGCCGCGCATCTGGATTTCGGCCTTGACGGTCGGATTGCGCTGCAGCCTCTGGACGGTAACGAGGTTATTATAGAAGAAAGTAAGTTCTGTGAGTTCGCTCACCTGCGACTGGATGAAGAGGTGGCTTTTAGCGGGATCGAGCCCCGCAGAGAGATAGTCCAGAGCGACTTCGATAATGTTCTGGCGAACTTTTTCGGGATTGTCGGCGTTGTCGGTAAGTGCTTGCGCATCGGCAATCATTATATAGATTTCGTCGAACTTACCGCTGTTCTGGAGCTCCACCCTGCGGCGCAGCGATCCTACATAGTGCCCGATATGGAGCCGCCCTGTCGGGCGGTCTCCGGTCAGGATGATTTTTTTGTCGGCCATGGGACTAGTCCTTGACAGCCTTGAGGGCCTCGCGGATCTTGGCCTCGATTTCGTCGGCCAGTTCCACGTTGTCCTTGAGCAGTTGCTTGACTGCCTCGCGTCCCTGGGCAAGCTTGGCGTCGCCGTAGCTGAACCATGAGCCGGACTTTACGAGGATGCCGTAGTCTACTCCGAGGTCGACAAGTTCGCCGCTGTGCGAAATTCCCTCGCCGAACACGATGTCGAATTCCGCCTTCTTGAAGGGCGGAGCCATCTTGTTCTTTACCACCTTCACGCGGGTGCGGTTGCCGAGCGCGTCCTCACCCTCCTTGATCTGGGTGGTGCGGCGCACATCGATACGCACGGATGCGTAGAACTTGAGGGCGTTGCCTCCGGTGGTGGTTTCGGGATTGCCGAACATGATGCCGATCTTCTCGCGCAGCTGGTTGATGAAGATGCAGCAGGTGTTGGTCTTGGCGATGTTGGCGGTGAGCTTGCGAAGCGCCTGGCTCATCAGCCTTGCCTGAAGACCTACCTTGTTGTCTCCCATCTCGCCTTCGATTTCGGCCTTGGGGGTGAGGGCGGCGACCGAGTCGATCACCACGATGTCCACCGCGCCGGAGCGGATGAGGTTGTCGGCAATTTCGAGCGCCTGCTCGCCGTTGTCCGGCTGCGAAATGAGCAGGGTTTCGAGGTTGACACCCAGGGCTTTTGCGTAGCTGCGGTCGAAGGCATGCTCCGCGTCGATCATCGCGGCGATGCCCCCGGCCTTCTGTGCCTGGGCGATGGCGTGGATAGCAAGGGTGGTCTTGCCGCTGCTTTCCGGGCCATAGATTTCGACGATGCGTCCGCGCGGGTAACCTCCGATACCGAGAGCGTGGTCAAGAGCCACGCTGCCGCTGGGGATGACCTGGGCGTCGCTCCATTCTGGCTGATCTCCCAACTTCATGATAGTGCCTTTGCCATAATCTTTCTCAATCTTGTCGATCGTGGCCTGCAATGCCTTAAGTTTCGCGGCATTGATGTCTGTGGCCTTTACTTCTGCTTCTTTAGCCATAATGTTGAAATTTTAAATAAATAAACCGGGCTTTATGCCCGAAGCATACAAATGTAGTGAAAAATTCCTTAATTTTGCCATATGGGATTGGCATTAATAGGACTTTCTCTGGAAGAGCTCCAGCGCGAAGCCGGATTCTGCGGTTTCAAGCCGTTTGTGGCCAGGCAGCTTGCCGACTGGCTCTTCGTCAAGAGGGCCTCTTCGTTCGACGAAATGACCAATCTTTCCAAATCCGCGAGGGAAATTCTCAAAAAAAACTACCACATCGGGCGGGAAGCCCCGGCGGGCGAAGCCGAGAGCTCCGACGGCACCCGCAAATACCTCTTCAAGGTGTGCACTCCGCTCGGAGGGTCGCTGGTGGAAGAATCCGCCATCGAGTCGGTGGCTATCCCCGACGGCGACCGCGCAACCCTGTGCGTATCGTCCCAGGCGGGCTGCAGGATGAACTGCAAATTCTGCATGACCGGCCGCGGCGGTTTCCACGGGCAGATAAGCGCGGCGGACATCATCAACCAGTTCCTCTCCGTCAAAGAGGCGGAGAGCCTTACCAACGCGGTCTTCATGGGGATGGGCGAGCCGCTGGACAACTACGACAGCGTCTGCAAGGCGATAGAAATCCTCACCGCCCCCTGGGGCTTCGGATGGAGCCCCAAGCGCATCACGGTGTCCAGCATAGGGGTTATCCCGGCCCTGAAGCGCTACCTCGATGAGCAGAAGTGCCACCTCGCCATCAGCCTCCACAATCCCTTCGGGGAAGAAAGGGTGCAGATGATGCCGGTGGAGAAGGCCTACCCCATAAAGGACGTGGTCGAGCTCATCCGCCGCTACGACTGGAGCGGCCAGAGGCGCGTGAGTTTCGAGTACACGATGTTCGCCGGCTGGAACGACGACAAACGCCACGCGGACGCCCTGATCCGCCTCCTCAAGGGCCTGGAATGCAGGGTGAACCTCATCCGCTTCCACGCGATTCCCGACTTCAAATACGGCACTTCCTCCCAGACGGTGATGGAGGCATTCCGCGACAGGCTCAACGCCAACGGCATCACCTGCACCATCAGGGCCTCGCGCGGGGAAGATATCTTCGCGGCCTGCGGCCTCCTGGCGGGGGAGATGCGCCGGACGGAAGTCAACTATCTGCATAATTTAGAAAACTCCAAGTACTATGATTAGCGCCCGCCGCATATTGCTCCCGCTGCTTTGCGCGCTGATGCTCCTGCCCGCAGGGGCCCTCTCTGCAAAGGACGAGGGGAAGATCTCGGCCACCAGCGTGGATCCGGGGCGCGATTCGGTGGTGTTTGCGATGATGCGGAAACGCCTTGCCGAAATCCGCCGCCGCAACCGCCGTCCCACCGTGGCGCTGGTGCTGAGCGGGGGAGGGGCGAAGGGCGCCGCGCACATTGGCGCCCTGAAGTATATCGAGGAGCAGAAGATTCCGGTGGACGTGGTGCTGGGCACCAGCATGGGAGGCCTCATCGGCGGCCTGTATTCGCTTGGCTATAAGGTAGATGAGCTCGATTCGCTGATGCGCAGCATCGACTGGAGCACGGCCCTCACCGACAAGGTGGACCGGCAGTATATATCCTACAGCGTCAAGCGCAGGCGCCAGACCTATGTGCTGAGCATCCCGTTCCACTACCGCCAGAGGGATTTCATCGCGAAGGTGGGTGACGGGGTGAGCTACTCGGCAGGAAAAACCGCCGTGCACCTGAGTGCCGGCGCCGAGGGTGAGCCCGAACGTCCTACCGCGTCCGGAACGGCCCTTCTGGGGCTCCCGGCTGGCATAGCCTACGGCCTTAACGTGGGCAATATGATATCCTCGCTGACGGTCGGATACCAGGATTCGCTGTCGTTCGCCGACCTGCCGATTCCGTTCTTCTGCGTGGCCTCCGACATGGTGTCGTGCAAGGCGAAATACTGGAGCGAGGGCCCGCTGAACGCGGCGATGCGCTCGACCATGAGCATCCCGATTCTCTTCGAGCCGGTGCGCTACAAGGGCATGGTGCTCATCGACGGCGGCACCCGCAACAACTTCCCAGCGGACTATGCACGCGCAATGGGCGCGGATATAGTGATAGGTGTGGTGCTGGCGGACGACAACTACCGCTACGACCAGATCAACAACATGCTGGACATGGTCTGGCAGGCCATCGACATGATGGGCCGCGAGGCATACGAAAAGAACACCTCGATAGTGGACGTGAACATCCATCCCGACCTGCACGAATTCAACATGATGAGCTTCGGCAAGGCGGAGGTGGACACCATTATAAGCAGAGGCTATGCCGAGGCCCGCAAGCACGGTAAGGAGCTCGCGCGGATCAGCCGCTACATGCACGGCGACACCACCCGCTACTACGCGCCGCGGGCAACCAATATCAGCCAGAACAAGGTAAAAATCAATACGATAGAGTTCGCTGGCGTGCCCAGGGGAGACTACCGCCTGCTGGAAAGGGCGGTGCGCCTCAAGCCCGGTTCCAGCGCCGGGGCCGAGGACATTTCGGCGGCGGTGCAGACGCTGTATTCCAAGGACGCCTTCGAGTCCGTTACCTACAACCTGTTTAACGACGGCGACGGCTACCGGCTCGTGTTCAACTGCGTGCGCGCACCGGTGCACCGTCTTTCGCTGGGAGGTCGCGCCGACACCGAGGAATACGTTTCGGCAATAGCCAACGTGGGGCTCAACACCAACAGACTGCGCGGTCCCAAGTTCGACTTTACGGCACGCGTGGGCCAGACATGGTACGGACGCGCTGCCTTCATCCTGGATTCGCCCCACCTGCCCACGCTCAACGTCAGCGGCAGGGCGGGCTACAACTCCGCCGTGGTGGTGCAGGACGACCATCTGTACAAGGCGGGCTACTGGCGCTGCAACGCGGACGCCTATCTCTCCGGCATGAGGCTGCGCGCCTTCGACCTGCGCGCCGGTTTCCGCGACGAGTACTACGCCCTCGATTCCTGGCTCACCAACAGCGGCAGGGCGGTCTCCAAGGACGAAATGTCGCTCTTCAACAAGAACTATCTCGCGCTCTGGGCAAGGGCCCGCGCCTACACCCTGGACGACAAATACTACCCCAAACACGGCTTCACCGTGGGCGTGGACTACGACTGGATCTTCTCGCCCGAGCAGATTCACGTGCTCAAGGCCGACTTCCGCGCGGTAATCCCGGTGTCGCGCTGGTTCGCGATTATCCCCTCGGCTACGACCCGCAACCTCTTCCGCAAGGCGGACCGCAACGGCGACGACCTCTTCATGGGCAACTTCGCCGGCGGCACCATGGCACAGCGCTATATGCCGGGGCAGATGCCCTTCATCGGCTTCCACCGCTGCACTATGCTCAAGGACTTCAGCGTGGTGTTCAACCTTGACCTGCGGGCCAGTATCTTCAAGAATACCTACGTTTCGCTTCAGGGCGGATACATCAAGGAAGGCACCAGTTTCGCGCCTAAATTCAAGGCAGAAGAAATGGTCCCGACCTACTGGGGAGCGGCCTTCGAGATAGGTTACGACTCGATTATCGGCCCCATCAAGGCCAACGTGCACTGGTCCGACTTCATCGGAATCGGCGCTTACATTGGCATAGGATTCGATTTTTAGCGATGGATGAGCGTGTAAAGAAGGTTCTCTCGAAACTCGAGGCGCAGTGCGCTAAGCGGGAGTATTGCACCCGCGACCTGCGCGAGAAGGCGCTCAAGGCGCTGGAGGGCGATGCCGATGCCGCCGAGCAGGTGCTGGAGTCGCTTCGCTCCGATTCCTTTGTGGACGATGCCCGCTATGCCGCCGCTTTTGCCAGGGAGAAGTCGTCCCTGACGGGCTGGGGCCCGATAAAGATACGCTTCGCGCTGAAGGCCAAGGGCATCTCCGATGCCGATATTTCCGCGGGGCTTGGGGAGATAGACGAAGAGCGGGCGGACGAGCGCCTGGCCAAGCTTCTGGCCGTTAAGGCGAAGAGCCTCGAGGGGGACCCGCTCTCGCGCTTCAAACTTATAAAATTCGCCCTCACGAGGGGTTACGAATACGATGCCGTGGAAGCGGCGGTCAAAAACCTTGAATCCAAAAACTGACTGATATGAAAAGAATTGCATTATTTATCCTTGCAGCAATGACGCTTGCATCCTGCTCGGCTTCGTATGACTCCGCACGTATGCTTCAGGGAGGCCTGAAGATTACCCAGGCGCTCACGATTTCGAACGCTGACATCCAGAGTTCGGTAACAGCTTCCGTGGCACAGCTCGATGCGCAGAACACCGTGCTGACATCCGGCAGCTATGTAACCCGCCTTAACAACATTACCAAAGGCCTTACCGAAGTCAACGGTATTCCCCTCAAGTTCAAGGTTTACAAGACCAACGAGGTTAACGCCTTCGCCTGCGCCGACGGCAACGTTCGCGTTTACACCGGTCTTATGGACCTGATGACCGACGAGGAAGTGCTCAGCGTAATCGGCCACGAGGTCGGCCACGTGGCACTCGAGCACTCGCTCAATGCCTATAAGAACGCGCTGCTCACCTCTGCCGCACGTGATGCCATCGCCGCTCAGGGAACAATTGCAAACCTCACCGATTCCATTCTCGGAGAACTCGGCGAGAGCATGGTACAGGCCAAGTTCTCCCGCAAGCAGGAGACTGCCGCCGACGACTTCGGATACGACTTCATGAAGGGCGCCGGACGCAATCCCTGGCACATGGCAATGGCATTCGAGAAGCTTCAGAGCGCATCCGGTTCGGCCTCTACCGCCAATCAGGTGGCTCAGATGTTCTCTTCGCATCCCGACACTGCATCCCGTATCGAGCGCGTGTCCAAGAAGGCTAGCAAAGACGGCTATACCCGTCCGTGAAATATCTTCTGAACGACTGCACCGACGCCTGTCGGAATATGGCTTTCGATGAGTTCGCTCTCGAAAGCCTTCCTCTTGACGAACCCGTCTTCTGCCTCTGGCGGAATGCTCCGTCGGTAATCATCGGCCTTAACCAGAGCGCTTACGCCGAGGTTAACCTGGATTATCTGCGGGAGCACGGCATTGCGCTGGCGAGGCGCGTTACCGGCGGGGGAGCGGTGTACCACGACCTGCAGAATCTAAATTATACCATAGTAGGCAAGTCCCGCGACCTCAATGCGGACTATCCCGAGTATCTGCATCTGGTTGCCGATGCCCTGCGTGGCCTGGGTGTCCCGGCCGAAATAAGCGGCCGTAACGACATTCTGGTAGAAGGGCGCAAATGCTCCGGCTATGCCAAGCGGGTTTGGAAGGACCGCCTGATGGTGCACGGCACCCTGATGTTCGACGTGGACCTTTCCGTGCTTACCCGGGCGCTGTCGGTGCCCGGCAGCAAGATGGATGCAAAGGGCATCGCCTCGGTGCGCAGCAGGGTAGCCAATCTAAAGAATTATCTCCCTGATTATAAGGATGTTCTGGCGCTTCGCGATGCTCTGCACAAGGCGCTTGCGCGTGGCGACGGCGAGGTGGCCCTCACCCCGGAGCAGAATGCTGCAATCGACCGGATGGCGGAGGAAAAGTTCCGCAGCTGGGACTGGATTTACGGCCGTTCGCCATCCACGCAGTTCAAGGCTTCCCGAAAGTTCCCATGCGGCACGGTGGAGGCGGGCTGGACGGTGGAACGGGGCTGCATCGCCAGGCTCTCCTTTGCCGGCGACTTTATGGGAAATCTTCCCGCAGAAGGCCTCTGCGCAGCTCTGGAAGGCTGCCGCTTTGAACGCTCAGCACTCCTGGAGGCATTAAACAAAAACCCCGAACCAGTCTCTTCGTATTTCGACGGGCTCGGGGCAGAAGATCTCGCTTCGCTTCTTATTTAAGCGCGAAAGCTGTTTCCTTAATTATCTCAGACACCGTGGGGTGGGGGAATACCACCTCTTTCAGCTGGTCCAGCGTCATTCCCTGCTCGATTGCGATGCAGGCGGCGCTGATAATCTCGGAGCAGGGGTTGCCAAGCATATGCACGCCCAGCACTTTGTGCTCCCCGGCGCTCACGATAATCTTGCAGATGCCTTCGCCCCTCTCGTTCTCCGCCACAAAGCGGCCGGAGTATCCCATGGGGAGTTTGACAACCTCGAAGGCGATGCCCTTGGCCTCGGCTTCCGCCTCGGTAAGGCCGGTTCCGGCAACCTCCGGATTGGTATAGACCACTCCGGGAATGGCGTTGTAATGCATGCTGTCGGGTTTGCCCAGAATATCTGCCACGGCCACCTCGCCTTCGCGTGAGGCGGTGTGCGCAAGCATCGAAAAGCCGGTCACGTCGCCCGCGGCATAGACTCCGGGAACGCTGGTGCGCATATGCTCGTCCACCTTGATTCCGTAAGGCCTGCCGGCTGGGTTCAGCGCCAGTTCCACGCCAAGCTTCTCGAGCCCGAAGCCCTGCAGGTTGGCCCTGCGGCCCACGCTCACAAGTATGCGGTCGCCGGTCACGCGCTGGGTGGCGCCTTCGGCATCTTCGTATACTACTGTATTGCCTTCGATGGCGGTAACCTTGCAGTTAAGGCAGAAGGTTACGCCCTTCTTTTCGTACTGCTTCTGGAGCATGGCGCTGATTTCGGCGTCCATCGGGCCCAGAATCTTGGGCAGCATCTCGACCACCGTCACCTTGGTACCGAGAGTGCTGAAGAACGCGGCGAACTCCATTCCGATAACTCCTCCGCCAATTACCACCAGCTCTTCCGGACGCTCTTCGAGAGCGAGGATTTCGCGGTTGGTAAGTATTACGTCGCCCGCTTCCTTTAGCCCGGGAATAGGGGGAACGGCGGCTTCGGAACCGGTGCAGATAAGCAGGTTCTTTGCAGTGTAGACCTCGTCGCCCGCCTGGATGGCAATGCCCTCGGCAACGCGACCATGGATGCAGGCATCCGCTTCCACCACGGTTACGCCGTAAGCCTTCATCGCTGCACGGACGCCGGCGGTAAGTTTCTTGACGACCTTGTTCTTGCGGGCCATAATCTCCGCAAAGTCGAAGGATGCATCGGTCGCATGTACTCCGTAATGCTCGCCATTCTTGGCATAATTGTAAACCTTGGCGCTGTAAAGCAGCGTCTTGGTGGGGATGCAACCCTCGTTGAGGCACACTCCGCCAAGGGTTTTGCGCTCGAAAAGAACGGTAGCAAGACCGGCGGCACCGGCCCTTTCGGCGGCAACATATCCGCCAGGGCCTCCGCCAATAATCGCCAGATCAAAAAGCTGTTCCATAACTATGCTATCTGGGGTCGGCCGGGACGGTCGGAATGTTCTTCCTCCGAAGGTTTCTCCACAAGCTTGCCTTCCTGGAGCTTCTGCCAGGCGATGCGGTTGCGGTAGATGTCGATGGCTGCGAAGATGGCCGCGCGCATGGAGCGGGGGTCAGCCTCGTCGCGTCCGGCGAGTTCGAAGGCGGTGCCATGGTCGGGGGAGGTGCGCACTACCGGCAGGCCGGCGGTGTAGTTTACTCCGTCCTCGAAGGCGATGGCCTTGAACGGCGCCAGTCCCTGGTCGTGATACATGGCGAGGGTGGCGTCGAAGTGCTCATAATGTCCCATGCCGAAGTATCCGTCGGGGGAGAAGGGCCCGAAAGCGAGGATGCCTTCTTCGGTGGCCTTGCGTATTGCGGGGATTATAATTTTCTGCTCTTCGTCGCCAAGGAGTCCGCTGTCGCCGCTGTGGGGGTTGAGGCTGAGCACTGCAATCTGCGGGCTGCTGATGCCGAAGTCGCGCTGCAGCGATTCGTTCATAAGGCGCAGCTTGCTAAGGATCTTCTCCTCGGTGATGGCCGCAGGCACGTCCTTGAGGGGGATGTGGCCGGTGACCACGCCCACCTTGAGGCGCTCCGAGATGAGGAACATCGTCACGTCTTTCACCCCGAATTCCTTCTCCAGATACTCAGTATGGCCGGGGAAGCCGAAGCCTTCGGCCACGATTGCCTTCTTGTTGATGGGGCCCGTCACCAGCACGTCGATTTCTCCTGCCTTGAGGTCCTTAACCGCCCTTTCGAGCGAAGTGATGGCGGCCTGTGCCGATGCCGCCGTGGCTCCGCCGGGTTCGGCGTAGGCGTTGTCCGGCAGGCAACTCAGGATGTTCACGCGCTTGGCGTGCGCCTCCTTCGCCGAATTGATGAGGTTGGTGTCCATCTGCTCGATTTCGGGAATCGTCTTGCGGTAGAATCCGAAAATCTTGGACGACCCGTAAATCACGGGTGTGAACATATCGAGTATGCGGGGGTCGCTCAGTGCCTTGATAATCACCTCGTAACCTATCCCGTTACTGTCTCCCTGGGTTATACCCACTATAAGTTTTTTGTCGGTCATATTATCGTAATATTAATTCGTCATGCCCGACGTGATCGGGCATCTCATATCCTTCGTCCTTCGGCAGGGCAACTCCGGCCGAATAGGCGGCCACGGCGAGCTGGTCGCAGCGTTCGTTCTCCGGATGGCCCGCGTGCCCCTTGAGCCAGTGGAACTTGACGTTGTGCTTCTTATACAGCGGCAGGAAACGCTCCCAGAGGTCGCGGTTCTTCTTTTTCTTGAAATTGGTTGCGACCCACTGGTCCAGCCACTTCTCTTCCACGGCCTTCACCACATAAGTGGAATCGCTCCACACCTCCACGTCAGCGTGCTCCCAGCGGATGGCCTCCAGGCCCATTATCACTGCCAGAAGTTCCATCCGGTTATTGGTGGTGCAGGCAAAACCACCGCTCATCTCCTTGCGCAGGGCCCCGCACTTGAGCACGGCGCCCCATCCTCCGGGACCCGGATTTCCGCTTGCCGCCCCGTCGGTGTAAAGGTATATGGTGGTGTTTTTCGCCATACGCGCCATCAAATATCGATATAAAGTTATTTTGAGTTGCTAAATTTAGCAATTATTTCTTCGTACGAAGGCCACATTTTGACTTTTTCTCTCATGTATTCTTTAGGAGGGAAGGATATTGTCTTTCTTAGAGAATCCATATAGGATAAAGGAATCCTATATTCGGCATTCATAATAGTGTTCTGAGGCCTCAAAACAATATCCAGACCATATCTATCAATCAGAGAATCAGAAATAATATGAACAATTAAACTATCACTCTTGATAATAGACTTCCAAGAATCTAGTTCCCCGGCAACAATCCTTTGTCTCCCACCGCACGCTTTTGCAAAACCTGTGAGACTTATAAATTGCTGCGGTGATGTTTTTGGATACTCTTTAATATATTTCTCATACTCCTCGTTAGCAAAGAAATAAATATCCCCCTCTGTTAGATTGACTCCATGCAGCGAATGATAATACAAAGGAGTCGGGGGGCATGAGCATAAGAGTAAGAGGGTTATGACAATAGATATGAACCGTATACTATGCATCATTGTTAAAGTGGATAAAAATGGATAATAGGAAACAATTCACCATGATAATTAAAACTACTGTGCCATAAACACGATTGAATGCCTCCATGGGACTAGCTCCAGCACCCCCTTGATAAAAGGGATCTTATTGTCTTCGACGATTTTCATCTGCCGGGATATAAGCTAAAAGTGATACTTCAATCCGGCGGTAAGGGCAAATTGTGCGAGGCTTTCCTTTTGGTCTCCTTCAAGAACAACAGTCTGGGTCTCGCCGGTATCAAGGTTCTTTATGGTTGCGGCCGACATGGAACCAAGGTACAGGGAAGCCGCAGCACCGAGATAGAGATTGCCAAGCAACTTGATGTCGTATCCAAGATCAACGTTATAGATTGCTGTGAGGCCTGTCTCTTTCAGGTGATCATCAATAACGCTGCCCTTGTCGGAGAAATTGGCCATACCCAATCCGACATTACACCACAGGACAGTCTTTTTGTTCTCACTTACCTGCCTGGCGGAATACATTATTCCATAGTAATCGATGTCAAGATTGTCTCTCATTATACCTGTGGCTTCAGTCCCGTTTTCATATTGTACGGTGACTCCTACCGATCCGTCCGAATGGAACCTGCTAAATTTGAAACCTACGCCCTGGCCGAGACCGGCGATATTTGAGAAGAAATACGTTATGTCTCCTCCGGCAGAGTAGCCGTTCCGTAAATCCTTGTAGTATTGAGTCAGGATCTTATCGTACCCGCTGGGGACTTTGCCCAGGCGGCGGCCCCATCCCCCGCCTGCCGAAACGCGGAACCCTTTCTTGTTCTCGTATTGCTCTTTAGAGGCATTAACTCTTACAACTTGATAGTTATTTTGATGAGCTGTGGCATAGGAAACCTCAGGCTTTACCGAAGAAGGTGCCGAGTTCCCTGTAGTATGCGCAACATTTAACGTATCAGAAAAGGCTTGTACAGCAAGCGTAGTGTCCACCAGTACTTTAGGGAGTATGGACGGGACATCTCCGACGAAGAATATATCTGCGTCGATACGATGGATGGTGCACTGGAAACTTGGCGGACGGTGACGGGTTATCTTGACGGTGTTGCCTCCCGCCTGACGGGCCTCTTTCTTTGCTATATCGGTGACGATTTCCCAAGTGGCATTTTTATAAGTAGTGAACCCCGTATCTCCAATCTCCACACTGCCAAGCTTCTCCCCTGCTGCGGGTGCGGGCTCGTTCTCATTCAACAATGCAACGGGTGTATTCTCCGGAAGGGGATCCCTTTCCACCAATATGTTTGTGACCACCTTGGGTGAGCACGCGCAAATGGCAAGGGAGGCAATAGCCAAGGATAGAATTCTAGTTTTCATGATCGTTTAATCTGAAGTATATTTCAACTTCACCTCACTATATGAAGGATACATATGAACATGTTTCATACTCTGATTTGGAGGAAAAGGTATTATTGCCACACTCGACTTTTCGTTGATATCACATCTAGATAAATCATAACGCACAGCTACCTTATAATCACTACCAATCTCTTCCCATGTATATGTTGATAACGTGTCTGAATCGAATACATATATAGAAAGGATATCATTGGGCGCGAATATGCTAAAAATATTTCCAACATTAATTTTATGTGACACTATTATTGCGCGCTCTCCTTTAATTATATGGGATGATTTGAAATCTGGCCCGCTTGGTGGCAATGTTGTATCTGGATAGTTCAAAAAGTTTGATACTTCAAATGCGCCACATCTAACTACAATTGGCACGTTGGAATTATTTTTTATCATTATGCTTGAATAAACATCGCCGCATCCTGATAGCACACACAAGCAAATGACGAAATGCAATAAGGTGTTAGAATGTACAACCGAATTATCAAACAATTTCTTCATAACTTGGGAATAAGTGGGTTGTTGTCATATACTCACAATGGGCATTCGGGTCAAGATGAAAATGGTAAAACTTTCAAAAAAAACACTACAAAGGGAGCCACTGATATAGAGTTCCTTTTATTGGATTGTCATTACTGTCATACGAGGTATAAGAATATGACCAAGAAACACCATAATACCTACCAAAGTATGTTTTTGCATTCCTATTTGCCCTTTTTTCATATGACTTGTAATCATGTGTTGTAGTGTAAGAATTAACGGGTGTTGCACTTCTTGCACTTAACAAGCTTCGTGTTCCTACCGAAAAAAGGTAACTTGGTCCTTTCGAGCGACTATCAATAATATGGCCATATTCATGCATATATAAAGGATGTGTCATAACATAAAAGTCAAAATCTTCATCTATGCTGTCTGATATATCCATATTACAGTAACTGCCAATTGTAATTCCTTGATTATGCTTGGAGTTCTCATTCGTTACAAATGTTGCTCCTCCAAGATAATCTACTCTATCTGTTGATGAGCCGAAGGCGTTTCGTATACTGCTATATTCGTAGCCAAGACTCGTCTGGTATCTTTCCCAGGTAAATCGCGAAACACCCTGAAGAACGCCACCAAAGAAGTCATTCTCGTCCATATAGTATCTACCAAGAAGCAATTTTAACTGATTCCCCACTCCCTTTCCGCCATTATTAACGAATCCTCCAACAAGGCCAACCGTTGCCGTTAAAGCATCAACCCCTCCTAGGGCGGCAGAAGCATATGCTGCAGAAGCGGCTATACCATTAATTGTATTTCCGAGAATTGCTGCCACTCCTCCCTTTGCAGCTAATGTACCGCCAAGGGCAAAAGCTCCATAAAAAACAGATGTGACTGCCGCACCGACAATAGCACCAGCAAGAGCTCCTTGAAAAAAATACTTAAACCAGCCCCTGTCGTGTCTAAGCGCATGAGCTGCTGCATCTCCGGCTCCAAACACTAACGCGCATGCGGCAGAAACAATGGCCAAAGTTGTCAGGAAACACTCGCCATCTTCATCAGTATATTTCAGCGGATTATTAAGGCAGTAAGCAAAGCGGTTGTAGTTCTGGCTACAGGAGGGATTCTGAATGTAGGGATCGGCGCTGAGAAAGCGGCCGAGCAACGGGTCGTAGAGACGGGCGTTGGCGTTGTACACTCCGGCCCAGGGGAGATACTCGTGGCCTGTGAAACCACGGTTCAGGATATTTATTGCAGTGTCATAAGGAAGCGGCGCCAGAGTGTCAGGGTCGCGTGGACGGCCCCAGGAGTCGTAACTAAAGTACGATACGTGAGTGGAGTCGGTCCCGATAGCACGAATACTTCCAAGATGGTCACGCCAGATGTTGTAGACTGTAGATGTGCCCATACCGTCGGACACCAGAACGGCCGGAGCGGAGTATGGATTGCCCCCGAGATACAGGCGAATGGTCTTAGCTCCGCTTGAGGTTACGTCAACATCAAGCCTGCCACCGTCGAAGTAATAACGGGTAAAGAGCGGCGAACGAGTCGGTCCCGCTTTCATCCGGCTCCTGAAGCCACTTGCTCCATAAAGAATCTCGGAATCTTGATTGCCGTTGATCGATTCGGGCTGTTCTGCGGCATTGTAGGTGATTCTCAGGTTTCTCTGGAACCCACTGTCAGAGGCGGTGTAGGAGGAAAGCATATACGGCTTTCCGGATGTGGTATACTGCATGGTTGCAGCCCCGCCGATGGAAGTGACATTGTTCTTGGAATCGTATGCAACGGCTGAGGGGACGGACGCTCCGGGAAGCAGAGAGGAAGAGAGTCGGCCCAACCCGTCATAGGAGAAGGTCTCCGGACTGCCCTGCCCATCCTGGGCAAATGTACGGGAGCTGAGATTTCCGGTCGGAATGCTGAAGGTGTATGTCTCGGCAGCCGTCCCGATACTCCTTGAAAGCGGCAGCCCGGCAGAAGTATATCCGTACTGCCTCTGGATTCCGTGCGGCGTGGTGGCTGCGGAAATCTGCCCCAGATCGTTCTCGGAGTCGATTCTGCTGACAATTGTCCCGTCCGAAAGGCTTGTCTGGCATAACACACCGTTGGAGTATGTGTAGTTCTCAGTTGCGAGAAGTCCTCCCGCAAAGGATGAGGAATAAGCCACCGAAGCGGTCGTTCCGTCGGCGTTGTATGTATATGCTTTTGTAAACGTGTTGTTGCCCGCGCTATTCTCCACAATGGTAAGCGGCCTGTCGTAGGCATCGTAGGTGTATGTTACTGAAGGGCCTTCATTTGAAACGCGTGAACTTAGCCTGCCATAAGCGTCGTAGCTGCTGGTAAGAATTGTCTCACTCAACAACAACACTCTCATTCTGCGCTGAGTCTCGCGGCCGAAACGGTCTGCGTTAACAGTGGTCGATTCAAGAAGGCCTCTGGTTGTCGTTGTGGAACTGCTGCCATCCGCATTCCATACGGTCGTGTCGGTCTGTGTACCTATGGCCGGGTCGACTATCTTATACCTGATGCCGTATGCATCATATGCAAAGGTGGTAACGACACCGCCATGAACAGTTGTCTTTTTGGGCTTGCCGTCGGGTCGCAGTTCGGTTGTTATGTCTCCACCCGGGTCATGCACCAGGATTGTATTGCCGTTCGCATCGACGGTAACGGTCGTTGTAATTCCGTCAACCGTAGAAGAAGTGACCGATGCGTTGTAACTCTTTGTCGCAATTCTTCCTGAAGCATCAGTAATGCAAGTGTCCCTGCCGTAGCGGTCATAAGATATGCTGCTCCACAGTATCGCCGAATCGGGTGCATCGGAAGGGTGGGGAATGGATTCCCGGGAGAGAAGTCCGGACGAAGGGTCATACTGCTTATCGGACACAATCCAGCGTCCGTCAAAGTGGACGCTCCCGCTGCGAACCGGGCGTCCGGCCGCATCGTAATGCGTGACTCCTTGTTGCCCTGCGCTATTCAGAGTGTTTACCCGATAAAGCCCCAAACTGTCCCAGGCCATCGTTTGACTTTCCCATGTGCCGTCTTCGTAGTCCGTCCGGACGACATTGCCCCATGCGTCAAAGGTCTGCGTCGTTGTCCTGCCCCGATGATCGGTAACTGATGCTGGCTTACCGAAAAGGTTGTAGGAGGAGTAAGACATCGTAAATCCCATAGGATTGGTAGAACTGAGCAGGTACCTCCCGGCAGAATCGTATGAATAGGTGGTGACCAGTGGCGTGGTGGCCCCGTGAGAATATACCTTCAGCGTGTCGATGTTGCCGAAGGCATCGTAGTGGTAATGCTCGTCGGCAGCGATTCCTCCGCCTTCAGTTTCGGTAATATACAGGCTGATTGGAGGATCGTCTATGGGGTGAACCATGGTCCCGTCTCCGCCGGGATGGGACATGGACCCTGCAGTCCCTCCGCCAATCGACAAGGGGTCTAATATGTGAGGGAATTCCGGGTTGAAATAGACGCGCTCATGTAGCCAGGCCCTGTCCTGACTGGAAGTGATGCGCCCAAGGCTGTCAGCTGTATAAGTGTGCCTCTTTGTCCATGTTGTCGTGGTGTCGGCAATCTTCCACTTGAGTGTGTTCCTTCTGTCGAGCACAGTACCCAGGATATACCTTTCCGATGAATACTGGTGACTGTATGTCACCGTAACTGAATCCCTCTTCACGTCCCCGAACTCATTTGTCCGGACGGTTTCAGTGAGTACAGGATACCCCCGGCCGTCATAAGCGAAAGTGCTGACTGTGGTAATACCGGAAAGACTGTCCACCTGAGTGGTCGCAGTGAGTCTCGGGTCGAGTTTTCCGTATGTGGTGGAGTGATTGTCCCAAACATTGGTGGTGTGAATCATTCGCCCTCCCGAATAGCCGATACGGGACCAGGACTCGGTGGGTATGCCCATCTTCTCTGGATCGAAGGCCTGTACCGATATAAGAGGTCTGTTGCAATCGATTCCAACCCCGAAATGCCCCGGCGACACATAGTCCTTGCAAAGAATCTGGCGGAAGCCGCAGAAGCCCAACCCGAACTGATGCGCGACAGCACATGAATACTCGTAGTATCTGCTCTTCAACGGAATCATACTGCCAGAGGCATAGCTGTTACTGCTCCGCAGCAGGAGAAGCGGCGCCGCTATGTCTGCAAAACCGGCTGCATTGTTACATAGCTGAAGAGAGTCCGAACGGTATATGTCCGTATCGCTCATCATGGCGTAACTGTTCCGCGTCACCCGTCCGAAACTGTCTGTCATTCCGGTAAGGGCCCTGGTCTGCTGACTTTGCACCCTTGGCGTATATGTGGTGATGTGAGAATCCTCCACCGTATAGAATGAGCTGGCAGCATTGTATGACAGGATGTTTACAGGAACGGCATCGGTATTTGCCGCTGTAACAAGACTGTCAAGTTGCAGTGAGGAGATCGTGCCGCAATCATTAAGATAGGAACGGATGCTGTTGCCGCTGACCACGTTGCATTCGGGGAGTCCGTCTCCAGTCACATCCACGAAGACATACTTGTCTGCAGTACTTCTGACGGCAATACTGTCGGTGCTGTGAAGGAAACAATCACCAGTATAAGTGTAAATGTCCCAAGTGAAACCATTCACGGCGGGAGATACGGCAACGTCGATATACCCGTCCCCGTTAAGGTCGGTAAAACTCGGCTGCCTGCCGGATGCCGAGATGTTCGAAGAAGTGAGCCCGCTGATGGTCTTGTCCAGGGTAAAAGTCCCCTGGGACGTAAGGTGATATGTCTCGAGTCCGGATGCTGTGGCCCGGCACAGTTCGGTACGTCCGTCCGAGTCAATGTCAAGAGCGAAAACGTTGAAGACATCCGCTTCAGTATAAGAAGAGAACAGAACTTCATCGCTTAGTTTGGTCTTATTCTTCAAATCGATGACCGCAGCATAAGGCGTTTGACTATAACCCGCAACATTAGTACTGTATGACAGGGCAACGGCTTGCATGCCGCCATCTCCAACGAAGTCACCATACAGGAAATCGCGTTGGTTTGCGCTGTAGTGATTCATCAACGTGCCGTGATGGAAGAACCCGTTCAGTGTTATGGAACAACTGCTTTGCGTAAACGTCCCTGTAGAAGCAGCGTACTTATAAATCTGTATAGTGAAAGTTTTTGGCGTTGTGGTCGGATGAGGATTCGATTCCCGAATGATGACAATTTCGTCAACACTGTCTCCGTCAACATCTACCGCATTAATGTTTATCGCATTTACCGCAGTGACTAGTACTACTGCATTCGACAGGTCATTTACGGACGGAAGAACCATAACTGACTCGTTATTAATATATCCGCTGCTATAGTAGTGTCCGAAAAGCGTATTCGATCTTTGTGTAAAATATGGTCGTGCGGGGATAATCGCCACTCCGTCATTGAATGTGCCAGGGACAAATTTCCCCCTGAAGAACATGAAGTTGTCTGCCCCAACATTAAAGTTCGTCGAGACTGCAGTGTTGACCGTGTTCCATCCTGTTGCATTGGAGCCGGTAGGGTCTTGCGGCCCGTACTGGAAGAGCAGCGGATTTGCCTGCTCGCCCGACTTGGCGAAGTCAAGACGTGTCAAAAGGTTCACGCGGTCGGAAAGCGTATGGGTAAGTGTATAATCTGCGATTACGGAGTCTCCATCGAAACTCAAAATGCCCTTCAAGAGCATTGCCGAGCAAACCCTTTCTGCAGCACTGTACTGCACTGTCGCATCGTCACGTGCATCCCATTCGAAGGAAATGCGTGCAGGAGATGCAGTTTCTCCCTGAGCACCATATGAAATCTGCGTAACAAAACTGATGTTGGCTTCAGCCGGACGCATATACGAGTACCTGGTCACGTATCCTTCCTTATCCTTGAGCTGAACTATCGGGAAAGAGCCTCTGGCAGAGGTGGCCAGGGAATCTCCAAACACCGCCCGGCTTCCGTCGGGGTACAAGGCATAAAAGTGGGTTACTATTCCGTTGGTAACCCGCTTGCGTATCTTTATGTGCCCCCTTGCTGTCTCGTACCTGTATCCGGGAAACTGCGCCAGGTCGGCGTTAAGAACGATAGGGTCGCCGTCAAGTGTGTAAAAGGAAGTGGTGTCCGCGATGTTAGCCGGAGCTACAACACCATTATAGTAATGATTCTTATTAGAGATGCTGATGGAGGAGAGCCCGCCTATATTCCACCCGTATCCGGCTAGTCCGTTGCCCCCCTGGCTGTTGTAGGCAAGTGAGATGGCCGGCGCGCCTTTGACGCCGGCTGCAGTCGGAACCGGTATGTTGTAAACCAAGCCTCCTGAAGGAGAGGTGGATTCCTGTATCGGGATATTGAAGAAAGGGCCCGAAGAGACTGAAATACTGTCGCCGGAACCGGCAATCAGTTCAGCTTCGCTCATGTAAACATTTACAGTATCCGACTGTGTCCATCCCCCGAGCCTGAGTTTTGCTCTTGGGACATCCCGTGTCCTGATTGGTTCGCCAAAGTCATACGGTTTCTGTTTCTGTGCATAGCTGGAAGCGCAGCACAAGAGTAGAGAAAGCAGAAGTATGAACTTCTTAGACATCATATCAGCTACCGGATTATGCGTTTGATTTTGTTGGCGTCTTCGATGAGGCCGCGGATTTCGCCGCCCCGTCGGTATAAAGGAATATGGTTGAGCTATTCATGGCAATATAAATCTAATCAACATTGTATTCAGTTCCTCTTATTATCATTAGTTGGAAACAATCTCTTCATTTATATAAGCGATTAGTCCAACGGGGTTGAAATAATAATGACATTCGCTGCCCATATTCTGAACTTGGTTGCCCGAATGGAGTTTACTTTATAGCCTATGGAGATGATAGCATCAAGGTTATAGTAGCGAACTTTCTCGTCAGATGTGCCTCTGGCGCCACTCTGTGCGGTAATTAAAATTTCTTTGACTACCGTAGATCGATCCAATTCACCACTCGCAAATATCTTTCCCATATGATAGGAAACATTCTGCTTTGTGCAGTTGAAAAGTGCAGAAATTGCTTTTTGGCTGGCCCAAATTGTTTCATTGACGGGGTCAACCATCGCTTCCATCTTCACCAGGCCGTCCTCGGACTTGTAGATGACTATGTCGTTTCTTTCTTCCAACACGTGTTATCGGATTATTCGTTTAATCTTGTTGGCGTCCTCGATGAGGCCGCGGATTTCGTCGCCGTCGAGGGTGTCGATGGCGGAACGGAAGTCCTGCATTTTTTCGATGTAGGTGTCGATGACGCGCAGCACGTTATCGCGGTTCTGCTGCAGGATGGGCACCCACATGTCGGCATTGCTCTTGGCGAGGCGCACGGTGGAGGAAAAGCCTCCCGACGCGAGGTCGAAGATGTGCTTCTCGTCCTTTTCCTTGTCCAGCACGGTGAGCGCCAGGGCGAAGGAAGTGACGTGTGAGATGTGCGAGACGTAGGCCACGTGCATGTCGTGGGCGTCGCTGCGCATATAGGTTACCCTCATGTTGAGGGCGGCGTAGAGTTCTTCGATACGGCTGACGGCCTTGCGGGACGATTCCTCCACGTCGCAGAATATGCAGGCGCGGCCGTCGAAGAGGCCGGGCATCGCGGCCCAGGGACCGGAGTATTCGGTACCTGCCATGGGATGCGTGGCAACGTAGTTGGCGCGGGCGCGATGCCCTGCCGCCACGCGGCACATCATCTCCTTGACGGAGCAGACGTCGATTACTATGCGTTCGCTGCCTGCCACGGCGTCGAGGGCCTGGGGGAGAAGCTTCGCAGCAGCATCCACCGGCACTGCCAGCACAATGATATCTGCCTGGGCGAAGGCCTCTTCGGCGGAGGCGATGCGGTCGGCGAGACCCATCTTGAGGGCAGCCTCTGCATTCAGCTGGTCATTTTCCACGCCGATAATCTCGTCGGCGAAACCCCGCCGGCGAAGATCCACCGCCATGGAACCTCCGATGAGGCCCAGACCAACTATGGCAACACTTCTCATAAAACTTCCTTGATCTTTTCGAGGGCCCTCTTCAGCACGGGAACCGTGGCGCAGAGCGAAACGCGCATATAATGTGCGCCGTTGCTTCCGAAGATGTAGCCCGGGGTGATGAACACGCCGGCCTCGGCGAGCAGACGGTCGGAAATCTCGACCGGGTCGCCCTCGACCTTACCCCATACGAAGAGGCCCTGGCTCTTGGGGTTGTATTTCGCTCTCAGAGCGTCCATTATCTGGCAGGCGACTTCACGCCTTGCGCGGTATTCTTCGTTCAGCGGGCCGAACCACTCGTCGCCCTGCGCAAGTGCCTTTACTGCAGCAAGTTGAAGCGGGCGGAACATTCCGGAATCCATCTGGCTCTTGACCTTGAGGATCTCCTTGATTACGTCGGCTGCGGCGGCCACCATGCCGATACGCCAGCCGGCCATGTTGTGCGCCTTACTGAGCGAGTTCAGCTCGAGGCAGCACTCCTTTGCACCGGGCAGCGACAGGATGGAAATATGCTCGTCGGTGAGGATGAAGCTGTAGGGGTTATCGTTGCAGATGAGGATTCCGTGCCTGCGGCCGAAGTCCAGCAGCTTTTTGTAAAGCTCGATGGAAGCGGGGGCCCCGGTAGGCATATTGGGGTAGTTGGACCACATCATCTTAACACCTGTGAGGTCCATCTTCTCCAGCGCGTCGAAGTCTGGCTGCCAGCCAAGCTCGTCCACCAGGTCGTAGTAGATGATTTCCGCCTGGCAGAGATGTGCGGACGAAGAATAGGTAGGGTAGCCCGGGTTAGGTACCAGCACCTTGTCGCCGGGGTTCAGGAAGGCGAGCGAGGTAATCAGAATACCCTCCTTGGAACCTGTCAGGGGCTGGATTTCCGTTGCGGGGTCCAGCTGTACGCCATACCACTTGAAGTACCAGTCGGCGTATGCCTTGCGAAGTTCCGGAATACCTGTATAGCTCTGGTAAGCGTGCATTCCCGCCTTGGGCGCATTCTCGCAAAGCTCATCTATAGCCGCCTTGGGAGGCAGGCCGTTGGGTGAACCGATTCCGAGGTTGATAACGGGTTCTTTCCTTCCGTCGGCGTTCATCGCCGCGATCTGCTTGTTCTTGACAGAGAAGTAGTATTCCTTTACTTCTGCAGTCCTGTCTGCCGGTTTGATTATCATATCTTGATGTTTATTTCTCGTATTTGAAAAGATCCCCGGGAGCGCACTGCGCCAGGGTGGGATGATTCGCGTCTTTCGCGCTCAGGATTACCTTGTCCGCCGGGATGCCCCAGTCGATGCCGAGCGCGGGGTCGTTCCAGGCGATGGCTCCTTCGGCCGAAGGCTCGTAGAAGCTGTCGCACTTGTAGAGGAAGACGGCCTTTTCGGACAGCACCGAGAAGCCGTGGGCAAAGCCCTTGGGGATGAAGAACTGCAGTTTATTCTCGCCGCTGAGTTCTGCCGCAACGTGTTTGCCGAAGGTGGGGCTGCCGACGCGGATGTCCACCGCAATGTCCAGCACGCGGCCTTCCAGCACGCGTACCAGCTTGCTCTGGCTGTGGACGCCCTTCTGGTAATGCAGCCCGCGCACTACGCCGTAGCTGCTGTGGCTCTCGTTGTCCTGAACGAAGCGTACGCCGGGTACGGCCTTCTCGAACTCACGCTCGTTGAAGCTCTCGAAGAAGCATCCTCTGGCATCTTCGAAAACGCGCGGCTTCAGAATAAGCACGCCGGGTATTTCGGTCTGTATAATTTCCATTTACAAAAGTTTTTTAAGGCAGTCCTTCAGCGCATCGTGCCAGTCGGGGATGCTTATGCCGAAGGTCTTTTTAACAAGGCTCTTGTCCAGCACCGAATAATGCGGCCTGCGGGCCTTGGCGGGGTATTCGTCGGTACGGCAGGGCTGCACGTCGCAGTGGTGGCCGGCGAGCTCGTTCACCGCGCTTGCGAATTCGTGCCAGGTGGCAACGCCCTCGTTGGTGAAGTTATAAATGCCGGTTTTACCGTACTGGCCGCTGTCGATAATATGTACAATCAGCTTCGCGAGGTCGCGGGCGTAGGTGGGGGTACCTGTCTGGTCGGCCACCACCTTGATCTGAGGCCTGTCGGCGGTGAGGCTGAGCATCGTCTTAACGAAGTTCTTCCCGTACTGAGAGAACAGCCAGGCGGTGCGGAGCACTATGCTCTTGCAAGCTTGAGCGGCCCTCTCGCCCTCAAGTTTGGTGGCGCCGTAAACGCTCAGCGGCGCCGGGGCGGCATCCTCCCTGATGGGAGCGGTGGCGTCCCCTCCGAAAACGAAGTCCGTGGAGATATGGATGAGCGTCGCGCCCCTTTCCGCGGCAACCGCCGCAAGGCCTTCCACCGCCGTGGCGTTGAGCAGCTTTGCCAGCGCCGGCTCGTCCTCGGCCTTCTCTACGTTGGTATACGACGCGCAGTTGACTATTATGTCGATGTTTTCCTTCGCCGCAACGGCCCTTAGGGCATCCCTGTCGGTTATATCCAGGCGCACAGTCTCCAGCCCCGGCAGTTCCACCACATCGGTAAAGACATAGTGCTGCGGACTGCCTTTCGCCGCATCCCTCAGGCAGCACCCGAGCTGCCCGCATCCTCCGGTCACCAGGATATTCAGTTTCTTTACATCCATAATCTACAAAAATAACTTCAAGCGGGGAGATAAACAAATCTTTTCGTATTTTTGTACGACTATGGCGAACAAACTCGAGACTGTACCCATTAACGACTGGGGATTTTTCCATCTGCCGCCGAGGCCCTGCGTGATTGCGGGTCCGTGCAGCGCCGAGACCGAGGAGCAGGTGCTCACTACGGCCGAGGGGCTCAAGGCTGTGGGAATCAATGTGTTCCGAGCGGGAATCTGGAAGCCGCGCACCCATCCGGGATGCTTCGAAGGAGTGGGCGTGCCAGGCCTCAAGTGGCTGCAGAAAGTCAAGGCCCAGTACGGTATGAAGGTGTGCACCGAGGTCGCGAGTTCGCGCCATGTGTTCGAATGCCTCAAGTACGGCGTGGATATGGTCTGGCTGGGCGCTCGCACTACTGCCAATCCCTTCCTTGTGCAGGAGATCGCCGAGGCGCTGCGCGACACCGACCTGCCGGTTCTGGTGAAGAATCCGGTCAACCCCGACATCGACCTCTGGATAGGCGCTCTCGAGCGGCTTAACCGCGAGGGAATCAAGAAGCTGGGCGTTATCCACAGGGGAGTGTCCAGCTCCGAAAAGATAAAATACCGCAACGCCCCGCACTGGGAGATGGCGGTGGAGCTTCGCTCGCGTTATCCCGAGATTCCCATCTTCTGCGACCCTTCGCATATCGCCGGCAAGCGCGAGTATCTGGCGGAGCTTTCGCAGAGGGCTATGGACCTTGGCCTGGAAGGCCTGATGGTGGAGTCCCACTGCGATCCTTCGTGCGCGCTTTCCGATGCAGCGCAGCAGCTCACTCCGGCGGCTCTCATCGCACTGCTCGAATCTCTCACAGTGCGTGATGCCGCTACCGCGGACGAGGCCTTCAACGAAGCCCTCAGCCGCCTCCGTGCCCAGATCGACGTGATAGACGAAAACCTCGTTTATGCCCTTGCTTCCCGCATGAAAGTGAGCCACGAAATAGGCGAACTCAAGAAGGCAGGCAAAGTTGCCATCGTGCAGGCCGGCCGCTGGGACCAGGTGCTTGAAAAAGTCAGGGCCAGTGCCAGGGCAAACGGCATCGACCCCGAATTCGTCGTGCGTATTTTCAATACGATACACGATGCCTCCGTAGCAGAACAAAACAAATAACCGATATGAAAAGACGCGATTTCCTCAAGAGTGCAGCCGTGATTGCAGCGGCCGCCGGCAGCGCCGATCTCCTGGCGGCAGCAAAAACCGTCGAGGCCCCTGCCGAAAGGGCCGAAGACATCGCCCCGGAAGGGGGAAAACTCATTGCCTCCGCCCCGATGCTCCAGAACTATGCCGAAAAGTCCATGGGCGTGGCGTTCGCCGTGAGCGCGCTTGCAAACGGTTATGTGATTTACGGCAGGCAGTCCGACCTGAGCGACGGCAAAAAGGTTAAGTGCGGCGGTTTTCGCGCCACCACCATCCATAATGAAGTAATCCACGTGCGTCTCAAGGGCCTGGAGCCGGCAACCAAATACTATTATAAGATAGGCGCCGACCGCATCGATTACAAGGACGGCTACCACATGTACGTTATCGGCAACGAGGAAGATCCGCAGATCTACAGCTTCACCACCGCCGGCAAGGATGCCAAGGCCCATTTCTGCGTAATCAACGACACTCACAAGCGCTGGAGTTCGTTCGCAAAGATTACGGAAAAAATCGCGGAGCTCTCACCCTCCACAGTTATCTGGAACGGCGACGCCAACAACCGCGAGGAAAAGCTCTCGGACCTGGTGGAAACCTTCCTGAACCCGGACATCCCCGCCAAGGATTACGCCTCCCGCACGCCTTTCCTGTTCGCACCCGGCAACCACGACCAGCGCGGGTTCGCAGGCCGCCGGATGGAGAACATCTGGATGTTTCGCCAGCCCGACGAGAGGGCTTCGCGCGACTGGGATCTCGGACGCAATTTCGCGGTGAGGATGGGCGAGGTCGCACTCATCGGCCTGGACACAGGCGAAGACAAGCTCGACGGCAACCCGCTCTTCGCCGGACTCTTCAACAACGAGGCCTACCGTGAGGCGCAGGTCGCCTGGCTCGAGGACGCGCTCGCCAGCAAAGAGATAGCCGAGGCTCCCTTCCTGGTGGCCTTCTGTCATATTCCCCTGTTCGACCCCAGGCCCGACGCCAACCCCGGCGACCTCTATCCGGCCGACGTAGCCCCCGGCTTCAAGAGGGATTACGCCGCCTGGCAGCGCAGTTGCTCCAAGCTCTGGGGCCCGCTGCTAGACAAGGCAGGCTGCCAGCTCCTGATAGTGGGCCATCAGCATTGTTTCCGCTACGACGCCCCCACCGAGGGACGCGGCTGGGCGCAGATTGTGGGCGGTGCCCCGGACAATACGGAAGAGAGGTTCTCCACCGTCATAGAGGGTAAAGTAAAAGGAAAGAAGCTCAGGATCAATGTGCACAACATCCACACAGGCAAGGTGCAGGAGAGCTTCACATTCAAGGCCCGATAGCCTGACTATTCGTAAACGAAACTGAATTCGTCGAGGTAGAGCGCACTGCCCTTGCCTCCGGTGTAGAAGTCGCCGTAGCGGCTGGATGCGGCCACCACCACGATGTACTTTGGCGTGCGGTAGCTGCGGTATTCGAGAGGCAGGGTGAACTCCACCCAGCCGTCGTTCTCTTCGGAAGTCTCGAAGTTTACATAGGCGATAATCGCCGGGTCATTTACCACGTCCACGAACACTTCTTCGGCAGAAAGCACGTGGAACTGCTCCGTCCAGTCGGTAAGGATTACCTGAATCTGCCCTATATCGTTCTTGCCTTTCAGATAGGCGTGATCGGCATCGTAATATTCGTCAATGATGGCAGGCTTGTAGCAGTAGTAGCCGTGCAGCGCCTTGGGTTTGGTGTCGAACGGAATGCCCCAGGCAAGGTCGGCCCCGAGGCCCTTGAGCGATACGAACTGGCCTGTAAAGAGGTTGCCGGCGGCAAACTTCACCACCGCATAGGTGCTTTCCAGTTTGGCGGCCTTCTTTCCCGGTCCGGGCACTGCCACGAAGTCTTCCACGGGCGTTGTGATGCTGCCCAGGAAGTTGGCGGTCGCCTTGTTGGCGGAATCCCATACCTTCAGGCTGTCCGGAGCGTTTGCAGGGAAAGGATACCAGATCTTGCCTCCCAGATTCCAGTCGTCGAAGCTCATATTGTAGAGCTGCCTTTCACGGTCGGTGCGGAAGCCTTCCACGGCGCTCTCCTTGCCTGCGCATACCACGCGTGCCTGATACTCGCTGCCTTCTTTCAGGCCGGTAATTACTCCGTGAATCTCCACACCTTCAACCTTGACACTGTCGCAGACAGTCCAGTCGGGCTCGCCCGCCCTGCGCCATTCAACGGAAGGCTCGCCCTTGCCGTCGAAGGTCGCAAAAACATCAGCATAGCGGCACCAGGCCGCTATCTGCGTAATCTCCATCTCCACCTTGACCTTTATCGCCTGGAGGCTCCAGACCTCGGTTTTGCCGCGGAACGCAACGGTAAAGCTGCGCCCCAGCACGCAGTCAAGTGTCATCGGGAACGTGCAGTCGCGGGTGACCTGCCGCGCCTGCGCCCCGTCGCTCTCCCAGCCGGTCGTCGACACTACCGTTGAGCCCTCGGGGCCCAGTTTCATCGCGGTAAAGCGGATCTTCTCCAGGTTCTGGTCCTCCGTGACGCTGAGCAGGATGCTCCGGTTGCTTTCGTCGAAACGCGCCTTGCCGACCTGCTTGTCGCAGGAGATGCTGCGCGCGATTGTCTGCGTGGCGCGAAGTGTCCATTCCCAGTTCTGCCAGGTGTGCATCGCCACCTTCATAGGCGAGCTCAGGTCGAGCGTCGCGGGCAGGGGAGTGTCCAGGAAAGTGCTGTCGGTGAGCTTGTAAGAAACAAGCGGAAGTGCCTGTATATCAGCGGTTTCCAACAGGTCGACGGTTACCGTACGGTTCTTGCTGTCGATGCTCGCGCTCTTCTGCCCCTCCACCTCGATGGAGACGAAGCCTCCGGGTACGAGAGGGTAGTCGAGGTCATTCTGGATGCACCCCGGCAGAAGCAAAGCGGCAAGAGAGAGTACGGCGAATTTTCTCATTTGCGGGGACGGTGCTTGCGGTCGAGAATATAGAAGTTGGTGCCGATTTCCACGGAAAGGAAGTCTATTCCGAGCGAGGAGTTGGCCCCGCTGAGGCCGCTCCTGCCAACCTTGTCGTTGGTCTGGTCGATGTAGCGGTAGGTTATGCCGAAAATTGCCATCTGGGCAGAAACAGACACGTTATTCATCACGAAAACGCAGAGTCCGGGAACGAACTTGAAGGAGCCCTGCCAGATGTCGTTGTAGCTGCCATGCTTGAGACCCTGCTCGATTTTGCTGCTCTTGGAGCGGCCGTAGCTGCCTCCGATGCGGGCCTCGAGTATCATCGCGAAGCGCTTGCTGTCGGAGATGGGCATAAAGTTGCGCAGAGTGGCGAAGGCCGACACCGAATTGGCGGTGTAGCGGTAGTCGCCCGCGTCGAACTTGAGGTCGTCGCCCATCGACAGGGTGGCGTTGCCCAGGTCCAGAAGGCTGTGCGAATAGGTGAGCCTTGCTCCCAGCGAGGTGTTGTCCCAGAGGAAATACTCGTAGGAAGGGGCCAGCTTGAAGGTGTTAACGGCGCCGGAGAGGCCCTTCACTATCTCGGTGGGAACCGAGAAGCCGGCGTCATCTTCGCCGGTCTGCCCGACCTTGTAATTCTGGAAGCCAAAGCTGAAGCCCGCGCCCGAGGTCCCCTTGGGGATGAACACGGCTGTGGATTTGTCGATGCCCCTGTCGAAGGGGGTGTAGTCGTCCTGTGCCGCGGCCGCGATGCCGAAGCATATCAGGAGTGGAATTATAATCGCTCTTTTCATATTCAGAGATTTCTGTAACCTACCGCAATCCTCTCATCTTCAGAGAGTTCACCGGCGTCGTAAACCAGTTCGAACTCGTCCAGCAGCAGCACCGAGCCCTTGCCTCCGGTAAAGTAATCGCCGTAACGGCTGGCGGATCCTACTATTTCGATATATGTGGGAGTACGGTTGTCGTGATATTCAATAGGAATGACGAAGCTCTTGTATGCGGCGTCGGTAGCGTGCGAATAGATGGACTTGTTTGCAATTACGCTCGGGTCGTCCTCCTGGAGGAAGATACCCTTGTTGGTGTTGATTACGAACTGCGAGCTCCAGTCGCAGAGAAATACGCGGATGGCGCATCCGTCGGGAGTGCCCTTGAGCCCGGTGTAGGGGCTCTCGGCGTAGTCGATGTTCACCGGCCTGTACTTGTACCAGCCGCGCAGGGCAACCGGCCGGCCGGCGAATGGATATCCCCAATTGAGGATGGCGCCCATTCCGTCAATCTTGCCGAACTGCCCAAGGTAGATGTTGCCTGCGGCGAATTTGTTGATGCCGAGCATACCGGCGGTGGCGCTTTCGAGCCTTGCCGCCTTGCCGCTCACCACGTCGCTGCTTTCGGGCGTGGTAGGCACTGCGCCGTAGTCGGCGGTTCCCTTGTTGGCGGTATCCCAGTCGCTGCGTCCGCTCTCGTTCGGGTACCATACGCTTCCGCTCTGATACCAGGAGTCGAAACTCAGATTAGGAACCGTGGGCACCCTGGAGTCGGTCGTGAATGAGATCTCCGGGAACTCCTTGCCATTTGCGAGGTCAGAGTCGGTGACAGTGCGGAAGAAATATTTGGTGCCCGGCTGCAGGCCGTAGATATCTGCAGAAATTGTCTGACTCGTACCGTCCGTGCGGATGCCGGAGGTGATGTCTGTCCAGGCGGAAGCGCTCGCCGCCTTGTACTGGAAGCGCAGACCCGCGGGCTTGGCAGCAGTGAGCCATTCGCCGCTGATTACCGCGAACTTCGCCCAGGGCTTTGCTGCGACCGCTCTGGATTCCACCGGAGGTACCACGCTAATGTGGTAAATCACTTCGTTGCTGATGCCCGCAATATCGGTGAGGATAATCCTGAAGCTGTAGCTGCCGGCCCCGAGCCTTGCGAGGAAGGCGCTGAAATCGATGCCATGTATGTCCTTTGAGCCGAAGGGTACGGGCGCGCAGCTGAATCCCGCCGCCTGCAGTGCACTGATGTCCTGCGAGCTCACAAGGTCGGTCCATTCGGGCAGGCCCAGAAGCGAAAGCGCGGCGTCGCTGTGGGCGACTGCAAGCGAAGCGATGCCCCGGGTGGATGCAAACATGGCGTTCTGTTGAGGCGTGTCGCCGGTGAGCAGGGAGAGTTCCTTCGTGTGCGTGCGCTCAGCCTCCTCCGAGTCAACATTATACACCGTGTCGCCGTTCAGCATAATGGCGAGATAGAAGCCTTCGCCGTTCTTTGTGCTGAGTTTGAAGCGGTAGTGCGTGCCGCCCTTGAGCGCGAGGTCAAGCGGCCCGCGTGTAAAGGCCGCGCCGTCGGGAGTCTTGAGGCTGATGCTGTAGTGCAGCGTGTCGCCTGCGGCGAAATAAGCGGTGTCGTTCTGCGTGCCGGCGGTGTTGGAGATAGCCAGCGGCGTGCCCCCGGCCTCTATGCTGAGGTTGTATTCGCTGAAGCTTGCGACGATGGTTTCGTCGAACTCTGCGCTGACCATCGCGTTCGCGAGCTTGCAGGTGATGCGGGCGCTGTTGATGCGCTCCGGGCGCACCGTAACCTTGGCCGTTCCGGAGTAGACCGGTTCGCCCCAGGCGGATGCCTGTCCGGGCAGCGAGGTCGCCGTTATGTCGTACACTCCGGCGGCCACCGTGAGGGGTTCCATAATGCGGGAATCTGCCACGCTGTAGTTGTGTTTGCCGTCCGTTCCCTGAATCTTCACGGCGAAGCCCATACTTGCGGGCGCAGCGACCGAGCTCTTAAGCACAAGCTCGGGCGCCTGGGTACCTATGCTGAGTTCCAGGCATCCTCTGCCCTCATTGCGAATCTCCCTGCTGCAGCCAAGGGCGCACAGCAGAATCGCGATAGCAAAGAACCTGTATGTCAGCGATTTAATCATTACGGAACGTAGAAGGTAAGTGCTTTCTGCAGGGACTGGTTTTTCTGGTCGGTGACCTTAAGGGTGAAGGTATGTTCGGAGCCCGATTCGGGGCTGAATCCGAGGATCAGCGGCACAAGGTTGGACAGAGGGAACTCCACGCTGGTCTGGCCCAGGAGCGCATCGCCGGTGGGCACTATGCTAGCAAGGGCGGTAACCAGGGTGGCATTGCCGATGAGGTCCATATCGTAAGCGCCGTCGCGGGCGTAGGAGAAGCTGGTGTCTCCCGCCATCGCGGCAATCAGATCCGAGAGTATGTTGGAGTCGACGCTCACCACAAAACTCGCTATCTTTTCGGGCGCCTCGATTCGGATGTTGATATCCATCTGGTCCTCGATGGGAGTGGGTGCAAAGCCCGGATTGGCGCTCCAGTACATCTTGGGGGCGGTGTTAGCCGGTTCTTCGCCCTGGCCTCCCTCATCGCCTTCGTGATGCCCCTCGACGGGGGCTTCGCTCCAGCCGGGAATCACTATCTCCTCCACCTTTTCGTTCACGCTGTCGTCGATGGTGATGGTAAATCCTGCCTGGCCGGTAACCACCGCGTCTATCTTAAGCAGATGCAAGTCGCAGGCGGCCACATCGGTAATTGTGAATGGCACCTCCGCTTCGTGCGCGTCGGTGGCCCTGTAACCGTAGATTTTGCCCAGCAGGGGAGCCACGCTGAAGTAGCCCGTCTTGCCTGCGGCGATATCCGCCTTGCTCCAGCTGAGCTGCCTTTCGGCGATGTCCGGGGCGGTCCAGGAGGCCGCGTTGGTGATAATTACGCGGTAGTCCGTAAGCTCTGAATCGAGCCTTTCGCTGGGGCGGAGGGTAACTTTCATGTTTGAGAGCGTGCAGACTATGTCCACCGAGCTGCTCTGACCGTTGCGGATGGTGAAGTTTGCGCTTCCGCTGTAAACCGGCTGGTCGAATGCTGCGGGGAGGGGGTTGGCGGTGCCTGCGCTCACAGTGTAGTCGCCCGCTGCGAGCTTGATTTCGCCTGCAATGTCCGCGAACCTGTCCCAGGTCCTGCTCCAGTCAT
>JAFZWD010000058.1 GCA_017617495.1 Bacteroidales bacterium
AGTAAAAGCAGGAGTGTGCGGGGCTTGCCTACTAGCAAGGGACCATTATTTTAAATCAATGCTGTAAAATGGGAAAATAATGGGAAAAGAAATAGAAAAAACCGCATTAGAAGCACTTCTAATGCGGTTTTTCGTGACTCCCACAGGACTCAAACCTGTAACCTTTTGATCCGTAGTCAAATGCTCTATTCAATTGAGCTAGGGAGCCGGATCGGGTTCCGGACTGGGCCGGATTACCGGGGTTTTTATTCGGCAGCTTCAGCCTTGTGAACGAAGGTGCGTTCCTTGATGCGGGCCTTCTTGCCGGCGAGGTCGCGGATGTAGAATATACGTGCGCGACGCACTTTGCCGTACTTGTTCACGGTTATGCTGTCGATGAACGGCGACTGGTAGGGGAAAATCCTTTCCACTCCGACACCTCCGGACACCTTGCGCACGGTGAAAGTGCGGGTGAGGGGGGTTGCGCCGCTTATCTGGATGACCACACCGCGGAAATCCTGGAGACGGAACTTGTCGCCTTCCTTGATTTTGCAAGTGACGGTGATGGTATCACCAGCCTTGAATTCAGGGTACTTTGCAACGTTCTCGTTTGCGAAAGCCTGTTCTGCTACTTTAAGTAAATCCATATCTTAATGTCCAAAATATTGCAGCGTCATGGAACCGTTCCTCGAGAGGCTGCTCAAGCGGGTTGCAAAGATAGGAATAATTTTGAACCTGACAAATCTTTTTTATAAAAAATCGCTACCTTTACTCTGTAAAACCGATAATCAATGAAAAGATTCCTTTTAATTGCAGCCGGAATGCTGCTCTGCGCGGCCGCCTGGGGCCAGAAATTTATCGACGACGTGGTACTGAGCCTGGCGAACAGCACCGAAGGCATTTACGCCAAAGGCGACACCATCATCATATTCGCTGAAAGTGCGGAAATGAAGGACGCTGTATTCCAGGTATACATCAACGGAAAAGTTCTGGAAAAGTATCCGGCAACTATTCCGGCCGGCAAGTCTGAGGTATTCCGAGCCGTATACGATGAGCCCACCGCCCTTATGCTCCGGGTAAACAACCCCGAAAACAAAGATGACAATACTATGATCGGAGCTATCGTAGCTCCGGAAGAATTCCAGCCGGGCTTCGAAGAGCCGGCGGACTTCAAGGCATTCTGGGACAATGAGCTCAAGAAGATGCGCAAGATGAAGATGAAGGCCAAACTCACTCCCGTGGAAGCGCCCGAGAGGGACAGGGGCAAGATCGAGTGCTGGCATCTGGACATCAACTGCATCGGCGGCGCGCCCGTAAGCGCCTACCTTGCCATCCCTGTGGATGCCAAGCCGGGAACGCTGCCCATCTGCATCTCGCTGCACTCTGCCGGAAAAATCACCAAGCCTACCGTCCGCTCCAATCTGAAGATGGCTGTGAAGATGGCTAAATACGGCGGCGGAGCCATCGGCCTGGACATCAACGCCATCGGTATGCGCGACGATGCCGACGAAAGCTATTACGAAGAGCTTCAGAAGTCCATCGGAGGTTACGCATCCCAGCTCATAACCACTCACGACGAGTATTTCTTCCACGGGATGTTCCTTAGGCTCGCCAGGGCCCTGGATTATCTGTGCTCCCGCCCGGAATGGGACGGCAAGCGTGTGATGGTTACCGGAGGCAGCCAGGGCGGAGCCCAGAGCGCGGCCATTGCCGGCCTCGACAGCAGGGTAACACACGTGGTTGTGCGCGTGCCCGCCATGTGGGACATGGGAGGCAAGCTCGCCGACCGCAGCAGCGCCTGGCCTAAACCCCTCGAGCGCAACAAGGACAACCCCGAAGCTGCGAAGCTTGCAGCATACTACGACGGAAGCAACTTTATGCGCTACTTCACCGGCAAACTCTATGTAAACGTGGGCCTTATCGATACCACCTGCCCTCCTGCAAGCGTTTGGTCGGTATTCAACGTCTGCCCTGCGGCCAGCAAGGAAATCCACGCCTGCCCCTGGCTGGGACACGGCAAATACTCCCTGCCTGCCGAGAAGGGTAAAGAGGTTAAAAGAGGGATGGACAGGCGGATGGAAGACGCCTGCAAGACCTTTATGCTGGAAGAATAACCTGCTAGAAGTAACTGCTCTCCTTTTCGAACAGCGCCTTGTCCTCGCGTGAAGGATCGGGCTTGACAGCATCGGTGGCGGCGAGTTTCTCGACCGCCTCCTTTGCATCTCCCTTGAGCTTGCGCGGGATCCACACAAGAATCTTCACATACAGGTCGCCGTTGCCGTAACCGTTTACGGCAGGCAGACCCTTGCCACGGAGGCGCTGGACGGTGCCCGACTGGGTGCCGGCTTCAATTTTTAGCTTCTGGGGGCCGTCCAGGCAGGGAACCTGGATCTCGCACCCGAGCATCGCCTCGGTAACCGAAATCACGCGCGTATAGAAGAGATTCTCCCCTTCCCTCTTGAGCTGGGGATGCGCCTGCTCCTCGATCACGACCAGAAGGTCGCCGTTGACGCCGCCGCGCGGGGCGCTGTGTCCCTCGCCGCGAAGGCTCAGCTGCATGCCGTTCTCGACGCCTGCGGGGATGCGCACGCGAACCGTCTCTTTCTTACGCTCGAGGCCTGTTCCCTTGCAGCGGGGGCAGGGATTGGAAACTATCTTTCCTTCGCCATGGCATTGCGGGCAAGTCTGCGCCGTGGTCATGAAGGCCATGCGCTGATATACCTGTCCCCTTCCCTGGCAGGTCGGGCAGACCTTGATGTCGGAAGCGTTCTTTGCGCCGCGTCCGCCGCAGTCCGGGCAGGGACGGTTGCGCTCGATCACCACTTCCTTTTCGCAGCCCTTGGCGATTTCTTCCAGGGTGAGGCGCACGCGTGTGCGGATATCGCGCCCCCGCATTACGCTCGGGCCGCGCTGGCGTCCGCCGCCGAAGAGGTCGCTGAAGCTGAAGCCACCCCCGAAGCCGCCTCCGAAGAGGTTGTTGAGAATATCGTCCAGATTGCCGAAGCCGTGGCTGAAGTCAGGCCCCGCCTGGCCGTCGACGCCGGCAAAGCCGAACTGGTCGTAACGGGCCTTCTTGTCGGGGTCGGACAGCACCGAGTAGGCCTCGGATGCCTCCTTGAACTTATCCTCCGCGGTCTTCTTTTCGGCATCGCTGCCGCTCACCCAGCGGTCCGGATGCCACTTGAGGGCCGCCTTGCGGTATGCCTGCTTTATGTCGTCGAGACTGGCGCTTTTATCTACGCCCAGAACCTCGTAGTAATCTCTTTTCTCTGCCATAGCCATCAAGTATTATGCACCTACGACCACCTTGGCATAACGCAGCACCTTGCCGTTGAGCTTGTAGCCCGTCTGCACCACGTCTATCACCATTCCCTTCTGCTCCGGAGCCGGGGCGGGGAACTGCGTGACAGCCTCGTGAAGGTCGGTGTCGAACTTCTGCCCGCGGGCCTCGATAACCTCCAGGCCGCGCGTTTTGAGATATGCCATCAGCTTGTTGTATATAAGGGCAGTGCCTTCCTTTGCAGCCTCGTCAGAAGACTTCTCGAGAAGCGCAATCGCCCTCTCGCAGTCGTCCAGCACAGGGAGAAGCCCCTCGATAGTGTCGGCCGCAGCCGAACTGACGAGCGACAGCCTTTCCTCGGCGCTGCGACGGCGGAAAGTCTCGAATTCCGCCATCAAGCGGATGTAATCGTCGTGCTCCTTGGCGAGCTTCGCTTCCATTTCTTCCAGCTTCTTCTTGAACTCTTCCTTTGGTTTAGGCTGCTTGGCGGCCTGCTGTTTATTCTTTTCGTCTGCCATATTCATAGTTTTTGCGGCCCCGGAAGGCGCATGTGCCGAACGGGACCGCTTCAGTTTCAATCAAATCTTCTGCCAAGCCGGAAACGCTGACATTCTGTCAGGACCTGCGGATGCGCTCCAGGCGTTCGGCCAGTTTCTCGCCGTGCTCCTGAATACGCGCGCGACGCCTTGCATGCGCCTCGATAAGGGCGCGGTTGATTTCGTCGCGGTGGCGGATGACGAAGTTCTCCAGATAGACCGCCACGCAGGCAGTAACGAAGTATACCATCGTCTGGATGTGTATAGCACGCACCAGGTCCAGCTCGGTCACGAGGTCCGCACCTGCGGTGTTCATATTGATGAACGCCCTTGCCCCGAAGGTACCCGGGAAGATGTAGGAGAAGTACTTCCAGAAGGTCGGGAATGCGCAGCTGGGCCAGCTGCAGCCGGTCAGGAACACGCAGACCGGCGATATGAACAACAGCAGCAGGAACACAGATTCGCGGCGGGTGATGAAGGTGCTCCAGGTCATCGAGAAGAACACGCAGTCGGTTACGAAGATGAACACCAGGTACGCTATGTCCCAGAAATCACCCCTCTGCGGGAACCGGAAGATGGCTGGCACGACTGTAGTAATCCAAAGGCCTATTGCCATGAACATCAGCCAGTATACCAGACCGCGGCCCAGCACTATACGGCCCACTCCCCTGTTTCGCATAGCACCCGGAAGGGTGGCGAAACTGCGGTTTTCCTCGCGCATGGTTCCCGCCGCAAGGCTCATTCCGTAGAACATCACCTGCTGGATAATCAGCATCAGGATGGCCGAAATCAGGAAGATACTGTACGAAAACGCCGGGTTGTAGGGATTGTTCTCGTCGTATCGGACGGTGTACACGCTCTGGTCCGCTTCCTGGTCCGTCATGCCTTCGAACGAGTAGCGCTCTATCTTTATGTCGTTTATCTCCTGCAGCATCACGAACTCGCTGCCTATCAGGAGGTTCTTGTAGTAGAGGAAGCTGCTCATATCCGCATAGATCGAGAACTTGGCGGTCTCGCCCCTGGCAAGCGCATCGTCGAAATCGGCAGGTATGTAAATAATGCCGTTGACCTTGCGGGCCTGGAACAGCTCGCGTGCCTCGTTCATGTCGGTGCAGTGATATGCTATCTTAAGCTCGCGCGTAGCGTCCACTTCGCGCAGATACCTGCGGCTGACGCTGCTGCAGCTGTTGTCCACCACCGCTATTGGAGTATCCTCCAGCACTCCGTTCTTATATATATAATTGTATAAGAGCGGATAGAGGAAGCCGGCCACGACGAAGATAATCATCACTCCGCCGTCCGTCACAAGGAGCCTGAGCTCCCTGCTGAAGATGCCCAGGGCATCGCGGAAGAAGTTTCTGAGATATCCTGCCATAGCCTAGTTCCTGTTATAATCCTGATAGATATAGGCATGCTTCAGCCGCCTCAGCACGAGGTAAGGCATAAAGAGGAAGCACAGCATGCCCACGGCATAGGGATACCATCCGGCAAAGCCCGAAGCGAAGATGCCCTCCTGCACGTAAAACATATAGTAGTGGCGCAGCGGAAACACCCATGTGAAGATGGCCACGGGCCCGGGGATAGCCTCCGCCGGGAGGGTGAATCCCGTGAGCGAAAGCGCCAGCACGCTGTAAAGCGAGCCTATGCTGAGGGCGAAGCGGCACACCGGCACGCAGCCGATTATGAAGATGCCCACGCACTCCGATGCCAGGACCATCAGGAAGATGCCCAGAAGCATGCTGCCGAAGTGCCCCGCCATGGGGAAGTGCATCCAGCGGTAGAGTATTACTTCCAGGGAGAAGCCGATGGCCGTAAACAGGAGCGTGTAAAGGCTGAGCTTGCCGAGAATCGCACGGCCGATGCCGCCGGAAATCTCCAGCAGGTGCCTCGACGTGCCGTATTTCAACTCCGTCCCGAAAGCGTAAATGGTAAGTATCACTATCACCATCTGCAGCATTCCCGGAAGCATCATATTTGCAAGATAGGCGCCGTAATTCATGGTGGCGTTGCCGATCTGGTGAACGTCCACGTCTATCGGGCGAAGCATCCCCTCGATACGGCTCTCGGGCACTCCCTTCTTGCGGAGAATCTCGCGCTGGACAGCTCCCGAACTGAGGTTGCTCATCAGCAGCAGATCCTTCCACGCAAGCGAGCCTCCGAGAAGGTACAGGCCGTTGATATAGTAAG
Organism: Bacteroidales bacterium; assembly: GCA_017617495.1. Lineage (GTDB taxonomy): Bacteria > Bacteroidota > Bacteroidia > Bacteroidales > UBA932 > Cryptobacteroides. Next base: position 5,983 of record JAFZWD010000058.1, read on the forward strand.
AGATAGTAGGCTGGCGGAAACTCTGGATATCCCGGTTGAAGCCCTCCGGGAGCACGCATACGGAAGTGATTTTGCCGCTCTGCATATCCCTTCTGGCCTCGGCGAAGCTGTCGTAACGGACCACCTTGCCAATCTGGGTTGCATCCAGCTGCTGCACGAACAGCCTGGAGGTACTGCTGCCGTCCAGATCCACCACTCCGATGGGCACGTCGCTCGGCACGCCTTCCTTGAGAAAACTCAGGTAGAAGACGGTGCAGAACAGCATCACCACGACGGAGCCCATGAGGTAAATCGGGCGGCGGGCCCAGATCCTCACTTCCCTTCCGGCTACTGCAATTATGCTTTTCAGCAGATCCATCGCATTACTCTGAAGCCACCAGCACAGTCATTCCGGGACGGAGCCCCTCTACCACCTCAGAAGGCACTGCACGCACCTCGAAAGTCTTGGCGTCGTACATATCGGTTTCCTTGGTAGCCTTCCATGTGGCATAGGATTCACGCACCGCCATATAGTTCACGACAGCCTTGAAGCGTACGCCGTCGAGTGCGGGGACGCTGAGCGTGAGTTCGTCGCCCACCGACATTCCGTGGAGATAATCCTCGCGGATGTTGAATGTAAACCAGAGGTCCGCCAGGTCGGTGACCGTCATGATCGGGGAACCGGTTCCCACAAGCTCGCCTGTCTTGGGATAAATGCTGGAGACGATGCCGTCGGCGGGACTCACCAGATAGAGTTCGTCCAGATAGGAGTTGACCTCCTGGATTGCGCCGTCGGCCTGGGCCACAAGTGCCCTTGCGGCCTGCTTATCCTCTTCGCGCGCTCCGTTTACCGCCATGTCGTACTGGCTCTTTGCGGCCTTGGTCTGCGCAACCGCCGCATCGTAACGGGCCTTGGTTTCGTCGTATTTCTGCGCGGCGATAACCTTCTGATCATACAGGTTCTTGACGCGCTCGAAAGACTTGCGCATCACATCCTCCTGCACAAGGGCCTGCTGCCAGAGCTCGTACGCTCCGGTAATCTGCTCCTTGCGGGCGCCGTTGCTGGCCTTGTTGCTCTGGGCCTGTGCGGCGGAACGGGCGGCGCGGGCCTGTGCGAGCTTTGCCTTCACCTGGGGGGAATTGATGAACGCCAGGGTATCGCCCCTGCGGACGTTCTGTCCCTCGCGCACGTAAATCTCCTCCACGCGGCCCGGGACCATGCCGGACACCCTGTACTCGGATGCCTCGACCTCACCCTGGATGACGTGGGGACGCGGTTTGCTTACGAAATAGCCCACGATGGCTATGGCCGTGACAATTGCGACCAGGGCCAGGAGGCCGAGAATCAGATTGTAGTTTTTCTTGTTTTTCATATAGCGTTGCTTTTATTTCGTCTGGAGGTCGGAGGTATAGCTGCCTTCGGCTTTCTTGATAAGACTTTCGTTGAGCTGGACTTCAATGCCGGCATCGATATATTCCGAATGGGCTTTCAGCCATGCCGTATGTGCGCCCAGGGCAGTATTTGAATCGATAACTCCCGCCTCGTAACCGACGGTTGCGGTGCGCAGGTTCTCTTCCGCCACATCGAGATTGGCCTGAGCGGTGGCGAGGCGCTCGAGCGCTTCGTCCTGCTGCTGGTAGAGCTGGGTAACCTGCAGGTTGATCATCTGGCAGGCATCCTCGTATTTGCTCTGGTAGATGGTCGCTTCGGCCTTGGCCTTGCGGGTTTTCTGCAGGGCCTCGAAGCCGTGGAAGATGGGCACGCTCACCAGCACTCCCGCGCTCCAGTTGCTGCCGAACTCGTTCTTGAACCCGTGGTTCATGTTCGGGTTCATCACGAAGTAGTTGGCGGTCAGCGCCACCTGGGGCATCATGTCGGCCCGCGCGATATTGACCTTCTGCTTATAGATTGCCGAGGCGAGCTCGAGACGCTGCGTCTCGTTGCGGTCGGCGATTATCTTGTCGATGTTCTTGCGCTCCCCTGCCGCCGGCACGGGAATCACATCAGCGCCCTCCTCTTTGAGGGTTATCTCGCTGTCGAGCGGAAGGCCTATCTGCTTGCAGAGGAACATCTTGGCAAGCTTGAGGCCGTTGGTGGCCCTGGTGAGGGAGATGTCCGCCTCGTTGGACTTCACCCTTATCGCAAGGGCGTCAGCCTCGGTGGAAACTCCTTCCTGCACCGCCACTTCGACGTTCGCAAGCATATTGTGCAGAAGGGTGGAATAGCTCTCGGCCAGTTTCTTCTTGGCGGCTACCGAAACCACCTGCCAGTAGGCCTGGTCCACTGTCACAAGCACCTCGTCGTAGTTGCCGTCGTATTCCAGGCGGGCGAGCTGCTCGGCATATTTCGCCATTTTGTTGCCTGCGATTATCTTGCCTCCCACGAAAACGGGCTGCTGCACCGAGATTACACCCACGTAGATGTTCTCGAGGTCCGGATGTATGGCATCGTCGATGGCTTTGTCCACCGAACTGCCGACCTGATTCACCGCATCCGCGATGTCGGAAGTCTGCAGTTTGTTCATCGCCTGCTGGAAGCCTGGATTCTGCATCAGCTGCTGCGCAAGCTGGGGGTCGCCCTGAAGGATGTTCTGGATGTTCTGCATCAGGGAGGTACGTGCCTCATTCACCCTGTCGCCGAGTCCGGAGAACTGCGGAATGGACGTGTCGTCCACCAGCGAGAATCCGCCGCCGGTATGCTGGTAGGTGCCGAGCGCCGTAACCTTGGGGAAATAATAGGAAGCGGCAATCTTGCGGTCGTAACCGGCCATTTCGAGTTTTGCACGCTGCTGCACCAGGTCTTTGTTCTGGGAGAGCGCCATCTGGCGGCATTCTTCGAGCGTGAGCGCTTTCTGGGCGTAGAGAATTGAAGGAAATATCAGCAGTAAAGCTGTCAGTATTTTTTTCATAGTCATACAATTTGAGCCCCGTCCGGGGACCGGTTTTTTGCGTGCGAATAGTGTGCCAGATGGGACAAGAATCAAGGATATTTATTTATCTTTGCGTACTATGAACGGAAAGAAAATATTCCTGTCCCTGCTGGCCGTTGTCGCGGGGACCGCGGCGTTCGCCGTATTCAACGAAAGAAACCTTGGCCAGACCCTCGCAGTGCTCCGCGGAGAACTCTCCAGCCAGAATGCAAAAATGGAGAAGGCATCGGAGCGCATGCGCAGCCGCCGCCATATGCAGCACCAGCAGATGGTGAACATGGTGCAGCGCAGCAACGAGCTGTCGCTGATGCTGTATTCGCAGAACCAGGATTTTACCTTCGACATTACCTACACGCTCAAGGAAGCCACCAAAGAATACCAGGACTTCCACAAGCGCCAGAGGCCTTATAACGAAATTCTGACCTCCCTCAATATGGAGATCGACCGCTACGAGCGCCTGCTCGAGTCGCTCCGAAGGCTTCCGCCCGCACTGGATCCCCTGCCCGACGTACCCGACAGCCTGCTCAGGAGCGCGGGCCGCTTCGGGCTCCGCATGAAGCGCCCGGCAGGCTTCAGCAAGGTGCCCAGGGCCCCTATGAGCCACGCCGACTCTGTGAGATTCGCGCAGATCGACTCCACCCGCCGCGCATTCGTGCTGGATTCGCTCGGCCAGATCGACCGCGACTCCTGCATCGTGTACGCCGGCAACCTCCTGCGCATGTACAAGCAGAGCCGCCGCAGGGTTACCCTCGACAGCCTTCACTATGCCGAGACCTCAACCCGCCTCAAGGAGACCTACGACTATGCGCAGAACCGCTACCATACCCTCCAGCACAAGATTTTCATCGACGGACAGGACAATTACTTCAAGGTTCTCAAGGGCTTCGGGCGCTACAGCAAGCGCGCCTTCGAGGAGGCCCACACCAAATACGATTCCGGCTTCGGCCGCAATCTTTCCGACACCCGCAGCGAATGGCGCGGACCGGTCGTCACCGGATTCATCATCTACGTGCTCTTCTATCTGTTAATATCCATACTGGTCAGTTCCCTGCTCATAACGGTGCTGTCCAAGACGGTGGGGCGCCTCAAGACGGAGGACTTCAAGAAACGCAGGCTGATGATAACGATGCTGGTGGGCACGCTGATTTTCGCGCTGTCAATAATGGTTGCGAACCAGTTCGTACACCAGAACTTCTTTGTGGTGGCTTCCGGGCTGCTGCTCACTTTCGCCTGGCTGCTCATCGCCATCCTGCTTTCGCTGCTCATCCATCTGGAACCGGAACAGGCAAAGGCAGGGCTCAAGCTCTACCTGCCCATCATCCTTCTGGGCCTCACCGTCATCACCTTCCGCATCATCTTCATACCCAACAGGCTCGTCAACCTGCTCTTCCCTCCGCTGATGCTGCTGTTCTTCCTCTGGCAGGCCAGCATCTGCCAGCGCAACGCGAAACGCGTGAAGACCGCCGACATCGCTTATTCCGGGCTTACCCTCTTCATAATGGGTGCCGCACTTGTGATGTCCTGGGGCGGATATGTGCTGATGAGCATCCAGCTGCTGGTATGGTGGCTCTTCCAGATTGCCGCCATCCAGACCATTACCGCAATCTACGACATCCTCGCCCTCTACGAGCAGGACAAGCTTTATCCTGCAATCGAAGCGAGGGGACACAATGTCACCAAGGAAAGGTTCCGCAGCGGCGACTTCATCCGCAGCACCTGGCTGTTCGACCTCATCAAATACGCACTGCTGCCTGCAGCCACGGTACTCTCGGTGCCTTTCTGCATCTACATGGCTTCCGACATGTTCGACCTCACCAGCATCTGCACCTCACTCTTCAGCAGGAACTTCTTCGAGTTCACGGACGCCAACGGATCGGAGATGCTGTCGCTGAGCTTCATAAAGATAATCACGGTAACATCCCTGTTCTTCATCTTCAAGTATCTCAACTACGCCTGCAAGGCATTCTACAAGCGCTATAAGATAAAGAAAGTGCGCCACGAGAGCCAGCAGGAGGAGATCCGCGACAACCAGATCAACCTCACTCTCGCGAACAACCTCATCAGCATAGCCATCTGGCTCGTCTACGCGATAAGCTTCATAATGACCTTCAAGATTCCCATGGGAGCCATTTCGATCGTTGCCGCCGGCCTCGCTACCGGTATCGGTCTGGCCTTGAAGGATATCCTCAACAACTTCATCTACGGCATCCAGCTGATGAGCGGACGTGTGCGCGTGGGCGACATGATCGAATGCGACGGCATCCGCGGCCGCGTGTCGGAAATTTCCTACCAGAGCACCCAGATTGCCGCAATAGACGGCTCCCTCATCTCCTTCACCAACACCACGCTCTTCAACAAGAACTTCAAGAACCTCACCCGCACTTCGCCTTACGAATTCGTCAAGATTGTGGTGGGCGTAAGCTACGGCACCGATGTGGAGAGAGTGCGCGAAGTGCTCATGAAAGCCCTTCGCAGCGACGGCAGAAAGGATAAGTACGGCCGCCAGATTGTGGATCCTTCGTTCGGCAAGGACGGCATTACCGTGGTGTTCGACGAGTTTGCCGACAGCAGCGTAAACATCGCCGTCAAGCAGTTCGTAATCGTGGAAGAGAAGGCCGGCTACATAGCCGCAACCCAGGAGAAGATATACAACGCCCTCAACGAGGCCGGCATCGAGATTCCTTTCCCGCAGAGGGATGTCCATATCAAGAAAGACTAACTATGGCCGCCGGGAAAGACCTTCTTCTTGGAAAACTTCGTGACGGCTCCCCGATGAGTTTCGGGGAGCGGTTGCGTCTTTCCTGGCTGCTCGGACTGCCCGCCATCCTCGCCCAACTCTCCACAATCCTGATGGAGTATATCGACGCCGGAATGGTGGGGCGCCTCGGCTCCGACAAGGCCGCCGCCATCGGGCTGGTGGAAACCAGCACCTGGATAATGATGGGCTTCTGCATGGCCGTCACCTCCGGCTTCAGCGTGCAGGTAGCGCAGCTCATCGGCTCGCGCGATTTCCACAAGGCCCGGCAGGTTATGCGCAAGGGCTTCTTCGCCTCGCTGGTCTTCAGCTGCATGCTGGCCCTGGCGGGCATCTCCATTGCGGAGGCACTCCCCCGCTGGCTCGGCGGGGACGCTTCCATCTGGGCGGACGCAAGTTCGTATTTCCTCATATGGTGCGCCTTTCTCCCCGTTTCCAGCATCGGCTTCACGATCTGCGGAATGCTGCAGGCAAGCGGAAACATGAAGGTTCCCAGCATTGTGGAAGTGTGCGCCTGCGTGCTCGATGTGATTCTTAACTACGTATTTATCTACATCCTCGGCATGGGAGTGAAGGGCGCCGCCATCGGCACCGGCCTTGCCGTGCTCATCACGCACATTTTCGCGCTGGTGTTCCTGCTTCGCAAATCCCCGGAATTGAATATTGTACAGGACGAACATGGCAAGTGGCTCCCCGACCGCCACACCCTGAAACAGGCCTTCGGCATCACCGGTCCCATGTGGCTGCAGAACCTCGTGATGCGGGGCGCCTACATCGCCAGCACGGTAATCGTTGCACCCCTTGGCACAATCGCCATCACGGCGAATTCCTTTGCGATAATCGCCGAGAGCTTCTGCTATATGCCGGGGTACGGCCTCGAGGAGGCGGCACAGTCCATCGTGGGCCAGAGCATCGGGGCAAAGCGCAAACAGCTCGCGCGGCAGTTCGCCTTTATCTGCACCGGGATGGCTTCCGTGATGATGACTGTCCTGGGCATCCTGATGTTCATTTTCGCCCCGCAAATGATGGCCATCCTCACACCGGACCCTGAAGTAATCGCACTGGGAGCCAAAGTGCTGCGCATCGAGGCCTTTGCCGAAACCCTGTACGCCGTTTCGATGGTGGGTTACGGTTCCTGCGTAGGCGCCGGCGACACCATGGTGCCGATGCTGCTTAACTTCTTCAGCATGTGGGTTGTGCGTATCGGGCTTGCCCTCATTCTGGTGCGAAGTATGGGCCTCGTGGGCTACTGGGTGGCGATGTGCATCGAGCTTAACGTGCGCGGAGTCATCTTCTTCCTGCGCCTGCGCGGTAACAGCTGGATGAAAAAAGTGCTTGTATGACGATACTGAAAGATAAGGAATTCGGGGGCGAGAGGCCCCTCTACTGCTGCCACGGCCTGGAGCTGCACGGCTGCACGTTCCACGCGGGCGAATCCGCCATAAAGGAGGGCTCGCAGATTCTGGCCGAAGACTGCCGCTTCGAGGGGAAATATCCCTTCTGGGAATGCGACGGGGTGGTTATCCGTAACTGCACCTTTACGGAAGGCGCCCGCGCCGCGCTCTGGTACGCGCGTAATTATATAATGGAAGACTGCACGGTGGATGCGCCCAAGATGTTCCGCGAGATGGACGGCCTGAGCCTTCGCCGCGTGATGATGCCGAACGCCGCCGAAACGCTCTGGAGCTGCCGCAACGTCAAGGTGCGCGAGCTGGACGTAAAGAACGGCGACTACATTTTCATGCGCTGCGAGAACCTCGACATCGAGGGTTTCCGCCTGCTGGGCAACTACTCCTTCCAATATTGCAAGAACGTCGAAATCCGCGACAGCGTGCTCCACACAAAGGATGCATTCTGGCAGACCGAGAACATTACCGTCTACGATTCCTTCATCAACGGCGAATACCTTGGCTGGTACTCAAAGAACCTTCGCCTGGTCCGCTGCCGCATCGGCGGCACCCAGCCGCTCTGCTACTGCGAAAACCTTATCCTCGAGGACTGCCTCATGGAGCCCGACGCCGACCTGGCTTTCGAGTACTCCTCGGTCCGCGCCACCGTCCAGGGCCACATAGTTTCCGTCAAGAATCCCCGCAGCGGCTCCATCCGCGCCGCCAGCATCGGCGACATCATCCTCGACGACAACATCAAATCCCCAGGCGACTGCCAAATTATCACCGAATGAGATACGATTTTATAACCGAAGGAGCCCCGAAGGGGACAAACTCCGTAAAGTGGGACCTTGCGGCAGAAGGCGTTCTGCCGATGTGGGTGGCGGAAATGGACTTTCCGGCGGCACCTTTTATTCTGAAGGCACTGCACGAGCGCATCGACAAGGGCGTCTTCGGATACACCCATATTCCGGACAGTTACTATAAAGCCGTAACCGACTGGTTCGCCCGTCGCCACGGCTGGGATATAAGCAAGGAGCAGATAATCCCCATTTCGGGAATAGTGCCGGCAATCTCGGTTGCTATCCGCGCCCTCACGATGGACGGGCAGCTCGAACCCGGAGCCGCGATGAGGGCCCCAGGCGAAAAGCCGACCGTAATAATGCAGTCGCCCGCATACAACTGCTTCTTCAGTAATATCCGCAACACCGCATGCGAGCTGAGCGCCAACGTTTTGCTCTGGAATGATGCCGGGCAGCATTACGAGGTTGACTGGGACGATTTCGAGCGCCGCTGCGCCGCTCCCGGACGCAAGGTATTCCTGCTCTGCAACCCCCACAACCCCACCGGCCGCCTCTGGACCCGCGAAGAACTCACACGCATGGGCGAAATCTGCCTGCGCTGCGGCGTGCCCGTAATCAGCGACGAGATTCACTGCGAAATCGTCACGTGCAATCCCGTGATTGCCGGCCACGACCGGCAATCTCCCGGCTATATCCCCTTCGCAAGCATCTCCCCCGAATTCGCACAGAACTGCATCAGCTTCGTCTCCCCTACCAAATCGTTCAATATCGCCGGCCTGCAGATAGCAAATATCGTGAGCGCCAATGAAGACTTCCGTGCCAGAGTGGACCGCGTCATCAACGACTGGGAGCACTGCGACGTCAATCAGCTCGGAATAATTGCCCTGCAGGCAGCCTACACTCCGGAAGGGGAAGAATGGCTCGCACAGATGAACGCCGTGGTGGACGGCAACTTCGCTCTTCTTCGCGAAGCACTCGCCGCCGAATTCCCGCAGGTACGGCTCCCCCGCCACGAAGCGACCTACCTCGCCTGGCCGGACTTCTCGCCGCTCAAAGACAGGAGCGGCGCCCCCTTAAGCGGAAGCGCCGTCCAAAAATATCTTATCGAAAACGAGGGTCTGTGGCTATGCGACGGTGCCATTTACGGCGACGCGCGTTGCTGCAGGATTAACCTCGCCTGCCCCGCAGCCACCGCCGCCGACGGTATCGCCCGCCTGCTGCGCGGCCTCAGGGCCCTTATAGCCTAGAAAGTATACTTCAGCAGGGCCTGCACACGGTGGTTGACCACCCAGTGGAGGCCTTTGTCGTAAAGACCTTTGTCCAGGTTGATTTCCTTGCCGTACTGCACGGCCGTACCCTCATACTCGAGGCCGAATGCAACCTTGCCGAAATTGTAGATGACGGTGGGAGTGACGCGGGCCATCTGGTTCATATTCTTGAAGCTGTTGCCGCTGAACCAGAAGGAATTCGGGTCCAGAAGAGCCTTCTTGGTACCGAAATTCTTTACGTAACCTGCGAAGAGGATTCCCTGCACCTTCTTACCGTAATTCAGGCTGATCCAGCTGGAAGAATTGCGGGTGGGAGTGTACTCCATGCTGCCATCGGCGTTAAGCTTGCTCACGCCGTAGCCGCCGTTCAGGTTCACATGGTCGCCTGCCTCGGCAAACACGGTCTTGAACTTGACGCTGAACAGGTCCTTTGCATACTGCAGATAGAAGAACGGGATGAGGGTGGTGATGCGGTCCTTGACCTTGACGTCCTTGCCGTCCGCATCCGTACCGAACACCCTGGGCTTGATGCTGAGCATGTCGAGTCCTCCACGCAGGAGCAGTCCGCCGCTCTTGAGGTTGAGTCCGAAATAGAGTTCAGGCACATTGCCGTACTTGATATAGCTGGCGCTCTTGCCGTCGGGACCGTTGGAGCAATACTGCATCTGCCAGATTGCCGCGGCGCTGAGCGAAAGAGCGTCGGAGAACTTATACTCGCCGCTGAACTGCGGGGTGCGGCTGAAGGGGCCGAAAGGTGCGCCCGTGTTCAGGGAGAAGATGTCGGGCATATCGGCCGCCATGGGATGCCAGGCCTGGCCAAACTTGAATGCCCACGCATCTTTCTCAAGGGTAAAGAACGCCTGACGCAGACGGAGGTTTGCCGTACCGGTGACCTTGTCGTTGCCGAGTCCGTTGTAGAAGTCTGCCTCGATGCGGCCTCCGACCTTCCAGCCTTCCACCTCATAGCCTTTCGCCTGAATCCACAGGCGCGAGGTCAGGGCGGCAAAGCGGGAATTGACGTACGAGTTCATGTCGTCGCCGTTGGCGTTGTCCTTATCGTAAGGCACATAGGTGAAGAAGTCCTCTGTGAGAGCCACCATCCTGCGGGTGTCCACAGCATAGTAGTTGCGTATGAATCCATGCACCTCGACGGTAGCCTTGGAATCCTGTGCCCTGGCGCAAAGTACGCTGAGGGCCGCTGCCAGAATTGCAAATAACTTTTTCATATTATGCGAAAGGGAAAATCTTGGTTAACCAGAAGAAACCGAAGACAAAGCCGACGGCCCCGATGATGATACCCACCTTGGACATATCCTTGGTTTCCACAAGTCCGGTGGAAGATGCGATAGCGTTTGGAGGAGTGGAGATGGGGAAACACATTGCGATGGATGCGCAGACTGCTACGAACACGATCATCGCCCTCGTGCCGCCCAGGGCCATGAAGGCATCGTGGTTCGCCGCAGCGGGATCGGCCATACCTTCCGCCACAACTATAAGGATGGGAATGAGAAGGGCCGCAGTTGCGGAATTCGAAATGAAGTTCGAAAGGAAGTAGCAGACGACGCCGGCAATTATAAGAACCAGCACCACGCTCATGCTGCCGAAAGGAATCGCTTCTATGAGCACCTTGGCAAGGCCGGTTCCCTGAAGAGCCGTACCGAGCGCGAAGCCTCCCGCCACCAACCAGAGCACACTCCAGTTGATTTTCTTGATATCTTCCTTGGTGAAGATACCCAGCATCGTGAGCACGGCGAGCGGAACAAGCGCAATCACGTTGGAATTAACCTTGTGCACCTGTTCGGTCATCCACAGGAGGATTGTGCCGAGGAATACAATCCACACAGCATAGTACTTCCAGTCTTTCTTGTTCTCATTCTTAGGAATCTCAAGTACGACTTCTTTTGCTTTGAAGGGGAAGAACAGCTGCAGGAGAATCCATGCAAAAGCAATCATTATAACGACGTAGGGCACCATGTGGAGCATCCAGTCGCCGAAACTGACTTCCAGGGCCGGATTGCTGAGTTCCTTCGCCGCATCGCCGAGGAAACGCACTGCCGTAGCGTTGGGCGGGGTGCCGATAGGAGTGCCGATACCACCGATATTGGCAGCTATAGGTATGGCGAGAGCCAGTCCTACGCGGCCTTTGTCGTCGGAGGGAAGGACAGCAAGCACAGGGGCCAGGAAAGCCAGCATCATAGCGGCCGTGGCGGTGTTGCTCATAAACATCGAGAAGATGCTTATGACAATCAAGAAGCCGAGCAGCACTGCACGCGGCTTCTTTCCGAAGGGAGCCAGAAGCACCCTTGCCAGGGTCACGTCAAGGCCGTATTTCTCTGCCATGATGGCCAGCACGAAACCGCCCATGAACAGCATTACGACCGGATCCGCGAACGAAGCCATCAAATCCTTGTAGTTCACGAGTTTTCCGGCTTCGGGTGTGCAGAGGAAGCCGAGTCCCTTGTTGGAAACCGTCAGCAGCGAGATTACAATCACCAGCAGCGAGGTTGTCCAGTTGGGGATGATTTCGAAAATCCACATAAGTGCGGCGAACACAAAGAGGGCGATAACCCTCTGCTGCACCACGGTAAGGGCCTCGATGCCGTAAAACGATGTCGGCACGGCCCAGAGGAAGATTGTGGCGATCAGTACGATCGGCAGGAATACACAATACTTCAGGTTTAGTTTTTTCTCAGGCATATTTAATATCAATGTTAAGATTCTTCGCTTCGCTCAGAATGACAGGCTAGATGATACCCTGCTCCAGCATGGCGTGAGCAACCTTCATAAAGCCGGCGATGTTGGCGCCCTTGACATAGTCGACACTGCCGTCGGGACGGGTGCCGTACTTGACGCACTGCTCGTGGATGCTCTGCATGATGAAGTGAAGTTTATCGTCCACCTCCTGGGCGCTCCAGGAGATATGGGAAGCGTTCTGGGTCATTTCGAGACCGCTGGTGGCCACGCCGCCGGCGTTCACGGCCTTGCCGGGAGCGAAGAGCACCCCGTTCGACTGGAAGAAGTGGATAGCCGCAGGCTGGCATCCCATGTTGGACACCTCGCAGCAGCACCAGCAGCCGTTAGCCTTGAGTTCCTTGGCGTCGTCTTCCGAAAGCTCGTTCTGGAATGCGCAGGGAAGAGCGATATCGCAGGGTGCGCTCCAGGCCTTCTTGCCGGCCACAAAGCTGGCCTTGTCGGGGAACTTGACAGCCATATCCTCGATCTTGTCGCGGTTGGAAGCGCGCATTACAAGCATATAGTCGATCATTTCCGGAGTGATGCCGTCGGGGATGTTGATCATTCCGTCGGGGCCGGAAAGGGCGATAACCTTGGCGCCGAGCTGAACAGCCTTCTTGCAGGCGCCCCAAGCCACGTTGCCGAAGCCGGAGATGGCGAGTTTCTTACCCTTGATGTCCTTGCCCGCCTTGTGCAGAAGGTGCTGGGTGAAGTAGAGAGCGCCGTAGCCGGTGGCCTCCGGACGCAGGATGCTTCCGCCCCAGGTCTGGCCCTTGCCGGTAAGCACGCCCGTGTTGTATTCACGCGCAAGTTTGCGGTACATTCCGTCGAGATAGCCGATTTCGCGGCCGCCTACACCCACATCACCTGCAGGAACGTCCTGGTCGGGACCGATGCAGTTCCAGAGCTCGAGCATAAAGGCCTGGCAGAAACGCATGATTTCCGCGTCGGACTTCCCTACCGGGTCGAAATCGCTGCCGCCCTTCGCTCCGCCCATGGGCAGAGTGGTAAGCGCGTTCTTGAAAGTCTGCTCGAAGCCGAGGAACTTGAGCATGGAAGGGGTAACCTTGCGATGGAAACGGAGACCTCCCTTGTAGGGGCCGATGGCGCTGTTGAACTGCACCCTGTAGCCAAGGTTGGTGCGCACCTGGCCGCTGTCGTCCACCCAGGTAACCCTGAAGGTGAAGATGCGGTCGGGCTCGACCATGCGTTCCACTATCTTTGCCTGCTCGAATTCGGGATGTTCGTTGTAAACTTCCTCAATACTTTCGAGAACTTCCTGCACTGCCTGCAGATACTCGCTTTCTCCCGGATATTTGGCCTGGAGATCCGCCATTATCTTTGTGACTTTCATAGTGTTATGTTGTGATTATTCGACTTCCCAGGTGGACCCGCTGTGAAGCAGTTCGTCCACGCTGTGAATCTTTGATTTCTGCATTACGTCCTTAACCTGGTCGCGCACGCCGTCGTCGTAAGTGATGTCGCGCACGTCGCGGATGACACCGAGCGCCACCGGATAGTCGGGTCCCTTCATGTCCGCCAGGGCCATGTGGATGCCGATATTGTCGGTATGCGCATCGTGGATGAGTATATCCTCTTCGGTAAAACCGCCCTCGCCAATATGCACGACGCGAAGCTTTTTACCGTCGAAAATAAGGCCTTTGTCGCGGTCCTTGCCGAATATCATGCGCTCGCCGTGGCGGAGCACGATGGTATTGTCGGCCTTGAGGGCCGGGTCGGAAAGCTGCTTGTGGGCGCCGTCGTTGAAGATGACGCAGTTGGTAAGCATCTCCATCACCGAGCAGCCGTCGTGAAGGGCGGCCGCCGTCATAATCTCTTCGTTGAGCTTGAGTTCCACGTCAAGCGAGCGGGCAAAGAAGGTTCCCTTTGCTCCGAGCACCAGACTACCGGGGTTGAAGGGGTGCTCCACCGTGCCGTAAGGCGATGTCTTGGTGATGGCGCCGAACTTCGAGGTCGGGGAATACTGCCCCTTGGTGAGGCCGTAAATCTGGTTGTTGAAGAGGATGATATTGATGTCGATATTGCGCCTGATGGCGTGGATGAAGTGGTTTCCGCCGATTGCGAGAGCGTCACCGTCGCCGCAGGCCTGCCATACCGTAAGCCAGGGGTTGGCAACCTTGATGCCGGTGGAGATGGCGGTGGCGCGGCCGTGGATGCTGTGGAAACCGTAGGTATCCATATAATAAGGAAGGCGGGACGAGCATCCGATGCCGGACACCACCACATAGCGTTCCTTCTCGTACGAAAGAGCCTGGCTCACCTTGGGGAGAGCCCTCTGCAGCGATGCCAGAACGGCGTGGTCGCCGCAACCGGGGCACCAGCGTACTTCCTGGTCCGATTTGAAATCCTTGAAAGAAAGTGTCGCCATAGCCTATGCCTCCTTCTTTATTGCCTCGGTGAGTTCGGATACGAGGAAGGGCTGACCCTGGACCTTGCCGAACTTGAGGATGTTTGCCTTGGGGAAGAGTCCGCGAAGGTAATTCGCGAACTGTCCCGAGTTAAGCTCGCACACCAGCACCTTCTCGAAGCCCATCAGGACCTCCTCGGTATTGCGGGGAACGGGATAGATGTAATCAAAATGAACCCGGGAGACCTGCACGCCTTCTGCGCGCACTTCCTCCACTGCGGAGTAGATGTGCCCGAAAGTGCCGCCCCATCCAACTACCAGCAGTTTGCCCTTCGCGGGACCGTCAACTGCAAGTTCGGGGATGAAGTCTGCCACCTTCTGCACCTTCGCCTCGCGCTCGTCCACCATCAGCTGATGGTTGGCGGGGTCGGACGAAAGCACTCCCTTGTGGTTCTTCTCCAGACCGCCCACGCGGTGCTCGAAGCCCTTCTGTCCGGGAATCGCCCACTCGGGAACGAAGTTCTCGTCGCGGTCGAACGGATGGAATTTGCCGTCTTCCGGAAGGCTCTTCGCAAACGGGGGTTTGATTACGGGATAATCCTTCATGGAAGGAATCAGCCAGGGTTCGCTGCCGTTGCCAAGGAATCCTTCGCTCAGCAGCAGCACCGGAGTCATGTGCTCCAGGGCAATCTTCGCCGCGTTAAACGCCGCGTCGAAGCAGTGGGCCGGCGAGTGCGCCGCAATCACTGGCATGGGGCATTCGCCATTGCGTCCGTAGAGCGCCTGGTTAAGGTCGGTCTGCTCGGTCTTGGTGGGGATACCCGTCGACGGGCCCGCGCGCTGCACGTCCACCACCACGAGCGGAAGCTCCGCCATTACGGCGAGGCCGAGCGCCTCGGTCTTGAGCGAGAGGCCGGGGCCGGAAGTGGTCGTTACCGCGAGGTTGCCTGCGTAGGATGCGCCTATTGCCGTGCAGATGCCGGCGATTTCGTCCTCCGCCTGCAGCGTCTTGGCGCCGAGGCTCTTGTGGATGGCGAGTTCCTCGAGTATCTGGGTTGCCGGCGTGATGGGATAGGAGCCGCAGAAAAGCGGAAGTCCGCTCTTCTCGGATGCGGCCAGAAGCCCCCAGGCGGTCGCCTGGTTGCCGGTGATATTGCGGTAGGTGCCCTTCCTGGGATGAGCCGGAGCCACGTGATAGGTGTCCGGAATCATCTGCAGGTTGGCGGCATAGTTGAAGCCGTCGTTGAGCACTTTCTTATTAGGTGCGATTGCCTCGGGGTGCTTCTTCGCGAACTTGCGCTCGAGATACTGGAAGATATAGTCCAGCGGCCTGTCATAAATGAAACAGGCCATTCCCAGCGTGAACATGTTCTTGCACTTGAGAATGGCTTTGCGGTCGAGGCCGGAATCCTTGAGGCTTTCTTCGGTGAGGGAGGTGATGGGCGCCACGATGAGGTTGCGGTCCTGCACCTTGAGCTCTGCGAACGGATCGTCCGTAGTGAAGCCTGCCTTGCGCAGGCCGGCTTCGTCGAAGGCGTCTGCATCCACCAGGATCATAGCGTTGCGCTTGCACCATTTGGCGTTGGCCATAAGCGCGGCGGGATTCATCGCGACCAGCAGGTCGCAGAAGTCACCCGGCGTGGATACGCTGTCGTCGCCTATATGCACCTGAAAACCGGAAACGCCGGATACGGTGCCGTGGGGCGCACGTATCTCGGCGGGATAGTCCGGGAAGGTGGACAGGCCGTTGCCGTAGATGGCCGACATGTCCGCGAACAGCGACCCGGCGAGCTGCATACCGTCGCCCGAGTCGCCTGCGAACCGAATTACGACGTCTGCAACGTCGATTATTTTGTGTTCCATATTACTGCTGCTGTGCTGCCTGCGCCTGGGCCTGAGCCTGAAGTTCGGCCTGGAGCGACTCGAGGGTGCGGTCGTCGGCAATGCCGAGGAGTTTGCGTGCTTCCGGAGTGAGGTCTACGCTCTGGGCCTCGTCGAGGTAGAGCACCGAAGTCTTGTCGAACACGAAGATGTATCCGGCTTCCTTGGCCATCTTGCTGACGGTTTCCCTTGCCTTTGTGTAGATGGGGGCCATCAGTTTTTCCTGCTGCTCCTGGAGCTCCTGCTGTACGTTCTGCTGGAATTCCTGGATGCGCTGCTGGATCTCGGTAAGCTCGCGTTCCTTGCTTTCCTTGATTGCTCCGGTCCATGTGGCAGCCTTCTGCTGATACTGGCTGTACTTGTTCTGGAACTCTTCCACCATGCTCTGGTAGGTGTCCTGAGCCTCCTTGCTGGATGCGTTCATGGTAGCCCTGGCCTGGTCGGCCTCAGGCATCAGCTGCACGAGTTCGGAGAAATTCACGTGTGCGAATTTCGGCTGTGCAAAAGCAGCTGCTCCGAAGAGCGAAATAAGCGCGATTGTGAGAATCTTTTTCATATTCATTCTTGTTTTGATTTGTTTCTAGAATTGCTGTCCAATTATGAAGTGGAACTGGCTTCCGCCGTTCGTCTTGTCGTCGAATCCGTAACCCCAGTCGATACCCAGCAGTCCGATCATCGGGAGGAACACCCTCACGCCGACACCGGCGCTGCGCTTGATCTGGAACGGGTTGAATCCCTTGAGGTCGGCCCAGCAGTTTCCGCCTTCGGCGAAGATAAGGCCGAAGATTGTGGAAGAAGGCTGGAGGATAAGAGGATAGCGCAGCTCGACGGTAAACTTGTCGTAGACGTTACCTGCATATGCGTATCCGTTGGAGTTGTATGCCGTCTGCACATAAGGCGTGAGCGAGTAGTTCTCGTAACCTCGCAGAGGTATGATGTCCGAGCCGTAGCGGGTGTAACCCGACATGCCGTCGCCGCCCACGAGGAAGCTCTCGAACGGCGAATAACCCCAGTTCTTGTTGTAGTAACCCAGATAACCGAACTGGAAGCGCGTCATGAGCACCAGGTCGCCGGCGAGCTTGGTGTAGTTGGCGGCGTTGAACTTGAGTTTGTAGTACTCGATCCACCTGTAACGGTCGGAAGACGACCATGTGGAATAGTCTATGTCGCGCCAGTTGTCCACGTCGATCCTGTTGCCGTTCGCATCGTAGCTGTGCTTGCGCAGCAGCGAATAAGGCGGCGTAAACTGCAGGGTGGTCGTAAATTCCGAACCCTGGCGGGGATAAATCTGCTGGTCGGTGGAATTGCGGCTGAGCGTAACCGAAGCGCTCAGGTTGTGGCTCTTGCCCTGGTCGAAGAGGAAGTATCCCGAATACCAGTTGGTAAGCTTGTATGTCTGCCAGCTCAGGCCGTAGTAAAGCACGTGGTAGTTGTCGGGCCATTTCAGACGGTGGCCGAGCGATGCCGACACGCCGTAAACCTCCATCATCCTGTCGTGGCTGAATATGTACAGGTAGGTATTGGAATTGGTCTGCCTCGTGTAGTATGCCGAAAGGCTGAGCGAAGTGGGCTTCTTGCCGGTGAGCCAGGGCTCCATGAAGTTGGCCGAAACTGCGGTGTAGTAGGTACCGTTGGTCTGGAAGCGGAACGACAGCGTCTGGGCGTCTCCCAGGGGAACCGGCCTCCACGCGCCCTTGTCCAGGAAGCGGTGGGTGCTGAAGTTGTTGAAGCTGACGCCCGCGGTGGCGACGAAGGTCCTTCCTCCCCAACCTCCGGAGAGCTCCAGCTGGCTGGAAGGCTTCTCGGTAACGTTGTAGATGATGTCCACCGTATTGTTCACCTGGTTAGGCACTATCGAATAGCCGCCCGGCTGGGTGATGGACTCCGCGTCGAACTGGCCCAGCGATGCGATTTCGCGGATGGAACGCTCGAAGTCGCTCTGGCTGAACAGATATCCCGGCCTTGTGAAAAGCTGGCGGCGCACCACCTTTTCGTTCGTAAGGTCGTTGCCGTTGATAATAATGCTGTTGAGCGTAGCCTGCTTGCCTTCCGATACGCGCATCTCCACGTCCACCGAGTCGTTCTGGATATTGGTTTCGACCGGAGTGACGTTGAAGAACAGGTATCCGTTGTCTCGGTAGAGCTTGGAAATGTCGTAGTCGCTCTGCTTGCCGCCGCCGAAGAGGCGCTTCTCCATCGACACAACGTCGTAGACGTCGCCCTTGTTGATGGACAGGATGCCGTTAAGCGTTTCGGTGGGATAGACCGAGTTGCCCGTCCATGAGATGTCGCGGAAGTAGTATTTGTCGCCCTGTTCCAGCACCAGGTCTATGCCCAGACGCCCGGGCTTGATGTAGTAGATGCTGTCGCGCACCAGGCGGGCGTCGCGGTAGCCGGCCTCGTTGAATGCGCTGATGAGGGTTTTCTTGTCGTTGGGATATTCTTTCTCGTTGAATTTCTTGGTGTGGAAGAAGTTGTAGAATTTCTTGGACTTGGTCTTCTTCATGCTGCGGGCCAGTTTGTAGTCCTTGAGATTCTTCTCGCCGATGAAGTTTATCTTCTGCACCTTCACCTTGTCGCCCTTTTCCACCACGAACGTAACCCTCACCGCCGAGCGGATCACGGAATCCTGCTGGACCTCCGGGGTTACCTGGCACTGCAGGAATCCCTTCTCGGCATAATAGCGTTTGATGATGTCGCAGGATGTCTTGGCCACATAGTCGGAGTACTCGCCTCCCCTGCGCAGCTTCAGGCGTTCCTGCAGGTCTTTCTTTTCGCCCGAGCGGGCGCCGCGGAAGTCCCAGCGCGAAACCCTCGGCCTTTCTATGACCTTGACCACGAACCAGACCTTGTCGCCTTCGACTTTTTCGATGTTCATGGAAACATCCTCGAAATAGCGCTGAAGCCACAGCCTGCGCACCACCGCATTCACCTCTTCGCTGGGCACGGTAATGTCCATGCCTTCCCGCAGGCCTGTAATCTGGATTATCTGCTGGGCGCTGAAATAGTTGTTGCCGTCGACGCGGATACCGCCGAGGACATATTTACGGGGCCTGTTGTAATCGACCTCGACGCCGGACTCCTGCGCGAACAGGGGCATGGCGCACAAAAGGGCGGTTAAAACTATTGCCAGCCTTTTAAAAAACATTCTTATTCTCTTCTACTTTGCCGAAGCGCCTGTCCCGCGAAGCGTACTCTTCGAGGGCGGCGCAAAGGCTTTCCTTTCTAAAATCAGGCCAAAGCGTATCGGTAAACACAAATTCCGAATAAGCCGCCTGCCACAAAAAATAATTGCTGATGCGTTTTTCGCCCGAAGTGCGGATAATAACGTCCGGATCGGGGATGCCGGCGGTCACCAGGAAGGGCTCCAGGTCGTCCGCTCCGGCCTCCGCCATGCGCTTTGCCGCCTGGAGGATATCCCACTTGCCGCTGTAGCTGAGCATCACTATCATGGTGAGGCCCTTGTTGCCGGCGGTCGCTTTCTCTATGTTGGAGATGGCCTCGTTGAGCTCGGGGGCTATGCGGGCGCGGTTGCCCAGCACCAGCAGGCGCACATCGTTGCGCATCAGGGTTTCGAATTCCTCCTTCATCGCCTTGGCCATAAGCTTCATGAGCGTGGAGACCTCGTCCTTGGGGCGGCCCCAGTTCTCTTCGGAAAAAGCGAAGAGCGAAAGGTACTTCACGCCCAGCTCGCCGCAGGCCTCGCACACTGCACGCACGCTCTCTACGCCTTCGGCATGGCCGTATACACGCTCCTTGCCGCGCTCGGCGGCCCAGCGTCCGTTGCCGTCCATAATGATGGACACATGTACGGGTATCTTGGAGGGTTTCTTCATCATTGAGCTGTATTTCTTACATCCTGGCCCCAGAACAGGCGGTCCTTGAGGGCGTCGATGAAATTATCTCCGTCGAGGCAGGCCTTCTTGAGTTTGAAGGGAGCCCTGCGGATTTCCACTTCCACCCCTGCGGGGATGGTATAGTTGCGGTTATCCACCGTGAGCACCGCCTCGCCGCAGCGGGAACGGGCCTTGAGCCTTATCACGGAATCCGAAGGCGCCACCACGGGGCGGAGATTGAGGTTGTGCGGAGCCACCGGGGTGAGCAGAAGCACGCTTGCAGCGGGGAGGCAGATGGGCCCGCCTGCGCTGAGGCTGTAAGCCGTGCTGCCGATGCTGGTGGCCACCAGGAGGCCGTCGGCCCAGTAGACCGGCAGTTCCACCCCGTCAATCGACACCTCGATTCCGAGGGTTTCGGCGTCGCTGCGGAAAAGGCTGGCCTCGTTGACCGCGTAGGGCCAGAAGTTCTTAACCTCGCAGCCGTTCACCTTCACTTCCAGCATCGTGCGCTCCTTGATCTTGTAATCCCCTGAGATTATATGCTCCGCCACCTCGTCGATGCGGTGCGAAGAAAGGAAGCCCAGGCGTCCGAGGTTCACCCCGAGAATGGGAATGCCCGCGTCGGCCACCCTGTGGGCCGCGCTCAGGAAGGTTCCGTCGCCGCCGAAACTCAGCAGCAGGTCGGTTGCTCCCTGCACGTCCGTGCGGTTTTTAATCTCGTAGATTTCCACGCCGGAGCCGCGCAGCGAAGCCAGCAGGGTTTCCACCCTTGCATCGCCCCTGAGGCTGTCTTTCTTTATGTAGTACGCCGCTTTCATTATTATAGCCTACAAATATAGCACTTTATTCCGAATTATTTCAATTCCTACTTTCTTAAAAAAGTAGTACCTTTGTAGTATGCGACTTCGTTTTCTTATATTGTTTGCCCTGATGCCGCTCGCACTCGGGGCCCAGAATGTTTTCACGACCGATATTGCACCCCTCGACGGCGAATGCTGGTGGGGAGCCCTGGTAAACAAGGGATACGCCCAGCCGTACACCGACTTCCACGCTTCCGACAACTATTACATCGACGACAAGGAAGTTCCCGCCCCGTCGGACAAGCCTTTCGACCTCTCCAATATGAGCTGCAAGAGCGTCTCCGCGCCCGTGCTCCTTTCCAACAGGGGCCGCTATGTCTGGGGGAACCATCCCTTCGCCTTCAGCTTCAAGGACGGCGCTCTCCATATAGAGTCGCAGTTCGAGAAGATCGAGGCGGTGGAGGCCGGCAAAACCCTTAAAGATGCCTACAAGGCAGTCTGCGCCGCACATTTCCCCTTCGACGGCCGCGAGCCTGCGGAACTGATGTTCACCAAACCCCAGTTCAACAACTGGATAGAGACGGTTGTGCTGGGCATCAACCAGGAAAACGCCGAGAAGTTCGTGGATGCCCTCCACGCAAGCGGATTCCCCTGCGGCGTGGTGATGATAGACGGCGGATGGCAGCGCTACCACGGTCGCCGCGACTTCAATCCGGAGACCTTCCCCGACGCAAAGCATCTCTTCGACAAAATAAGCGGCTACGGCTACAAGGGTGTGCTGTGGGTGGCATATTTCCTCTCGGCGGACAGCCGTCCGGAATATGTGAACTACAAGCCCGAGGCCCAGAACATACTGGTGCGCAGCAAGGACAATCCCAAGCATGACGCCGCGCTCGTATGGTGGTGGAACGGCATCAGCGTCACAATGGACCTCACCGCTCCTGCCATCCGGCAGAAGTTCACCGACGAGCTCAGAGACTTTGCAAATCGCTTCGGTTTCGAGGGCTTCAAGTTCGACGGCGGCGACCCCGAATACTTCCGCGGCAACGCCCTCTTCAGCGAGCCCTGGATGACTCCCGCCGACTTCGGCCACGCTTATGCCAAGGTAGGAGAGTCCTTCCCCTACAACGAGTACAGGGCCGCCTATAATCCCGGCGGACTTCCCATCGTCGTGCGCCACTACGACGTCGGCCATACCTGGGAGAGTATGAGGGCAGTGATTCCCGACCTTCTGACCGCAGGCCTTCTTGGCTGTCCCTATGTCTTCGCGGATATGATCGGCGGCGGCCTTGGCGGCAGCTATGAAATCGGAGGTCCCAAATTCTCGCATAAGATGTTCATCCGTTCCTGCCAGATGCAGGCACTGATGCCGATGATGCAGTTCAGCGCCGCTCCCTGGCGCGTCCTCACTCCCGGGGAGTGCGAAATCTGCCGCAAATTCGCGGAGCTTCACGTAAGCTTCGGCCCCTACATAATGGAGCAGGTGCACCTCGCTTCCCGCACCGGCGAGCCCATCATGCGCAGTATGGAATACGAATACCCCGGCTGCGGCTACGAGCGTGTGGTCAGCCAGTTCATGCTGGGCCCGAAATACATAGTGGCGCCGGTCCTCAGCGAGGACGACTCGCAGACCGTTTACCTGCCCAAGGGCAAATGGCGCGACGACCTCGGCAAAACCTTCAAGGGGCCGAAGGTCCTGCACCTGCAGAACGTTCCTCTCGAACGTCTGCCATATTACGAAAAGATCGGAAAATAAACAGACAAGTCTCTAACGTGTGAGTTTTGCAACCCAGCCGCCGCCGGAAACCAGGTGGGCGGACAGGGTGTCGGAGGACTTGACGGCGAGCTTTTCGACCGCATAGTCGGCGTGCACCTTTTCGGCATTCACGCCATCCTTGAATATGGTCGCGTTCCAACTTCCTTCGGGCAGGAAACCGAGGCTGATTTCGATGTCACGGGCATCCCAGTTGGTGGTTGCGCCCACATACCAGACCTCGCCGCTGCGCTTTGCAACCGCGACGCTTTCGCCCACTTTTCCCGAAAGAGGAACGACCTCGTCCCAGACCGTCGGCATGGCCGCCATAAGCGCCGTGCATTCTTCGTTCTGAAGATAGAGCGAAGGGCTGTCGCAAAGCATTCCGAAGGGAGCGTCGAAGACCACGTATTCCGCAAGTTGATGGCAGCGCGAGCCCTGGCTCATAGGCTGGTCGTAGACGGGACGGTAGTCCTTCCTGCCACCGTTCAGCATAGCGCCCTGGGTGTAGTCCATAGGGCCGGCAAACATCCTTATATAAGGTATGGTAACATCGTATTCCGGCTGGCAGAGATCTTCTTTCCATTTCATCTGCTCGAGACCCGAAACGCCCTCGAAATTAAGCACGTTGGGGTAGGTGCGGGTAAGGCCGGCGGGCTTGAATGCGCCGTGGAAATCGAGGAAAAGATGATACTTCGCAGTAGTTTCGGCGGCGCGGCGGTAGAAGTCCACCATAGCCTGGTCGTCATAGTTCATAAAGTCCACCTTGAAGCCCTTTATACCCATCTGGGCATAGTGGCGGCAGACATTCTCCATATCCCTGTCGAAGGCATAATAGCCTGCCCACAGCACCAGGCCCACTCCCCTGTCGGCGGCGTATTTCGCAAGGTGCGGCAGATTGATTTCCGGCACCACCTGGAAGAGGTCGGAGGCGAGATGCACCGACCATCCTTCGTCCAGAATTACGTAGGGAATGCCGAACTTCGCGGCGAAATCTATATAATACTCATAGGTCCTGTCGTTTATTCCGGCCACGAAGTCAACCCCGAACAGGTTCCAGTCGTTCCACCAGTCCCAGGCCACCAGACCGGGCTTAACCCAACTCCAGTCCACGTCCGCCGCGGGTGTGGCGGTGTTGTAGACGAGGTCGCTCGCGAGAAGGTCCGCATCGTTGCGGGCAATGCCCACAAGCCTCCAGGGCATAGAGGCCTTGGCAGGCAGTTTGGCTATATAATCCTTGCGGCTCTTGCGCAGAAGCATTATGTTGCTGTGGCCGCCCTGCTCCACCTTGTCGGGATACTCCGCAAAGACGCCCTTAAGCGACTTGCCGCCCTCGCCCTCCAGATACATTCCGGGATAGTTCAGCAGGTCCGATTCGGTGATGCAGAGCTTGGCGCAGCCGGCGTCCACCAGAATGGGCAGGAATGCCATATGGCCCTTTTCCCACTCCGAAATCTTTGCCTTTGTGTAGATATTCTCGAAAGAGTTCCGGAACTGCACCTCGCGGCCGCTTTCGTTCTCCTTGTCGGGTTTCACATAGGGAATCCATGCCCTGTAATCGTCGGGAAAGTTGAATTCGGCCTTTTCCGAGCGGACTGTAATCTCTTTTGAAGATGTGGACACGAAACGCCATGCGGCGCCCTCGTCGTAGGCCCTGAGCTCGAGGTTGAAACCCTTGAAGCCCAGCACCAGCTGGTTGTAGTGGTTGCGCACCTTCGACTTCTTGTAAATCCGGGCCGGCACTGTCTGGTCTACGCCCGAAGCCTTTTTCTTCTGGACCTTGGAGCCCTTGCCCCAGACGGTTCCGTCGGCAAGCGTGAGCGACAGTTCCGACGGTGCAAGCACCAGGTTTCCGTCCACATAAACGCTGTTGGTAATGGTTTTTCCGACTTCTGTGCGGATTTCGACCTTTCCGTCGGGAGAGAGCAGTTTGTAGGATGCTGCATTCAGTGAAATGGCGCCTGCAAAAAGCATCGGCGCGACAAAACAAAGTACGAATCTCGGTTTCATATCGCAAGATACGCATTTTCTTCTTATTTTTGCACGGATATGACTAAACTCAGCGTCAATATCAACAAGATTGCCACCCTTCGCAACGCCCGCGGAGGCAATCTCCCCGACGTCACCAGGGCTGCGCTCGACTGCGAGCGCTTCGGGGCGCAGGGCATCACCGTGCATCCCCGGCCGGACGAAAGGCACATCCGCTACTCGGACGTACGCACCATACGCCCGCTCGTAAGTACCGAATTCAATATAGAGGGCAACCCTATCGAATCCTTCCGGGACCTGGTTCTGGAAGTGGTTCCCGACCAGGTCACCCTGGTGCCGGACGCCCACGACGCCATCACCTCCAACGCCGGCTGGGACGTGCTCCGCAACCGCGAGTTCCTCACACAGATGTGCAGCCTCTTCCACACAAAGGGAATAAGGGTTTCCATCTTCATAGATCCCCTTCCGGAGATGGCCGTCGCCGCTAAAGAATGCGGCGCCGACCGCGTCGAGCTTTACACCGAGGCTTACAGCGCACAGTATGCCGCCGGACCCGAAAAGGCCATCGCCCCCTATCTCCAGACCGCCCACGCCGCGAGGCAGGCGGGCCTCGGGCTCAACGCCGGGCACGACCTCAACCTGGAGAACCTCGCTTATTTCGTGAAGACCATCCCCTGGACCGACGAAGTGTCCATCGGGCACGCAATTATCTGCGACGCGCTTTATATGGGGCTGGAAAAGACCATCGCGGCCTACAGGGCATGCCTGGTGTAGGGGCATCATTTTTGCTGAACCGCTTTTTTTATTATTTTTGCAGATTGTAACAACGAAAAAACGAATATGAAACGTATCGCTTTATTGCTCAGCATTGCCGCCCTCGGCGTGCTCGCCATTTCCTGCAAGGCAGGGAACAAAGCCGAAGAAGGCGCAAACGCCGAAGCTTCCGAAGTTAAAGCCGGCCCCGAGAAGGGTTCCATCGTATATTTCAACCTCGACCGCGTACTCGAGGAATATGATATGGCAAACGACCTGCGCTCCGTGGTGGAGACCAAGGTAAACAGCCTCTCGCAGGAAGTAAACCGCCGCGGCACCAAGCTCGAGAAGGACATCAAGGCCTTCCAGGACAAGGTAGACAAGGGTCTTCTCACCCGTTCCACCGCCGAAGCCCAGAGCGCTACCCTCCAGAAGAAGCAGCAGGACTTCCAGCAGTATGCCGCACAGAAGCAGCAGGAAGCAGCCGAGGAGCAGCAGGTTATGATGAACAACATAGCCGACGCCATCGCCAGCTACCTCAAGGAATTCAATGCGGAGCATCAGTACGCCCTCATCCTCACCACCCAGGGAGGCATCCTTCCCGCTCCCGTGGCAGCCGGTGACCCCGAACTCGACATCACCGACCTTCTTCTCGAAGGCCTCAACGCCAAATACGTAAAAGAGAAGAACGCCTCCAAATGAGGTACTCCGTAATCGTTCCGGTATTCAACCGGCCGGACGAAGTCGACGAGCTGCTCACCAGCCTCGAGGCCTGTCCGGAAAATGATTTCGAAGTTCTCATAGTCGAGGACGGCTCCACGCTCCCCTGCAGGGACGTAGCCGAACGCCACAGCGGCAAACTCGACATCAAATATCTGGAAAAAGAAAACTCGGGACCCGGGCAGAGCCGAAACTACGGCGCAGCCCGGGCTTCCGGTGATTATCTGCTCATACTCGACTCGGACGTCACTGTTCCGGCGGACTGGTTCGCCGCTGTTTCGACCGAACTCGACGCCGCGCCCTGCGACGCTTTCGGCGGACCCGACCGCAGCCATCCTTCCTTTACCCCGGTGCAAAAGGCCATCAGCTACAGCATGACCTCGTTCTTTACCACCGGAGGCATCCGCGGAGGCAAGGCCAAACTCGATAAATTCTACCCCCGGAGTTACAATATGGGCATCAGGCGCGAGGTTTTCGAAGCCCTCGGCGGCTTCAGCGGGATGCGCTTCGGCGAGGACATCGACCTCAGCATCCGCATCTTCGAGGCGGGTTACAGCTGCCGGCTCTTTCCCGATGCCTGGGTTTGGCACAAGCGCCGCACGGACTTCCGCAAGTTCTTCCGCCAGGTTTTCAACAGCGGCATCGCCCGCATCAACCTGCACAAGCGCCACCCCGGCTCGCTCAAGGCAGTGCATCTGCTGCCGGCGGCCTTCACCCTGGGCTGCGCCCTCCTGATTCTCGGATCGCCCATCTGCCCCTGGGCTCCCGGCCTCATAGCGATTTATGCGCTTCTGGTGCTGCTCGACTCCACTCTGAAGCATCGCGGGAACCTGTATATCGGGCTGCTTTCGGTGGCCGCGGCATTCGTGCAGCTGACCGGTTACGGCAGCGGATTCCTGTGGGCCTGGTGGAGACGGTGCGTGCTGGGGGAAGGTGAATTCGAGGCCTTCCGGAAGAATTTCTACAAATAAATTTGTATCTTTGGGATTGCATATGAAACGGCTCCTGTCCATACTGTTTCTGGCGGCTACCCTCTTTACGGCGGCCGCTCAGGACTACGTGGTGCCCGAAATAAAGGTATCGCAGGACAAGGTGCGCGTGAACGGCGAGGCATTCTACGCCCATGTGGTCCAGGAAAAGCAGACGCTGTTTTCGATTGCCCGCGCCTACAGCGTGAGCGTGCAGGATATCTACGACGCCAACAAGAACCTCAACCTCGAAAGCGAGGGGCTCAAGACCGGGCAGGTACTCCTGATTCCCGTCGAGAAGAAGCCGGCGGCTCCCGCAAAACTCGAAGGCGAGGTAACCGGTGACGCCAGGGCGCTGTTCCCGGGGATTGCCGGTCAAGCCGGCAATGACGGAAAGGGCGGGAAGGCCGGCGACGACACTGCCGTCATGCCCGGCGGCGACCGGGCATCTGACGACTTCGTCCTCGAGATTCCCGAAACCGTCCATATCGCCCTCATACTCCCCTTCTCGGCCGGAGGAAGGGCGCGCGAAAACTGCCTCGACTTTTACTGCGGAGCGCTGCTGGCCGCCAAAAAATACGGCGAGGCCGGCAAGCCGCTGGTAATCACGGCGCTGGACTGCAAGGATCCCGGCACCAACCTTTCGCCCAGGGCGCTGTCCGAATTCGACGTCATAATAGGCCCCAGCGACACTGCAGATACAAGGAGAATCCTGAAGCATCTTCCGCACGACAAATATCTGGTTTCGCCGCTCGAGCCCCGGAACGCCGTCTTCGCGAAGGACTGGCGCCTTGTGCAGGCACCTTCGCCGGTGAGCGTGCAGAACGAGGAGGCGGCAAGATGGGCGGCATCCGAAATGGCCCCAGGCGACAGCCTCGTGCTCATCCGCGAGAAGGACAAGCCCCTCACTCCCGCCAATGCAGCGCTGGTAAAGGCGCTCAGGGCCAGCGGCGTCAGGTATCATACCATTTCCTACGCGCTGCTGGAAGGACTGGAAATCCAGACCGCATTCATGGCTCACGCCGCGGCCGAAGGCAGGACAACCCGCTACCTGATTGCATCCGAGGACGAGTCGTTCATCAACGACGCCGTGCGCAATGTGAACCTGATGCTCTACAAGCATTACGATGTCGCGCTTTACGCACCTTCCCGCGTTTCGCGTTTCTCGACCATCGAACCGGAAAACCTGCACAACGTTAACACGCATCTCTGCGCCACTTACTTTACGGATTATACCAACGACGAGTGCAAGAAAGTGGTGCTTGCCTACAGGGCACTCTTCAATTCGGAGCCCGGCCAGTTCGCGCTGCACGGATACGACGTTGTGAATTATTTCGCAGGAATCTGCAGCACCTATGGCAAACAGTGGGCTAAAAAGCTCTGCGACTATCCCGCCAGGGGGCTTCAGACAAGTTTTCGCTTCGCTCCCTTCGACGGGGCGGGACAGGTAAACACATCGGTAATCCGGGTGGTCTACACGCCGGACTTCAAACTGGTAATAAAGTAATTCCGATTATTTTTCTCCGAGAAGGCTGCGGGCGTTTGCCACGGCCTCGGGAGTTATGCTCGCGCCGGAAAGAAGCCGCGCGATTTCCTGCACCCTTTCTTCGCCCTCGATGCGCCTGATGCCGGACACTGCCCTGTCGCCATCGTCGGTCTTTGCCACCACAAAGTGGGCGTTACCCTTTGCCGCAACCTGGGGCAGATGGGTGATTGCAATTACCTGCATATCCTCGCCCATCCTGCAGATGGTGGCTCCCATCCTGTCGGCGGCGCTGCCGGACACACCGGTGTCGATTTCGTCGAATATCATAGTGGGCATTCCGGTAAAGCGGGCCAGCATCGCCTTGAGGCTCAGCATAATACGGGACACCTCGCCGCCGGAGGCGCATTTCGCGAGGTCCACGGGAGCCGCGCCGGTTGCAGAGAATGCAAACCAGACGCTGTCCGTCCCGTTAGCTCCGGGTTCGGCCGGATCCACGTTCACTGCAAACACCGCACGGTCAAGTTCGAGATAGCGAAGAGTCTCCAGGATATCTTTTGCAAGGGCGGGGGCCGAAGCCTTGCGCGCCTTGCTGATTTCGGCGCAGAGCACCTTGTGCGCGTCCGCAGCTTTCTTGCTGCGCTGCTCCAGTTCCTGAAGCTTTTCCTGCAGCGCGCCTCCGTCGAAGAGGGCCTGCCCGAACTCGTCGCGTTTTGCGATAAGTTCGTCGATATTGGCGCAGCGATGCTTCTGCATCAGGCTGTACAGCAGCGAGATACGGCCTTCCACCTCGTTCAGGCGGTCTTCCGACAGATTAACTTTGGAGTCGGCCTGCTCTATGCTCTCGCGGATGTCCTCCAGTTCGATGCGGGACGAACGGATGCGCTCGGCGAGAGCCTCCATTCCGGGCACGAACGCCGCAGCCTTGTCCAGCTGGCGGGCCGCTTCCTTCAGGGAAACGTCTATCGAAGGCAGTTCGTCGGGGGTAAAGGCATTTATCGCAGCGGCAAAGGCCTCTTTTATGGCCTCGGCGTGGGCCAGCTGCTTCTGCTCCGCCTCGAGTTCCTCAAGTTCGCCGGGCACAAGTTTCGCCTGCTCCAGCTGCCCGTACTGGGCAGCGTTGTAATCGGCTTCGCCCTGAAGGCTGTCGATCCGCGCCCTGAGTTTTGCCGCTTCGGCATTCAGTAAAAGAATCTCCTTCCACAGCGCGGAGCACTCGCGCACCTTGCCGGACACGCCTGCGAAATGGTCGAGCACCGAGAGTTGGAAGCCCCGGTCGCGCAGCAGGCGCGTCTGGTCCTGGGAGTGGATATCCACAAGCCTTTCAGCCAGCTCAGAAAGAAGGGCCGCCTGCACCGGGCAGTCGTTCACGAACGAACGGGAACGGCCGGCTGCGGGGATAACGCGCCGGATTATCAGCCCTGCGGGATCCCACTCGGTACCTGCTTCTTCCAACAGGTCGCGGAGTTCTTCGGGGCTGTCGAATTCGCCCTCCACAATGCACGACGACGCCCCCTCGGAAACCGCGGCGGCATCGGATTTGGCACCGAGAAGCAGGCCCAGCGCCCCGAGCAGGATGCTTTTTCCCGCTCCGGTGCGCCCGGTAATAATGCTGAGACCCTCCGGAAAAGAGATATCCAGAGAGTCTATCAGCACATAATTCTCGATATGGAGGCTGCGAAGCACGGCGAAGCTACTTTAGGATGTCTTCGCTGTTCGCCTTCTTGTAGTAGAGTTCTCCTTCTTCGAATTCTGCAATGGCTACGAGGTCCGGCTTGGGCTGGCGCTCATAGTACTTGGAGATTTCAATCTGCTCCTTGTTTTCGAAAACCTCTTCCTTGGTATCGCGTTCGCCGCGGAAGTCTTCGAGTTTCTTTGCAAGTTCCTTCTTTTCTTCCAGAGCAATCTGGTTAGCCCTCTTGGACAGGATCACAACTGTCTCGTAAATGTTGCCGGTGGGCTCGGAGAGATTCTTGACATCTCTCGTAATAGTGTTTACAGGTATTTTCTTTTCCATACTAATTGTACTATCGGCCGTGATGCGAAAGTTTCAAATTTTTTCTTTCGCTTTTTTATACAGGCGCTCGAGTTCCTTGCGCTTCGGGGATTCGGGGTACTCGCCTATGAAGTTGAAGTAGTCGTCCACGAACAGCATATAGCGCTCCTTCTGCTTGGACGCTATGCTCATATCGGCGTATTTGTACGACGCCATGGCCGTATAGAAGAGGATTTCCTCGCGGTGCATGTTGTCGGAATTGTCCTTGAGCACGTTCTTGAGCGCAACCCGGGCCGCCTTGTAATCCTCCATTTTATAATATATGTAAGCGTTCTGGTAGGCCTTGGTGTCGAGCCTTTCCCGGAGCTCCAGCAGGATGCGGTCGCAGACGTCGCGGTGCACCGTCTCGGGATATGCTATCTTGTACTCGTTGATGGCCACTATCGCCGAATAGGTGGGTGTCTGGTCGAGCTCGTAGCGCAGCGTTGCCCTGTACAGGCAGTCTATGCGCAGGAAGCTCGCCTCTTCGGTGAAGCTGCTGCGGGGGAACTTGGACACGAAGTTCTTGAAGTTGGTCTCGGCGGTGTAGTAGTCTTTGTAGCGGTAGTTGCTCATGCCCCAGTAGAACTGCACCGTGTCGTCGCGGGTGGTTCCGGTGGAGATGACCGAAAGCGATTCGAACAGGTCCGCGGACTTCTTGTACTTGCCTTTGTTGAAGTACTCAAACGCGGCCTTGTATTTGGCTTCGCTGTCGTTGCCTTCCAGAAGCTTTTCGTACTGCGACTTGCAGCCTGCAAGCATCAGGCAGGAGCCGATGCCGAGAAAGAGGAGTATTTTTGCGGTTCTCATTCCGATTTCAAATATTTTTCTGCGTCAATGGCCGCCCTGCAGCCCGATGCCGCAGCCGTAATTGCCTGACGGTAACGGGGGTCCTGCACGTCTCCGGCCGCGAACACACCCTTCACGTTGGTGTGCGAACTCGCGCCCGAAGTGACGATGTAGCCGTTCTCATCCACATTTACCCACTGCTTGAACAGGTCGGAATTGGGGTGATGGCCAATCGCCAGGAAGAAGCCGTCCACTGCTATATCAAAAACCTCGCCATCCTTGCGGACGAGCCTTACGCCGGTAACTCCGTTTTCGTCTCCCAGCACCTCCTGGGTATTGCAGTTCCACAGAACCTCGATCTTGGGATTCTCCAGGACTCTGCGCTGCATGGCTTCGGAAGCGCGGAAAACGTCGCGGCGCACTATCATATACACCTTCGCAGCCAGGCCGGAAAGATAGGTGGCCTCTTCGCAGGCGGTATCTCCTCCGCCCACGACCGCCACTGTCTTCTTGCGGTAGAAGAATCCGTCGCAGGTTGCGCAGGCACTCACGCCCATGCCGCGGAACTTGCGCTCCGAGGGCAGGCCGAGGTACTTCGCGGTGGCTCCGGTAGCTATGATGAGGGCTTCCGCCGAAAGCTCGGCGCCGTCGTCTATCGTTATCTTGAAGGGCTTCTCCGAAAGGTCGGCAGAAGTTGCTATTCCCCTGCGAATGTCCGCTCCCATCGCGAGAGCCTGCTCACGCATAGCTCCAGTAAGGGTGAAAGGATCCACCGGCTTGGGAAAACCGGGGAAATTTTCGATGAGCGTGGTGGTGGTAAGCTGTCCGCCCGGTTCGGGGCCCTCGTAAAGCACCGGTGCCAACCCTGCGCGGGAGGCATAAATCGCGGCGGTATATCCTGCAGGGCCTCCGCCGATAATGAGGCATTTGATATTTTCCATAAAACTAATACTTCAAAGTGTGTCGTCCTTTCTTCTCCAGCCAGGGAATGAGCAGGGCGGGACGGTCGGTCTGGATCATCGAAACGCCCGCATCGAGGTACTGCTGGTAGACCATGCCGGGATCCTTGGCCTTGAAAGCTGCATCATCGTCATTGCCGTCGCCGCCGCAGAGGCTGGCCCAGATGGTATTCACCCAAATCTTGGAACCCTGGCGACGAATCTGGTCGCTGACTTCAGCAAAGGTGCCGTCGCCGCTGTCGTGCCAGCAGACTTCGTATGCGAGTGGCACCACTCCCTGCTCCAGGTAGGAGTTGAGCAGGGCCTTGCCTGCAGGCCTCTGGATATCCACGATGGGCATGTACATCATATTGTGCTCATGGGCGGCTTCGTGTGCCGCAACCACCTCGATGGGCCTTTTGCTCTTGATGAGGAGCTGGTCGGTAACCCCGAGTTCCTCGCTGATTGCCAGCACCTGGTCGTAAAACTCGTAACCCTGGTCCACGTTCACGCAGATGCGGTCCTTGCAGCACTGCAGGGCCTCGCGCAGGGTGGGCATATGCAGGGTGTCGATGGTAATGCCGTGCGCCCTCTTGAGCCTGAGTTCACGGATTTCGGCGTAGGTAAGGTCGCAGATTTTCGGGCTTTTGCCGGGCTGGTCCTTGAATACGCGGTCGAAGTTGGTGCAGCGGCGCACATCAGCGTCGTGCGAAAGCACCAGCACCGAGTCGGCCGTCATCTTGAGGTCGAGCTCCATCATGTCCGCGCCCATCTTTATTATGCTTTCGATTGCGGGAATGGAGTTCTCGGGGCAGTTGCGCCAGTCGCCGCGATGGCAGATAACCACCACGTATTTCGAATTGGGATCGTGAATCTGGGCGGCAATCGCCTCTGCACGGTTTGCATACTTCACTCCGCCGCAGCACGAGGGTGCCAGGAGGAGCACTGCAAGGGTTATGAGGATGAATCTTTTCATATTTCTTGGATGTCAGATTTCTTTTCTCCAGCTGGCGTGGGGGATGCCAAGCTGGCTGCGGTATTTTGCTATCGTTCGGCGGGCGACCTTGTAGCCGCGGCGGCCCATTTCGTCCACCAGCTGCTCGTCGGTGAGGGGTTTGCGCTTGTCTTCTGCGTCCACGCATTCCTGCAGGGCCTTCTTGAGTTCGCGCGTCGACACCGAGTCGCCCTCGCTGTTTTCCATTCCTTCGGAGAAGAAATATTTGAGAGGGAAGATGCCGAAGTGGGTTTCGATGTATTTGCTGTTAACCACGCGGGAGATGGTGCTGATGTCGAAGCCGGTAATGCCGGCGATGTCCTTGAGCACCATTGGCCTGAGATTGCTCTCGTCGCCGTCCAGGAAGTAGTCGTGCTGGTAGTCCAGAATGGCCTGCATAGTCTTCTGCAGGGTATTCTGGCGCTGTTTCAGGGCCTCGACGAACCATTTGGCGGAGTCCAGTTTCTGCTTGACGAAGGTCACCGCCTCCTTCTGCTCGCGGTCGCTGCCGTTCTTCGCGGCCATCAGCATCTCGGCATACTTGCTGTTCACCCGCAGCTCGGGGATATTGAAGCGGGGCATCGTGAACGAGAGGCTGTCGCCGTCCTGTTTGAGCACGAAGTCCGGCACCACCTGCTGGGCCTGGTCGTCGTAGGAATCGTCTATCTGGCCGCCGGGGCGGGGATTCAGTTTGCTGATGCACGCCTTTGCGGCCTTCAGCTCATCCTCGCTCAGCGAGAGCCTCGACATGACGCGGCCGAAATGCCGGTTGGAGAACTCTTCGAACTGCTCTTCCAGCACCCGCGTCGCATTGACCACGTCGGGAGTCTGCGCCTTTGCCCTGAGCTGGATCAGCAGGCATTCGCGAAGATCCCTCGCGCCGACTCCGGCGGGCTCGAACTCCTGGATTATATGCAGCACCTCCTCAACCTCCTCCTCAGTGGTCTGGATGCCGAAGTGGAAGGCAAGGTCGTCCACCAGAAGGCTCACTCCCCTGCGCAGGTAGCCCGAAGAATCCAGGCTGCCGATAAGGAAGTCGCCGATACGCTGCCTGTGCTCGTCCAGGTTCCTGTAGGCCAGCTGGTCGCGGAGGCTGTCGGAAAAACTCTCCTTTACCGAGAAAGTGTTGTATTCGGGCCTGGGGTCCTTGCCCCAGTTGTTAACCCGCGTCTTGTACGCGGGGATGTAATCCTCGTCGGAAATCTCGTCCAGCGAAACGTCGCGTGTATCCTCGTCGCGGTCCTGGCCCGAATCGGGGGTGTCGTCCAGCACAGGATTCTCCTCAAGCTCGGTACGAACGCGCTGCTCCAATTCCTGCACCGGCAGTTCCATCAGCTTGATGGTGAGGATCTGCAGGGGGGAAAGGCGCTGCTGTTGCTTGAGTGTGAGTTCCTGGCGCTGCATCTGCTACTTCGAGATTGGCTTGAGCACCCTTACGGTGTCGAGTTTGAATGCGGCCACGTCGTCCATCATGGGATACTTGAAGCGCTCGCGCACTATGAAGGCCGTGGGGAAATCCTTGCGTATCTCCGAAAGCGCCGCGAGAGCCTCGGATTTATTGCGGTAGTCGCCAACCGTCACCTTGAAATAAGGGCTTGTGAAGCTCCTGTAAGCGGGAATTGCGGGATATTTCAGTTTGAAGCGGTACAGGGCCGCGCTGGATGCGCCGCGGGCGCTCTGCGAGTTGTCGAAGAAGATGCGCACGCGGAAGCCGCTCTGCATCTTGCCGTCGTTGGTGCGGGTCCTTGTCTCCACCAGGCTGCGGATGGCACCGGACTGCACCACGGTAACGTTGTCCGGTAGCACCGCGAAGATATCCTTCCCCTTGAGCGAGGAATCCACCTGCGCAACCGGAATGAAGATGACCGAGTCCGCGTATTCGTATCCCGCCGGGGGCAGTTGGGCGCCCGTACGTGGAGAAAGCAGCGTAGTAGCTGCCGTGAGTGCAATCAGAAGTATGATTTTTCTCATAGCCTGTCGATAAACTTTTTAAGCGGCACGTCCTTGTATTTGATGTCCTTGCCGATGTTGCCGGCCACGGTGGCGCGGCCGGTTATGTCCACCTTGTAGGCATCGATTTCGGACTGAAGGTTCTTTGCCATAACCACGAGCTGGATAAGGCTGACGCTCTTGCTGAGCTGACCCGCCACGGGTACACGGTAAACCTTGTTGCATTTGGCGTCCACCGCCACGTTCTCGGCGTCCATATACAGCACTTCGAGGGTATCCCTGCGCACTACGGCGCGGATGTTCTTGATATTGAAGTCCGGAGCCGGATTGTCGATGCCGACCTTCGCCACGGCGTTGAAACTCTTCAGACCCGAGGGGATGAAGGATTCGACGTCGCAGGACACTATCTTGACCTTCTTGTACTTGTTTACGCAGGAGCTCAGGCTCGCTATTGCAAGTACTGCAGCCAATATGAGGACGATACTCTTTTTCATATGCATACTAACCTACAAATATACGAAGAATTTCTATCTTTGCATCAGCAAAGAGGTATGAAGAAGCTATACATCGAGACATACG
Organism: Bacteroidales bacterium; assembly: GCA_017617495.1. GTDB lineage: Bacteria > Bacteroidota > Bacteroidia > Bacteroidales > UBA932 > Cryptobacteroides. The sequence continues at coordinate 41,675 of JAFZWD010000058.1, forward strand.
GTTGCCAGATGAACGTGAACGACACCGAGGTGGTGTTTTCCATCCTGGCACGCGAAGGATTCGAGCGGACGGAAGACATCGCCGAGGCCGATGTTATTTTCGCCAATACCTGCTCTATCCGGGACAATGCCGAGCAGCGCATCTGGGGACGCCTGGATTACTTCTCCACTTTCAGGAAATCGCGCCCCGGAGTGCTTGTGGGCATCCTCGGCTGCATGGCCGAGCGCCTCAAGGACAAACTGCTGGACACAGGCAAAGTGGACATTGTTGCCGGGCCCGACGCCTACCGCAACCTGCCCGCCCTCATCGCTGAAGCATCCTCCGGGCATCCCGGCATCAACGTTATCCTCTCCCGGGAGGAGACCTACGGCGACATCTCCCCCGTGCGCATCGACAAGGGCGGGGTGAGCGCCTTCATCTCCATAATGCGCGGATGCAACAACGTCTGCTCCTATTGCGTGGTGCCTTACACCCGCGGGGCGGAGCGCAGCCGCGACTGGCGGACCATAGTGCGGGAGGCTTGCGAATGCGTGGAAAAGGGCTATCGCGAAGTAACTCTCCTCGGGCAGAACGTGGACTCCTATCTCTTTGAAGATGTGAACTTTGCGAAGCTTCTCGCCCTCGTGGCGGACGTCTCGCCGCAGCTGCGCGTGCGCTTCTCCACTTCGCATCCCAAGGACATCTCCGACGAAGTCATCGCCACCATGGCGTCGCGCCCCAACATCTGCCACCAGATCCATCTGCCGGTGCAGAGTGGCAACGACCGCATCCTTGAAAAGATGCGCCGCCGCTATACCCGCGAGTGGTATCTCGGCAGGGTGGCGAAAATCCGCGAGGCAATGCCCGACTGCGGCATCAGCACCGACGCGATAGTGGGCTTCTGCTCCGAAACCGAGGAGGAGTTCCGCGACACGCTTTCGCTTTTCCGCGAGGTGGGATTCGACTCCGCCTTCATGTTCAATTATTCCGAACGGCCCGGCACCCTTGCCGCCCGCAACTACCCCGACGACGTGCCTCCCGAGGTCAAGACGCGCAGGCTTAACGAGCTTATCGAGCTGCAGAATAACCTGTCCCTTGAGAGCAACCGGAGGGACCTCGACAAGGTGTTCGAGGTGCTTGTCGAAGGCCCTTCCAAGAAGGGAGACGGCCAGCTCTGCGGACGCAACGGAGCCGGCAAGATGTGCGTGTGGACCGATTCTGAGCACAAGGCCTGCGACTATGTGCAGGTTCGCGTGCTGGACTGCAGTTCGGCCACACTTTTATGCGAACTCGTAAAACAATAACCTATATGAAAAAGATTATCATCGCCCTCGGCATCGCGGCCCTTTGCCTTGCCGCCTGCAAGCAGGCAAAACAGCCTGAGTACGTTCCCCTTCAGCCCGACCTCACCGTGCTGCTCTATCCCCAGGGACAGGCAGTCGATGCAGGTATTGTCGAAAACGGACAGCAGATCACCCTCGGTCCCGGCGAGGACAACGGACTCCGCGGCCCCGAGGTGGTGAACCCCAACGGCAACATCGCCAACATCGGCGACAGCGCCCGCGTGGACATCTATTTCCCGAAGAATCCCAACGGACTCTGCATAGTCAACTGCCCCGGCGGCGGCTATCAGATCGTCTCTTCTATTAATGAAGGCATGTGCGCGGCCGAATGGCTTACAAGCCAGGGAGTTACGGTGTGCAGCGTGAATTACCGCCTACCCAATTTCCACCGTACGGTTCCCCTCACCGACGTTCAGAACGCATTCCGCTACTGCCGCGCCCACGCACAGGAATGGGGCATCAGCAAAATCGGCGTGATGGGCTACTCCGCCGGCGGGCACCTTGCGGCCACCGCATCCACGCTCTACGCGGACGACATCACCCGCCCGGATTTCTCGGTACTCATCTACCCCGTGATCGACCTCACCACACTCAGCATTACCCATGTCGGCACGCGCCACGGCCTGCTCGGCGAAATTCCTTCCGAGGACCTTGTGGACCTCTATTCGCCGCAGAAGCAGGTCACGCCGGAAACTCCCGAGACCTTTATCGCGCTCAGCGCCTACGACAACGTGGTTCCCCCTGTGAACAGCTTCATGTACTTCCAGGCCCTCCAGGCCCACAACGTACCCTGCCAGATGCACATCTACCCCATCGGCGGCCACGGCTGGGGCTTCTACCACGAACCCTACCATCCCGACGGCCTCCAGCAGTACCGCGAGGTCTTCTACACCGACCTCGCCCGCTTCCTCCAGGACCAGCTCCCTAAGGCTGAATAGGCTCGGGCCTTGGGCCGCTGCCCTTCGCCCTCCGCAGAGGGGAGCAGGCGGCCACTCGCTCCCGACCTCGCAAAAAGGGTGGGGCTGGCAAAATGGCCTCGCCGCAAACTCCTCCGTTTTAGTCCCTTCGGGCCTAACCGTCGTCGGACAAACTGCGGACCGCGAGACGGCCATTTTGCTGGCGCCTCACCTGGGACCTTTTTGCTCGAGGTCGCTCGCAGCCGCTGCCTCCCCGCCGCTGCACACCGTCATTGCCGACCCGATCGGCAATCTCGCTGGTGACCTTCTGCATTTTGGCCGGTTTTCGCTAAAGGTCCCCTCGAAAATGGCGGGACCTTTTGCATTTTGGCTCTATTTTGCTAAAGGTCCCCCGAAATTTGGCAGGACCTTCTGCATTTTTCGCCTTTTTCGCAAAAGGTCCTGAGAAGAAATCGGAATTACTGCTATCTTTGAAGTCGGATGAGCGAAAAGGAACAGAAATACCGTGAACTGCTGCGCCAGGCGAAGGCCCTGGTGGAAGGCGAGAGCGACGTGGTCGCCAGGATGGCGAACATCGCTGCACTGCTGCACCGCGAGATGGGATTCTGGTGGACAGGATTTTACAGGGTGGAAGGCAAAGAACTGGTACTGGGTCCGTTCCAGGGGCCGGTTGCGTGCTACAGAATTAAGAAAGGCAGAGGAGTCTGCGGAACATCTTGGGCCGAAAGACGTACCGTAGTGGTTCCGGATGTCGAACAGTTCCCGGGACACATAGCATGTTCGAGCGAGAGCCGCAGCGAAATAGTCGTTCCGGTCTGGCACAATAACGACATCGTAGCGGTGCTGGATATAGACAGCCGTGAACTCTCTACCTTTGATGAAACCGACCGTATCTGGCTCGAAATGATAGGCGGGCTGGCCTATGGTCCTCAATGCGATATCTGGTTTGCAGCCGGCTGCTTCTGGGGCGCACAGAAATTCTTCAAACTCATTGAAGGAGTGGAGTTTACGGAGGTAGGTTTTGCTAACGGCCGACTGAAGAATCCCACCTATGAACAGGTCTATACGGATACCACCGGCCACGCTGAATGCGTCCACGTAAAGTATAATCCGGAGGTAGTTTCGCTCAAAGAACTCGCCGGTCTCTACTTCAAGATTATAGACCCCCTGAGCCTTAACAAACAGGGCGGCGACGAAGGTACGCGCTATCGCACCGGCGTATTTTATGCTGACGAGTCCGATCTGCCAGTTCTGGAAAAGGTGTTTGCCTCTGTCAAGAAAGACCTCGGCGTCGCCTCCATCCCGGTGGAGCTTCTGCCACTCTTGTGCTTCTACCCCGCCGACGAGTACCACCAGGACTACCTCGACAAGAACCCCGGCGGCTATTGCCACCTCTCGCCGGCCGTCTTTAAAATAGCTCGGAAATAACTACTGAATAAACGCGACAATCTCGCCTTTGACAACCTCTTTGCCCTGGGGAGCCATGACGGCAAGAACGCGCCCGGACACTGCGGGAACGATTTCCTCGTGACCATAGTATGTGTCCACGAAGCCAAGCGGCTTGCCTGCCTCGACCTTGGTGCCGGCAACGGGGGCGGTGGAATCGTCATCGACATCCACACCCCATAGGATGCGTCCCTTGACGGGGGCCTGCACGGCGATTGCCTCGGGATGAAGCTTGAGAAATTCTTCAGCATCGAATTCGGGCAGTTCCACCACCGGGCGCTTGATCACAATCGGGGCACCCGCCTTGGCGCGGAAGTCCTCCAGTTCGGTGTTGAAACGCTCCTTGGCTATGCCGCTGCGGTAGTCGCGGTACTGGCGCTCGTGCATTGCAAGCTCAAAGAGCTCCTCGCGGTCGGGACCTTCCTCCCAGCCTTCTTCGCGCATCATCGCTTCGAACTTCGGCAGCTCGTCGGGGTATTCGTCCTGAGGATTGCCCTCGTAGAATTCGAGGCCCTTTTCCTTTGCGAGCGCGACTATCTCCGGCGCGAGCTTTCCGGGCAGACGGCCCATCTTGCCGAGAATCATCCCCCAGGTATCCCTGTCGATGGAGCTCCAGCGCGGTTTGCCCTTGAGCGTGTCGAGCAGATTCATCAGCGCGGTATTCTTGACATACTGGCTGAACGGGGTTACGAGCGGTGGATAGCCGAGGCGCGGCCAGACGTACTGCACCTCCTCAAAGAGCTTGACCATCAGCGTATCGAGACTGATTTCCGGCCTGCCGGCAGCACGCTCGGCTGCATTAATCGCGCCGAGGAATGGCTTGAGATCCGCCATCATCGAGCCCATCATTCCGCCGGGAAGGCCGCAGCCCACCAGCAGCGAGGTCATCACCTTATTGGCGGGGTTGATCCAGTAGCCGAGGAAGTCGTCGATGAACTCCTGGGTAAGGGCGCGCACCTGCATATAGGCGTCCATATTTATATCCTTTACCAGGAAGCCGTCGGCGCGGAGCATTTCGCGGATGGTTATCACATCGGGATGCACTTTGCCCCAGGAGAGAGGCTCCACGGCTACATCCAGATAGTCGGCGCCGGCGCGTGCCACCTCCAGCATGGATGCCGGGGAGAAGCCGGGGCCGCAATGCCCGTGGTACTGCACTGCGATATGCGGATATTTCTTCTTGATTTCGGCGACAAGTTGCGCCAGGAAGCTCGGGCGTCCGATGCCTGCCATATCCTTGAGGCAGATTTCGTCGGTGCCGTACTCCACCAGTTTGTCCACCACGCCCATATAGTATTCCACGGTGTGGACCGGGCTGTTGGTGATGGAAAGAGCGGCCTGGGAGATCATTCCGGCTTTCTTTGCGTATTCTACGCTGAGGCGGAGGTTCCTGTGGTCGTTGAGCCCGCAGAAGGAGCGGGCGATGTCTGTGCCCTGAGCCTTTTTGACCTTGAACATCAGTTCGCGGACATCTGCCGGAACGGGGTTCATCCGGAGGGCGTTAAGGCCCCTTTCGAGCATATGTGTCTGGATGCCGGCCTTATGGAAGGGCGCCGTCCACTGCCGCACGGCAGTGTTCGGGTTTTCCCCGAAGAGCAGGTTCACCTGCTCGAAGGCGCCGCCGTTGGTCTCCACGCGGTCGAAAACGCCCATGTCGATAATCGCAGGAGCCACGCGGACCAACTGGTCCACCCTTGGCACGTACTTGCCGGAGGACTGCCACATATCCCTGTAGACCAGGGAGAACTTGATTTCTCTTGCCATAGTGACACAAAGATACAAAAATGCCCCGAGCTATTGTTCAGTTAAAATATTTTTGTACCTTTGCAGTCCCTTCGGGGCTACATGGTGCAATTAGCTCAGTTGGTAGAGTCCCAGATTGTGGTTCTGGTTGTCGTGGGTTCGAGCCCCACATTGCACCCAAAAAGGAGAAGCAGGCCGCTTCTCCTTTTTTGGTGCATTCGGCGCGAGCGCCGAAAGACCATTTATTAGGGGCCCGCCCCTAATGTACCCTGCGGCTCTGGGCCTTAGTCCTTCGGACCGGCCTTCGCCGTTCGCGCTGATGCGCTCATTTTTATGGCGGGTGCATTAGTGTTGTGCGGAGTAGGGGCGGTCGTCGGCGAAGCTGAAGAAGGAGTCGTCGCAGAAGACGATGTGGTCGGAGAGCTGGATGCCGAAGGCGCTGCAGGCCTGTTTGACGCGTTCGGTCTGGCGGATGTCTTCTGGCCCGGGGCGGGGGTTGCCGGAGGGGTGGTTGTGCATCAGCACCACAGAGTGGGCGCCCCAGTCCAAAGCGGCCTTGAGCACCTGGCGGGAGTCGATTGCAGTTGAGTTCATCGCGCCCTGCGTGAGCTTCTGCCTGCCGACCAGATAACAGGACACATTGAACCCCAGCACCCAGCACTCTTCGTGGTCGAGGCCCTTGAGCACCGGCGCCATCAGGTCATAAATCATTCTCGGAGTAAGAAGGGGCCGTTTTTCCACCGGAGCGCCCTCCTGCAGGAAGCGGCGCCCGAGTTCGAAAGCCGCCAACACGCCAGCCGCCTTGTAAGGGCCGATTCCTGGCATAGAACATAATTTAGCCGCATTCCAGCCGAACAGTCGCACAAGGCTCCCGTCAGCCATCTTTAGCAGCTTCTGGGCCAGTTCGACCGCGCTTTCCTCCCTGTTTCCTGTTCGCAGAAGCACCGCCAGGAGCTCGGCATTTCCGAGTCCGCCGGGCCCGCGTTCCATCATCTTTTCCCGCGGCCTGTCCGCCGCACACATTTCTCTCATTTTCATGAGCGCAAGGTGCGAAGACTTTTTGAAACGGGCGTTACAAAAACATATATTTCTGCATTAATTCAAAAACATTTTTATGTTTTCGTAGGTCTTTGCTCCTTTTGTTCGAAAAACCGGTTATACTTTTGCGGAATGAAACAGTATTTTCATTTCTGCTCACGTTTCCACTTTATTGTTTTTGGCGAAGAAAAGGCCTGTGCTTTTTTCGAGGGGACCTTTAGCGAAAACCGGCCAAAACGCAAAAGGTCCTCGGCAGGTCGCCGCCGAGGGGACAGAGACCCGGGGGCAAGGACGCTGCTGCAGTGCGCCTTCGGCGGGGCTGTTGATAAAATTGTGGAAAAATTTGGAAGAAGGTGGAATAAAGTGGAAAATAATTCGTACCTTTGTGCCAATTGCGTATATGAATATGGTCACCTTCATCGGCGAATACGGCTCAAGAATTGACGACAAGGGGAGAATGGTCTTTCCCGCGCCGCTCAAGGGGCTGTTGCCGCCCGGTGGAGACATGAGGTTCGTGATCAAAAAATCCCTTTTTTCGCCCTGCCTGGACATGTACACTTATGAGGAGTGGGAAAGGCAGAGCGCCGAAGTGAAGGGCAAACTCAATTTCTTCAACAAGAAAGACGCAATGTTCTGGAGAGAATATATGCGCGACCGCGACGTGGTGGAGCCCGATGCAAAACTGGGCCGCATTACCGTGTCGCGCAAACTCCTTGAGTCCATAGGTGTAACCAAGGAAGTGGTTTTCTCCGGCAATGACTTCAAAATCGAAATCTGGGCGAAGGAGAAATTTGAGGGGAGCCGCATTTCGGAAGACGAGTTCATTGCCCTGGCGGAGTCACTATCTGATAAATAGATAGGAGATCCGCGAGCGTGTACCATAAACCCGTCCTGCTCTCCGAGAGCGTCGATTCCCTGATAACAAATCCATCCGGCTGCTACGCCGATGCCACCTTCGGAGGCGGCGGCCACAGCGCCGAGATTCTGCGCAGGCTCTCCCCCGACGGGCGCCTGATGGCCTTCGACCGCGATGCGGACGCGGCGCAGAACGCATTGGAGGACGAAAGGTTCTCCCTGATACACAATAATTTCAGATTCATACACAACTATACCCTCCTGTACTTCCCGGAGGGACTAGACGGCATCCTGGCAGACCTGGGGGTGTCGTCGCATCAGTTTGACACCGCGGAAAGGGGCTTCTCTTTCCGCTACAGTGCTCCTTTGGACATGCGAATGAACGTGCAGGGCGACAAGACTGCAGCGGACGTTGTCAATTCGTATACGCAAAACGAGTTGGAAACTATCCTCAAACTGTACGGAGAAGTGGAAAACGCCCACAAAGTAGCGGGCCTCATAACCGCCGCGAGGGCGGAAACTCCCATTCTCAGTACGGATGACCTCGACAACGCCATCGCAGCGGCCCTGCCGTCTTTCGCAGAGCACAAATTCCTTGCAAAGGTCTACCAGGCCCTTCGCATCGAAGTCAACGGCGAGATGCGCTCGCTCGAGAAGTTCCTGGAAGGCGCGGCGAACTCCCTTAAGAAGGGCGGCCGCATCGCAGTTATCACCTACCATTCCCTCGAGGACCGGATGGTGAAGAACTTCTTCAAGTCGGGCAACATCGAGGGCAGGGTGGAAAAGGACGTTTACGGCCGCATCTCCGCTCCGCTCAAGCCCATCGGCAAGGCCATTGTGCCTGAAGAAGAGGAAATTGCCGCCAACACCCGCGCCAGGAGCGCCAAACTACGCATCGCAGAAAGGATATGAAAGAACAGATACACACAAAATGGCGCATTGCCGACATCGGCACGTTGCTCAAGAACAGCTTCCTTGCAATAATCAAGGGAGAGCTGCTCCTCCGCATGCAGGTGGGCAGGCACTTTGCCAAGTATCTGTACACCTTCGTCCTGCTCGCCCTGCTCATCCTCCTCAACCTTCTGGAAGAGAACACCCTGAGCAAGGTAGAACGCAACAACGAAACGCTTAAACAGCTCGAAGTCATCTACTCCGACAAGACCTTCCAGGTCGCATCGATGAGCAGGCGCTCGTCCATCGCCGAAAGGCTTAAGGAGATGGGCTCGAAGCTGGAAGAACCTACAAGCCCCGCAATTGTTCTGGAAAAATGAGTGAGAAAAAAGATAAGATAGGCTATACCTTGTACCTCTTCTACCTGCTGCTGTTGCTCGCATCGGTGGCTGTGGTAGGGAAACTGGTATACTATCAGTTCATCTGGAAACCGGACGAAAAGATCGCCCGGGCGCTCACTCCCAAGCCCGAAAGGCTGGTCCTGGAACCCGTGCGCGGCAACATAATCGACTGCAGGGGCAGGCTTCTCGCAATGTCGTATCCCGAATACGAAATCCGTATGGACTGCACTGTGATGAAGGATGCCTTCGCGCGCCTCTCCAACAAAGACACCGCTGCACGGAGGGAGGCCCGCTGGCTCGACGACGCCCGCAAGCTTTCGTACGGACTGGAAAAACTCATCGGCGAAAAGACCGCGGACGAATACTTCGCGGCCATACGCAACGGCCGCTCCAACGGGGCGAAATATCTGCCCATAGCCAAGCACGTGGACCTCACCACGCTGGGCGAGCTCAAAAAGCTTCCCCTCTTCAAGCTGGCTCCGGGACGCGGCGGGCTCATAGTCAAGGGCCGCAACGTCCGCAAATATCCCTACGGCAGCCTCGCGCGCAGGGCCCTCGGATACGTTAAGGACAACAGCGGCGACCTGGGCACCGAAGATGCCAACAAGGGCCTCGAGCGCAAGTTCGACTCCGTGCTCCACGGCAAGGACGGCCGCGAGGTCAGGCGCACCAGCGACCGCGGGCGCATCCGCGACAACGACAGCAGTTATGTGCGCGCGATAGACGGAAAGGACCTCCGCATCACCATAGACATCGACCTCCAGGACATCGCCGACAAGGCGCTCAGGAGCAAGATTCAGGACGAAGAAGACCTCGAAGAGGCCTGCCTGGTGCTGATGGACGTGAAGAGCGGAGCCATCCGGGCGATGGTAAACCTCAAGCGCGAGCTGATCAATCCCCAGCACTTCGGCGAAGTTTACAACACCGCCATCCAGCGCCGCTGCGAACCCGGTTCTGTATTCAAGACAGCCACACTGCTGGCGGCAATCGACGACGGCTACATAAAGAGCCTCGATGAGACCATCCCCACCAACCACGGCCATGTGCGCAACGTCGCGGGCAACTATCCGCAGGACGTGCACATCCTGGACTGGGAAAGGGAATACAAAACTAACGAAATAAGCTACCTGGACGGATTCAAGATTTCCTCCAACTACGTTCTTTCCACCATAGCGGTCGAGAATTACAAGGACCGCAAGGCGGAATTCGTTTCCAAGCTTTACCAGTTCGGCCTCGGCGACTCGTTCAACTTCGACCTCGACGGCATGGCCGCGCCGTACATCCCGGATCCGAACGCCAGGGACAAACACGGCAAGAAGCTCTTCAGCAACACTTCGCTGGCGCAGGTCGGCTTCGGCTACGGCACAATGGAAACTCCCCTGCAGATACTCACGTTCTACAACGGAATCGCCAACGGCGGCCGCCTGATGAAGCCTTACCTTGTGGAAGACGTGGAGTACCGCGGAGACGTTCTGGTAAAATACGGGCAGAGCTACATAAACAAGGCGATGTGCAAAAAGGCCTCCATCGACACCCTGCGCAGGGCGCTTCTCGCGGTAACCGAAGAAGGTACCGCCAAGGTGCTCAAGAATGCCAAGTGCAAGGTGGCGGGCAAGACCGGAACTTCCTTTGCCACGGTGGGCGGCAGCTACACCAGCGACGAGGGCCGCATCTACCAGGGCACCTTCGTGGGATTCTTCCCCGCCGAGAGCCCCAAGTACAGCATCGTGTGCCAGGTTGTTTCCAAACCTACCAGGCGCCAGTACCAGGGAGGCGGCATCCCCGCCAGGGCGGTGAAGGACGTAGTAAATTACATCGCCGATACGGAGCCCACGTGGAGGGAACATATAGGGAAGGAAGGCCAGGTGCCTGCGATGAAGGCGGATCTTCCCGAAGTGGAGGTGCAGTCTTCCAAGGAAGGAGGCGACACGGTGATCCTGCCCGACTTCAGGGGGATGGGCATCAGCGACATCCTGTACCTGGCGGAAAACGCCGGCCTGCACTGCAGCTACACCGGAAGCGGCCTTGCCAGGAGCCAGTCCCCCGCCCCGGGAGCGAGGCTCAGGGCCGGAAGCACAGTTAACATAGTATTGAAATGAAACTTGCAGATATAATAAAAGGAACGGGCGCGACCATTCTGCGCGGCACTCCGGACACCGAAGTCCTGGGAATAACCTCCGATTCCCGCAAGGTGGAGAAGGGATGGCTGTTCATCGCCGTCAAGGGATGCGCGGTGGACGGGCACGCCTTCGTGGACCAGGCGGTGGAGAAGGGCGCAGCCGCGGTGGTGGACGCCGACCGCAGGGCACTGGCCCTGTGCGCCGACCGTTTCTACGGGCATCCGTCCGGCAAACTCGAGCTGGTGGGAATTACCGGCACCAACGGCAAAACCACAACTGTCACGCTCCTCTATAACCTTTTCCGCGGGCTCGGATACGAGTGCGGGCTGCTGTCGACCATAGCCAATTACGTGGGCACCCGCCGCAGCGAAACCGCCAACACCACCGCCGACCCCATCACCATCAATTCGCTTATGGCGGAGATGGTGGAAGCTGGATGCAAGTACTGCTTCATGGAGGTGAGTTCCATCGGCATCGAGCAGGAGCGCACCGCCGGCCTCGAATTCAGGGTGGGCATCTTCAGCAACCTCACCCACGACCATCTGGACTATCACAAGACCTTTGCGGAGTACCTCCGCTGCAAGAAGCTCTTCTTCGACGGACTCGGCGCGGATGCGGTGGCCATTACCAACGCCGACGACCGCAACGGACTGGTGATGACTCAGAATACCAGGGCGAAAGTGGTCACCTACTCCTGCCGCAAGGCCGCCGACCACAACTGCCGCATACTCGAGGAAAGCTTCGAGGGCATGCTCCTCAAGATCGACGGCACCGAGGTCTGGACCAGGCTCACCGGCGCCCACAATGCATACAACGTGCTCGCGATATACTGCGCGGCGCTTGCACTCGGCGCCGACAAGGGCGAAATCCTGCTTGCGGTCAGCAAGCTCGAAAGCGCGCCCGGCAGGCTGGAGACACTGCGCGGCCCCAGGGACCTTGCAGTGGTGATAGACTACGCACACACTCCCGACGCACTCGAGAACGTGCTCAAAACTCTGCGCGACATCGCCCCGAAACGGCAGCTTATCTGTCTCTTCGGATGCGGAGGCGACCGCGACCGCAGCAAGCGGCCCGAGATGGCGGCGATAGCGGAGAAGATGGCCGACCGCATCTTCATAACCTCGGACAACTGCCGCACGGAGAACCCGGACGACATTATCGCCGAGATCCGCACGGGTCTCAGCGCAAAGGGTGCGGCAAGGGCCATCTGCATAACCGACCGCAGGGAAGCCATCCGCACTGCGATACTCACCGCCCCCGAGTCCGCCACCATCCTCATCGCGGGCAAGGGGCACGAGACCTACCAGATCATCGGTACCACCAAATACCACTTTGACGAACGTGAAATAGTTGACGAAATCTTTAAATCGTTATGATATACTACCTTTCAGAACTGCTGAAAAACACCGACTTCCCGGGGCACGGCCTGCTGGCTTACATATCGTTCAGGGCAATCGCCGCAGTGGTGATAAGCATGCTTATATCCTTCTTCGCCGGAAAAAGAATCATTGCCTGGCTGCAGCTCAGGCAGATCGGCGAAACCGTGCGCGACCTCGGTCTCGAGGGACAGATGCAGAAAAAGGGCACCCCTACCATGGGAGGCATCATAATCCTGCTGTCGCTCATCGTGTCCGTGCTTCTCACCTGCGACCTGGGCAATATCTACATAATCCTGCTTCTTATCACAACGCTCTGGTGCGGAGGCATCGGCTTTGCCGACGATTATATCAAGGTGTTCAGACATAACAAGGAGGGAATGAGCGAGCGGGGTAAACTCATACTGCAGTTTGTACTGGCCCTGGGTATCGCTCTCATCTTCTGCTTCTCGCAGAACATCTGGGGACAGGCGCCCAAACAGCTCGTAACTACCATTCCTTTCGTGAAGGCCAACGAGTTCGACTATTCCTGGCTCTCGCCGTTCAAGGGACAGCTCGGAATGTACGTCTCCTGGGGCATTTACGTGGTGATGATAATCGTGGTCATACTCGCCTGCTCCAACGGAGCCAACCTCACCGACGGCCTGGACGGCCTTTCCGCCGGCACTTCATCAATAATCTCCGTGGTCATCGCAGTGCTCGCCTATCTCAGCGGCAACATCCTGAATTCCGGCTACCTGAACATTATGTACCTGCCGGGCACCGGCGAGATTGCAGTCTTCATGGCCGCATTCGTAGGTGCGCTGATAGGGTTCCTGTGGTACAACACCTTCCCCGCCCAGGTATTCATGGGCGATACGGGAAGCCTTGCCATCGGCGGCATCATCGGAGTGAGCGCAATCCTCATCCGCAAGGAACTTCTTCTCCCGCTGCTCTGCGGCATTTTCCTGGTGGAGAGCGCGAGCGTGCTGATTCAGAAATACTGGTTCAAATACACCAGGCACAAATATGGCGAGGGCCGCCGCGTTTTCCTGATGGCCCCGCTGCATCATCATTACCAGAAACAGGGCGTGCCGGAACCGCGCATAGTTTCCCGCTTCTGGATTGTAGGTATTATACTGGCTGTCAGCACTTTGGCACTGCTTAAAATACGTTAGGCGATGGCAAGACTTGTTGTTTTGGGCGGGGCCGAAAGCGGCGTGGGAGCCGCGGTCCTCGCGAAAGTGAAGGGTTTCGATGTGTTTCTTTCCGACAACGGGAAGATAAAGGAAGAATACGCGCAGATGCTGCGCAAATGGGATGTGCCCTTCGAAGAGGGCGGGCACACCGAGGATCTGGTGCTGAACGCCGACGAGGTAGTCAAGAGCCCCGGCATCCCGGAGACCGTGCCCATCGTGCGGAAGCTTGTGGCCAAGGGGATAAAGGTGATTTCGGAGATAGAATTCGCCGGCCGCTACGACAGCGCCCGGAAGATCTGCATCACCGGATCCAACGGCAAGACCACAACCACTTCGCTCATATACTACCTGCTGCAGAACGCCGGCCTCAACGTAGGCCTGGGCGGCAACATCGGCAAAAGCTACGCACTGCAGGTGGCGACCGAGCAGCACGACTATTACGTACTGGAAATCAGCAGTTTCCAGCTGGACGGCTGCTACGATTTCCGTCCGGACATCGCCATCATCACCAACATCACCCCGGACCATCTCGACCGCTACGACCACAATTTCGAAAACTACATCCGCAGCAAGTTCCGCATCACGCAGAACCTGCGCCCGGAGGACTGCTTCATATTCGATTCGGACGACGACATCACAATCGGACATCTCAGCAAGATAGTGGTCCACGCCCAGATGCTCCCCTTCTCGCAGAAGCAGGAAGTTGAGCAGGGTGCGTTCGTTCGCGAAGGTAAAATCGTCCTGCGCTACAAGCAGAGCGAAAGCGAAATCTTCCTCAACGAACTGGCACTCGGTGGCAGGCACAACATCTACAACTCGATGGCAGCCGCCCTGGCGGCAAAGGCCACAGGCATCAAGAACGAGATAATCCGAAGCTCGCTCAAGAGCTTTACCCCCATCGAGCACAGGCTTGAGCCCGTGCTCAGCGTGGGCGGGGTGCTCTACATCAACGACTCCAAGGCCACCAACGTGGATTCGGCATGGTACGCGCTCGAAAGCCAGACCAAGCCCGTGGTGTGGATAGTCGGGGGCACCGACAAGGGCAACGACTATTCCGTACTCACCGAGCTTGTAAAGGCAAAGGTCAAGGCAATCGTCTGCCTCGGAGTGGACAACAGCAAGATTCACGCTGCGTTCGAGCACATCGTCGGCAGCGACAGGATAGTCGACACGCTCAGCGCCCAGGAGGCGGTGAAGGCATCCGCGGCATTCGCCGAAAGCGGCGACGTGGTACTGCTCAGCCCCTGCTGCGCCAGCTTCGACCTCTTCAAATGCTACGAGGACCGCGGCGACCAGTTCAAAGCCGCGGTAAGGAACCTTTAACCCTGAGGATTTATGGCAACGGACGGCAAAAAGAAATTCTGGACCTATCTGGACGAGATGGAAGGCGACAAGATCGTCTGGATTGTCGTGCTGCTGCTCATCCTGTGCTCGATCCTGTGCCTGTTCTCTTCGACCTCCAGCCTGCTCAAGGGCGAAGCCACGAGGATAGACATACTCAAAGGGCAGATAATACTGTCGCTCGCCGGCATCGGAGTGCTGATATTCTGCTACAACATAAAGAGCCTCCGCGTTTGGAAATTCTTTGCCAAATGGGGCTTCCTGCTGTCGCTGGGGCTGCTCGTCTTCGTGGCCGGGCACCTGAACCTGGGTGTTGTGCGCGCCGCCAGCGTCAACGGTTCCTGGCGTATCCTTTCGGTGGCCGGGCAGCAGATCCACGTGCTCGAGGTAGTGAAGGTATCCATGATGATGTACCTCGCCTGGGCGATGGATGCATACCGGAACGGCCATTTCGACAAATGGTTCACCGATCCCAAATATGCGCACTGGGCCGATGACCTGCGGCGCTGGACAGCGCTCTACATACCATTCGTGCTGATTTTCGTGCTGGCCCTCACCGCCAGCGGTTCCGCCGCCTTCATAACCGGCGGTCTGATGCTTCTGCTCATAATGCTGGGCGGCGGCAAGTTCAAGGACCTTCTGGTGCTGATGGCGGGCGGACTGCTTCTGCTCGGAGTAGTGGCCGGCCTCAACCATGTGTCGCGCAGCGCGTCCAACCCCAACGGCGCGGTATTCGAGCGCTGGGCGACCATCGAAAACCGCCTCATCGGCGCAGTCAAGGACAGCCCCGCCGAAGAGATAGCCAAAACGGCGCCAGTCGGCAGCCGCGACTTCCAGGACGCGATTGACGAAATCCGCCAGCCCTACAGCGCAAAGATTGCCATCCACCAGGGCAAAATCATCGGAAAAGGCCCCGGACGCAGCTCGCAGCGCTACGTAGTGCCCGATTTCTCGGAAGACTACATGTTCAGCTTCATAATCGAGGAGTACGGCATCATCGGAGGCATCTTCGTGATAATGATATACCTGAGCCTTCTCGCCAGAGGCACCATAATAGCCCGCAACTGCGACGACTTCTTTGCCAAGATGTGCGTGGCCGGACTGGTGCTGCTGATCAGCGGGCAGGCTTTCCTGCACATCTTCGTGAACGTGGACATCGGCCCGATGACGGGCCAGACGCTGCCGGTGATAAGCCACGGCACCTCGGCCTTCCTCTGCTTCATGGCGGCCTTCGGGGTAATCCTGAGCCTCAGCCGCATAGCCGCAAAACGCATGAAGAAGGAGCAGCAGGACGCCGTTCCTCTCGTAGAGCTCGAACAGGTGAAGGAAGAAGCGCAGGCCGAACAGGAGAGCACGCTGAGCGACCTTGCCGATTTCGAAAGCGAAAAAACTAACGACGAACCGGAATATGAAGAAGTATAAGAAGATACGCGCAATTATCAGCGGTGGCGGCACGGGGGGACACATCTTCCCCGCCGTTTCCATCGCATCCAAACTCCGCGAGCTCAACCCCGAAAACGAGATTCTCTTCGTGGGGGCCGAGGGCAAGATGGAGATGGAGAAAGTGCCTGCGGCAGGATTCGAGATAGTCGGCCTGCCCATCCTGGGCCTTCAGCGGCAGCTTAACTGGAAGAATATCAAGAACGATATCCAGGTGCCCTTCCGCTGGCTGGCGAGCCTCCGCAAGGCCGGGCGCATAATCGACAGCTTCAAGCCGGACATCGCCATAGGCGTGGGCGGCTATGCCAGCGCTCCCCTTCTGCGCAAGGCGGTGGCAAAGGGCATCCCCACCCTCATCCAGGAGCAGAACGGCTTTGCCGGCCTCACCAACAGGATGCTTTCCAAGAAGGTCGGCTGCATCTGCGTGGCCTACGAAGGCATGGAGAAGTTCTTCCCTGCCGACAAAATTGTCTTCAGCGGCAACCCCATCCGCCCCGAAATGCACCCCTACAGCGCCGCCGAACGCAAGGAAGCGCTCGCATTCTACGGGCTGGACCCCGCCAAGAAGCATCTGCTCATAGTGGGCGGAAGTCTCGGCAGCGGCACTCTCAATGCCGCGATGAAGAAGTGGATATCCGACGGCTGCCCCGGAGGCGAGGGCGTGCAGGTGCTCTGGCAGTGCGGCAAGTACTACAAGAAGGGCGTGGACGAGTTTATGGCGGGAAGGGATCTCCCCGACATCAGGCATTCCGATTTCATCGCGAGGATGGATTACGCCTATGCGGCGGCGGACCTGATCATCTCGCGCAGCGGGGCTTCTTCGATTTCGGAGATCTGCGCCACGCGCAAGGCCGCCGTGTTCGTGCCCTCCCCCAACGTGGCTGAGGACCACCAGACGCACAACGCCATGGCTCTCGTGAGCAAGGATGCAGCAGTGCTGGTGCGCGACGCCGAAGCGGCGGAGAAGCTGATGCCTGCGGCGATGGAGCTGATTCGAGACGAGAAGAAGATTGCGCAGATGGAGCGCAACACCGAGCCCCTCGCAAGGCTGGACGCCGCGCAGACTATAGTTGACGAGATTTACAAACTGGTATGAGTTACAGGAATATATATTTTATAGGTATAGGCGGAATCGGAATGAGCGCCATAGCCCGGTACTACAAGTTCAAGGGTTTTGAGGTGGCCGGCTACGACCGCACTCCCTCCGAACTCACCGCAGAACTCGAAGCCGAGGGCATCGCAGTGCACTACGAGGACCGCCCCGACCTGATTCCGCAGGACGTGGAGAGCACCCTCGTGGTCTACACTCCCGCCATCCCCGCATCCCTGAAGGAGCTCCAGACGGTTCAGGCAAAGGGTTACCGCGTGATCAAGCGCAGCCGCATGCTCGGCGAGATTACCGAGGGTCAGAAGTGCCTGGCGGTTGCCGGCACCCACGGCAAGACCACGACATCAACTCTTATCGCCCATATCCTCACTGAATCCGGAGCAGGATGCTCCGCCTTCCTCGGAGGCATCTCCAAGAATTACAGCACAAACATGCTCGTAAGCCACACTCCCGTGGTGGTTGCGGAGGCCGACGAGTTCGACCGTTCCTTCCTGCAGCTGCATCCCGAAATCGCGGTAATCACCGCGATGGACGCCGACCATCTGGACATCTACGGCGACCTCGAGCACGTGCAGGAAGCTTTCCGTCAGTTCGCATCGCAGGTTAGCGGCACCCTCATCGCCAAGCTCGGCCTGCCCCTCTCGGCCAAGGACACTCCTGCAAAGATCTTCTCCTATCATTTCGAGGACAAGGCAGCGGATTTCCACGCCGGGAATCTCAGGGTGGACGCACTCGGGCATTACACCTACGACCTGCATTATCCCGGAGGAGTCCTGGCGGACATCCGCGTGGGCACGCTCGGCTGGGTTAATGTCGAAAACAGCGTCGCCGCTGCTGCGGTATGCCTCACCCACGGAGTGGCTCCCGGGGCCATCCGCAAGGCCATCGGCAGCTTTGCGGGTGCAAAACGCCGCCTGGACGAGCACGTCAACCGCCCGGGCCTCACCTACATCGACGACTATGCCCATCATCCGGAGGAACTCGCCACGGCGATATCTTCCATCCGCGGCATCTTCCCGCACAGAAAAATCACGGCTGTTTTCCAGCCGCACCTCTATACCCGCACGAGGGATTTCGCAGCGGACTTCGCACGCGCCCTCAGCGCGGTGGACAAACTCATCCTCCTGGGCATCTACCCCGCCCGCGAGGAACCCATTCCCGGCGTTACTTCCGAGATTATCTTCAAGGACGTCACCGCCCCGGAGAAAGTGCTCATCGCCAAGGAGGATCTCCTGCCCCTGCTGGAGAAGGAGCCCCTCGACGTGCTGGTCACCTTCGGCGCCGGCGACATCGACCGCTTCATTGCACCCATAACCGAAATGCTCGAGAAACGTTCATGATACGCACCGGACTCAAATATCTTCTGGCTATCGCTTTCCTGGCAGTGTTCTCGGCAATGCTCTGGACGGTGTACTCGTTTGCCCGCAACAGCAGGCACGAGACCACCTTCCAGGACATCGACATCCAGTACCGCGACGATTACCGTTTCGTCAGCGACAAGGATATAACCGACGCGCTGCGCAGGAGTTTCGGCACCTTCAGCGGGCTTCGTATCGACAGCCTCGACCTGGCTTCGATCGAAAGACTGGTGGACAACCATTCCGCAGTGCTCAAGAGCGAAGCCTGGACCACCGGCGACGGAATCCTGCACATAAGCATCACCCAGAGGCAGCCAGTAATGCGCTTCCAGAAGGGTGACAGGGGATTCTACATCGACGACCGCGGCTTTATCTTCCCGCTCCAGAAAGGCCATTCGGCACACGTGCCGGTGGTGGACGGAAACATCCCCGTACGTGTCTGGGACGGCTACAAGGGCATGGCCCGCAACCCCAAAGAACAGGAATGGCTGGAAGGAATGGCCGGACTCGCCGCCTACCTTGCAGGCTCCAGGACCTGGGAGCAGAGCATAGTGCAGATGACAGTGGACGATAACGGCGACCTCACGCTCATACCCCGCACCGGCAGGGAACGCTTCATCTTTGGAGCGCCCCGCGACGCGGAAGCCAAATTCGCGAGAATCGCCGACTATTATAAATACGTGAAGCCTTCGAAGGAAGAAGGCTGGTACAGGACGGTGAACGTAAAATACAACGGGCAGATCGTTTGCAGAAAATAATTCAGTATATGGAAGAGAGATATATAGTTACAGCGGACTTCGGTTCGTACAAGACGGCCCTGGCGGTGGCCAAGGTCGGAGGCGGATACAACCAGGTGTTGTACTTCCGGGAGTTCCCCTCCGTCGGCGTCACCCACGGAGTAATCAAGAATCCCCTGAGGACTTCGGAGGTGCTCAAGGCCGCCATTGCAGACGCCGAGAACGAACTCGGCATCAAGATTACGCAGATTGTGGTCAACTACCCCCGCATCGGCCTCAAGCAGGAAATCGCCACCGGCGAGATGAAGCGCACCGACGAATCCACCTGCATCAGCATGGAAGAGGTGGAGTACATCAAGAGCGAGGCGCTTAATTCCTACCCCCTGGACGACGAGCAGAACGAGGTTATCTACGGAGCGGTCCCCCAGTCGTTCGCTACGGACGATTCGATGGGACTCCGCGAGGAAGACATCGTCGGCATGACGAGTTCGCTCATCGAAGGCATTTTCAAGGTTTTCGTCGGCAAGAAGAAAGGGCTCTCGACCATCGACAACGCCCTTAACAAGGCAGGTGTCGGGCTTGCGCGGATGTACTTCTCGCCCGAAGCTGTCGCCGATGTGGTGCTCACCGCCGAAGAAAAGGAGAACGGCGTTGCCCTGCTGGAAATCGGCGGCAACGTGAGCAGCGTCACCATATACGAGGGCGGCATCCTCCGTTACTATTTTGCAATTCCCTACGGCGGCGTGAACGTCACCGCGGATATCAGGCGCGAATGCGGCTTCAACGACACCCTCGCCGAGAACATCAAACTCGGCTACGGAGTATGCATGCCCGAAAAGCTGCAGTCGCTCACGGACAAAATCCTGCGAATCAGCAACGACCAGGGCGGCAATTACCAGGACATCCCGGTAAAGTATCTCTCCGAGATTATCACCTGCCGCATGAAGGAAATCATCGATGCACTGCTGTTCAAGATTCAGGAAAGCAATTACGCCGACAGGCTCTCCGCAGGAGTGGTGCTTACCGGCGGTACCGCAGGGCTCGGCAACTGCACCGGGCTTATCAAGGCGATGTCCGGATACAATGTACGAGTAGGCTACCCGCGCCTCAAAGATATCTCTCCCAACGATTTCAGGGCAATTCTCGACCCGGGCTCGGCCGCTACCGTCGGAATGCTCTACAGGGCCTGCAGCGATGTGATCAACTGCACCAAGGAGTATGTTCCGGCTCCCGGCTTCAAGCAGCCGGAGCCTGAGCCGGAACCGGTTGAAGATGCCCCCGCAAGCGCAATAGTGGATGAGCTTATGGGCAATGCCGCACCGGCGAACCAGGAAACAAAGCCCGAGGAAGAGCCGGATTTGAAGGACACCGTCTTCGATCCCGATGCCGGCAGGACCGCAGAGCCCAAAAAGCCTCAGAAACAGGGATGGCTGGGGACCAAGGTTACTATATTGACAAAAAAGATTGCCGACACCACAGGCAGGCTTTTCGGTGAAATGGATTAAGAAAAGGACACGGATATGGAAGAGAACTTTTATATGCCAGAAGATAAGAACTGGGTTCCGTCGGACAATACCATCAAGGTTGTCGGTGTAGGCGGAGGCGGCTGCAATGCGGTCGAGTATATGTTCAGACAGGGCATCCAGGGTTGCAGCTTCATAGTGTGCAACACCGACGCGATGCACCTCAACGCCTGCACGGTTCCCGTAAAGATCCAGCTCGGGACCGGGCTCGGAGCCGGCACCAATCCCACCAAGGGACGCAACGCCGCTCTCGAGAAACAGGACGAAATCGCTTCCAGGGTACTGGGCAGCGAAACCCAGATGGTGTTCATCACCGCCGGCATGGGCGGCGGCACCGGCACAGGGGCGTCTCCCGTGATTGCCAAGATGGCAAAGGAAAAGGGCATCCTCACGGTCGCAGTTGTCACCATCCCCTTCGTCAACGAAGGCGAGAAGGCGCTCACCCGCGCACTCGAAGGTATCCACGAGCTCGAAAAGAACGTGGACAGCCTCATCATAATAAACAACGAGAACCTCTACAAGCACTTCAGCCATCTGCTGGTCCAGGACGCCTTCCCCAAGGCCGACGAGGTACTCGCCACCGCAGTCAAGGGCATCGTGGAAATAATCCAGAAGCGCGGCTACCAGAACGTCGACTTCGAGGACGTCAAGACCATGCTCCGCGACAGCGGCATGGCCCTTATGGGCAGCGGCTTCGGCACAGGAAAGAACCGCATCGAGGATGCGGTGAAGGGAGCCTTCGAGTCCAAGCTCCTCAACGACTTCAACCTCAAGAGCGCCAAGTACGTGCTTACCAACACCACCGTCGGCAAGAACGACCAGGGCCTCACCATGGAGGAGATGAAGAATCTCAACGACCTCATCGAGAAGTACACCGGCAAAGGCAACAACTTCAAGCGCGGCCTCATCTACGACGAGAGCCCCGAGGCCGGCGACTGCGTGCGCATCACTTCCATCGTTGCCGGGCTCCGCTACGAGGACGTCATCGGCGAGAGCCTGCGCAGCTCGGACAACTACATCATGCTGGACAGCAATTACAAATACGACCGTTACGAGAAGGAAAGCACCGAGGGCATCTCGCTTCCTTCGGGCAACGTCATCACCCATATCGGATTCAACAGCCGCGACAACGAGCGCATCTTCAATTACAGCAAGGACGATCTTCCTCTGCTGCTGAGGAAAGAGAACGACGTGCTCGCCATGGAGAACACCCCCGCTATCCGCAGGGCTAAAAAAGCATAGGCAAGATGAAAAAGACAAGAGTAAGATTCGCACCCTCCCCCACC
Source organism: Bacteroidales bacterium (assembly GCA_017617495.1). GTDB lineage: Bacteria > Bacteroidota > Bacteroidia > Bacteroidales > UBA932 > Cryptobacteroides. The sequence continues at coordinate 63,755 of JAFZWD010000058.1, forward strand.
GGTCCGCTCCATATGGGCGGAGTCCGCACTGCGCTTTACAACTACCTGTACGCCAAGCAGAACGGAGGGGATTTCATCCTGAGAATCGAGGACACCGACTCCCACCGCTTCGTGCCGGGGGCCGAGGAGTATATAATCGAATCGCTGCGCTGGTGCGGGATAGTGCCCGACGAAGGCGTGGACGAAAACGGCAAGGTGGTGGAGACTCCTTCGGAGCGCCATCCCCACGCCCCCTACCGCCAGAGCCAGAGGCGCGGCATCTACCGCAAGTACGCCGAGCAGCTGGTGGAGGGCGGCTACGCTTATTATGCCTTCGACAGCGCCGAGGAACTGAATGCGCTCCGCGCAGAGGCCGAAGGTGCAGGGCAGACTTTCATCTACAATCACGAAACCCGCGGCAAACTGCGCAATTCGCTCACTCTTCCCGCAGAAGAGGTCCGTCGCCTGCTTGCCGAAACCACCGACTGGACAGTCCGCTTCAAGATTCCCGAGAACGAGACCGTGGAAATGGACGACATGATCCGAGGCCATATCGAAGTAAACACCTCAACCCTTGATGACAAGGTGTTGTGGAAGCGGGCCGACGAACTGCCGACCTACCATCTCGCGAACATAGTGGACGACCACCTCATGGAGATCACTGAGGTTATCCGCGGCGAGGAATGGCTGCCTTCGCTCCCCCTGCATTACCTCCTTTACAGGGCCTTCGGCTGGGAGCGTCCGCGCTTTGCGCATCTCTCCCTGCTCCTCAAGCCCGTGGGCAACGGCAAGCTCAGCAAACGCGACGGCGACAAGATGGGCTTCCCGGTTTTCCCCCTCCAGTGGACCAATCCCGAGGGTGAAACTTCCCGCGGCTACCGCGAGGACGGATATTTCCCCGAGGCTTTCGTGAATATGCTCGCAATGCTCGGCTGGAATCCCGGCACCGAGCAGGAAATCTTCAGCCTGCCCGAGCTGGTGAAGGCCTTCTCCATGGACAAGGTCCAGAAGGCCGGCGCAAAGTTCAATCCCGAAAAGGCCAAGTGGTATAACAAGGAGTATCTCCGAATGAAGAGCGACGAGGAACTTGCGCAGCTGTTTGTGCCCGTTCTGGCGGCCCACGGGGTGCAGGCCGAGTTCGATTATCTGCTGAAGGTCGTGCATCTCATAAAAGAGCGCGCCACTTTCGTGGCCGATTTCTGGGATATCGCCTGGTATCTTTTCAAAGCCCCCGATTCTTATGACGAGAAGGATGCGGCCAAGTTCTGGAAGGAGGAGAATTACAGCCTCGCCTTCAAGGTGGCCGACTTTGTCGCGGCCTACGGCGGCGCCTGGGAGAAGCCCGCGCTGGAGACCGCTCTCGAGGAGTATATCCGCGGCAACGAGTGGCCCATGGGCAAGGTAATGAACTGCATCCGCCTCGCTCTCACCGGCTCCGGCAGCGGCCTCGGCATCGCCGACATCACCATCCTCATCGGCAAAGACGAATTTGCCCGCCGAATTGAAACTGCAAAAATAAAAATATGAAAATAGGATTATGCTCCGACCACGCCGGTCTGGAATACAAGAACAAAACCATCAGCTACCTCCTTTCCAAAGGATACGAGGTGGCCAACTACGGCACCGACTCTCCCGAGAGTTGCGACTACCCCGACTTCGCCCATGCGCTGGCTAATGCCGTCGAGAGCGGCGAAGTGGACGCCGGCATCGCATACTGCGGCACCGGCAACGGCATGGCGATGACCCTCAACCATCACCGCGGCATCCGCGCCGGGCTCGCCTGGGGCACCGCCATCGGCAAACTCGTCAAGGAGCACAACAATGCCAACGTGCTCGTAATGCCCGCACGCTTCATCTCCTGGCGCATGGCCCTGAGCATCATCCGCGCCTGGCTCGACACCCCCTTCGCCGGTGGCCGTCACCAGCGCCGCATAGATAAAATTCCCAACGTATGATACAAGCACTATTTATAGCACTGTCCGTCATTACGGCCACTCCGGAGTTCTCGGAGGCTTATAAGCAGGATCCGGGAAGGGTCGGCATCAATACCTATGTATATAAATATACGCCGCAGAAGGAAAGCAGGGCCCCATTTGGCTACAGGCCCTTCTATGTGAGCCATTACGGAAGGCACGGGTCACGCTCCGGATGGAACGGACTCAGGTACGACAATGTGGTGTTTGCCCTTGAGCAGGCGCATGGTGTAGGGCTTCTCACCGCAAGCGGCGATTCGCTGATGAATGAGCTTTATGCGCTTCGCGAAGCCCACGGGGTGATGAACGGAAGGCTTACCGCACGCGGCGTACGCGAGCACCGGCAGATTGCCCACAGGATGTACAAGCGTTTCAAACGCGTCTTCCGGGGGCACAAGGACATCAATGCATTCGCGACGAATTCCCAGCGATGCATCGTCAGCATGTCTTCGTCCATCGCGGAGCTGCGCGCCTGCAATCCCAAGCTGGATATCCTGCCGGACAACGGCGACCGCTACCAGATGATATACAGTTCCGACATCTCCAAAATGGCCCGCAAACGCCATAAGGAGATTATGGATTCCATCAGGACCGCCGACATCGTCCCTTCCGACGGATTGATGTCGAGGGTATTTACCGATACCGTGGCTGCGGCGAAGATTATCGACGAGGGCCAGCTGCGCTCGGGAATCTTTGAGATGGCAAGATATATGGAGGCGTTCGACCTGCCGTATAACACTCTCCGCTTCATCAGTCCCGACCACGCATACAAGGAGTATCAGTTGATAGCGCTGGATCACTACCTCAATCACTGCAACTCCATTCCTCTGGGAGCAGACCGTATGGCCCGCGTGGAACTGCTGATAAATGATGTGGTGGACCGCGCCGATGCGGCTATCGCGCAGGGACGCAAGGGGCATCACGCCGCCGACCTCCGCTACGGCCACGACTGGGTTGTGCTTGCGCTCAGCTCGTATCTCGGGTTTGAGGGCGTCGGCGAACGCTATACCGCGGAAGAATGCCGCACCAACTGGGCCGGAGAACTCTATACTCCCTTTGCCGCCAACGTGCAGATCGGGTTCTATCGTTCCTGCTTCGGGCATAAGCCCATCCTTGTGAAGTTCCTGCTCAACGAGCGCGAGACCGGCATCATCGGCCTCAAGCCTTACAAGGGCAAGTATTATCGCTGGGACGATGTTAAGGAATACCTTGCAAAAGTCACCAGGTTCAAGCTTGTGGACCAGCTCAGCTCATACTCGCAGGGACGCAACGCAAAGGGCTCGATTGTCAGGGAATCGTATCAGGGTATGGAAACCTGGACCAAATATATGGTCAGCTGCCAGACCTCGGGATTTGCGACAATCTACAATATCGAAGGCGTTCGCCCTGTCAAGCTCGGCGAATTCCGCCTCGCCTGCCACGACAAGGCCAACCATGCAAATGCGCTTACCGTATACCCTGTCCTGTACGACCGGGATGATCCTATGCCGCTGATCGGCGTTAGCCACTGCAGCCTGGAGGCCCAGGATGGCATGAAGGGCCAGCTTTATCTGGAGCGCATCGCCCCCGATTTCCGCTCGTCGCAGACAGTCAAGATTATCAGTTTCGACAATTCCCGCAAGGATTTCGAGTATATGCAATGGGCCGTCGACCGCGAAGAATCCAAACTCTTCGCCTATGGCAATACCCCTAAAGGCAACGCCCACCGCATTATGAGTTTCGATCTGCCAGATATCTTCGGCACCGAAGACAAGGTTATTACCCTGAAGCCTGCCGACGCGGAAGAGAATTATCTGATCGAGGACAGCTACCCCATGCCCGCGCACGTCGCGCAGGGTCTCTGCATCGACGGCGGCAAGCTATATCTGCCTACAGGACTAGGCACCGGCGAGGAGCCCTCGATTCTTTACGTTTGGGATCTTCGCGGCAGGAAGATGGTTAAAGAGCTGGACCTCAGCCACGAGACCATCGGCGAACTGGAGGATGTTTCGGTGCGCGACGGTTACCTCTGGCTTCAGAGCCAGCGCGAAATCGGATACCTCTGGAAAGCCAGCCTGGAGGCGATTTAGCCGAAGTTACATATTACGAAAAACGGGGGCGGCATTTCTACCGTCCCCGTTTTGTGCGGGAGATCAGAGTCGAACTGACACGTCCTCACCGGACACTAGCTCCTGAAACTAGCGCGTCTACCATTTCGCCACTCCCGCTTCAGGGAGTGCAAAGATAATACATTTTTCTAACATACAGTGGTTGTTTTCTTTTTTCCTTTGTTCAATTCTTCCTCCAGCAGCCGGATGCGGGACTTGAGTTCTTCAATGGTAGGCAGTTGCTCCTGAATCTTCTTTATCTGGATATTGTCGTATGAGGCCACGCCCATCGGTGTCTGAACACCCTTGAAGGCATATTGGACTTCAGTTTCGTCCTTGTTGCTGCAGATCAGCAGGCCAATGGTCGGGTTCTGGGACGGGGTCTTGATCAGGTCATCGACGGCGTTGACATAGAAATTGAGTTTTCCAGCGAACTCCGGCTGGAATGGTACGGCCTTGAGTTCGACCACTATGTAGCAATTGAGCGGGATATGGAAAAAGAGCATATCAAGTTTCCGGGTCTTTCCAGAGACGATAATCTGTTTCTGGCGGCCGAGATAGGCAAATCCGGAACCCAGTTCAAGCAGGAACCGGGTAAGGTGCTTCTCGAGTTCAGTCTCCAGTTCTTCTTCCTCATATCCTTTTGGCAGGGAAATGAAACCGAAATCGTAGGTGTCTTTGGTTATAGCTTGAGCAAGACCGCTTTGTGGGGCTGGAAGTTTTTCACTGAAGTTCGTTATGGCACCTCCGGAAGTATGATAGTAGTCGGCTTTGATGCAGTTCATCAAAGACTTGCGGCTCCAGCCCTCGGAAGCGGCATGTACAACATAGAACAAAGCCTCTTCGATAGTCTTGCATTTGGCGATGATTTCTGCGTGATGTCCCCAGGGAACCAATGCAAAGAAATCAGGAAAACTATTGTCTTCCACAACTTGTGACATCTTCTTATTGGTCTGAATGTCAAACCTTTGTAATTCTCCCACAAGTTGTGCGAGTTTTTGAGACCCTTGGTCATAAAACAAGTACCACTGTTTCATTCGCCACAAATTGCTTGCAGAGAATCCCCTGCACTCCGGAAATGCGGCCTGAAGATCCAGGCTCACCTGCTCCACGATACCGGAGCCCCATTTTTCTTCAGCCTTACGCATCACAAGGTCTCGCCCCAGTTGCCAATTGAAGAGCAGCTGTTCGGCGTTCACCTTGACAGCTGCCTTGATTTGTGCATTACGGTACCTGGTTTTGATCTCATTCAGCCATTGAATGTATTCCTCGTCTATCTTCACGTTGCGAATCTTCACGACTTTTGGGGCATCTTTATCCACAGTGCTAGTATATTAAATAATGGGAAGTATTGCATATCTCATCAGAAAATATAGTTCAGGGCGAGAATGATGTCGGCGGGAAGGATGAAGGGTTTGGCGCCGGAGGAGGAGATGCGGCCGCAGGTAGGGCAGGTGTAGGTGACGTAAGACGACCACCCGCCCCATAATCCTGCTCCGAAATCGATGTTGAAGTGTCTGCCGAGCATCTGCGAATATCCGGCGAGCACGCCGGCGCCATACCGGTCGCCTTCGGTAGCGGTGCCTCCTCCCCTGCCGGAGAGCGGCAGGGGCTGCAGGGACCGTTCATCAGTATTTGCAAATTCCTGATACTGCAGCCTGGCATCCACCCACCACCCCGAATAGATGTGCCATGGCCACCATCTGGCCCCTGCAGAGTATTGCCTCTGGCGACGGAAACGCAAATCGTCTCCCGTTCCGAACGAATAGGGATTGTATTTTACTCCGGCCGACACGCTCCAGTGCCTCGCCAGGCCATATCCTGCCTCCAGATTGAGGGTGCCGGTTCTTGCATAATCCGCGATGTTTGTCGACACGGAAAGGTCCTGCGCCCCGGAAACTCCTGCAGTTGCAAGCAGGAGTCCCAGGATCATCCAGTATAATCTGTTCATATTAATTGTATCTGTTGAAAGCCACCTGTATTGTCGTACCGAAATCGGGATACCGCTTAATGAGCTCCTCCTCGAGGCCGGCCCTGTCGGTAACGTCCTTCGTGAGCGCCTCGCATATCTTGAAGCGCGTCAGTCCCCTCTCGTCGAGGTAATAGAAAATCTGGGGCGAGAACCACCAGGAGGTGCCGAATATCTGCCTGTCGTCCGGGTAGCGGTTGCCGTGCAGTTTTGTCTCGACATAGTATGCCCAGCTCTCCGCCACGTCGCAGTAGCCGGAATTTTTCTCGGTCCCAAGGCCATAAAGTTCGCCGGAATCTATCCAGGAATTGACCATATATGCGATAAGCTTCTCCCACCAGGCCTTGCCTACCTTCTTGAAATGGCTCGCATGGGCACACTCGTGGATTACGGTGTCGTAAATGGACGCGTAATCCGTCTTGTTGCGCACGCCAATAGTGATGTCCGGCATAAACTTCTTGAACAGGCCTGTGTATTCCCCGAGAAAGTCCCCGATGAAGGTATTGTCTACGAACACTCCCTGCTGGATCATAAGGGTGCTGCTTTCCGCAAGTGTCTGGAATATCCAGAGCCTGAGGTTTGCCGGAGGCTGGGCCATCGACTGGCCGTCTTCCTTACAGCTGTTGAAGTAATCGTAAACCGCGTTGTTGACCACGCACCTGCAATACAGGTTGCGGTTTGATTTCGAACTTACCGTACGGCTCACGCCGGAAGCAGAATGCCTGCCCAGCCCTGAATACGACGCCGGGAATAGTATTGTATTGAGCCCTATTCCGAAGCCCTTCTTGTTCTTGAACACTATGCGGTACCTCGGCTTGGAGCTGAAAGACTTGGATATCGAGTAGTATCCCTGCTCGTTGGTATATGCCTTTCCTATGCGCATGAAAGTATTGCAGGTAACGCGCACTCCCGGCACCGGCACGGCCTGGCCAAGGCCATCGTCCATTATCATTATCCGCCCCGATGGCTTGTCGCCGCCACCCTTGGTGAGCGCTCCCTTGTCCAGCATCCCGCTGTTGCCTGTCTGCTTATACGCCTCGTTTTCCACAGCGCTCCAGTCGATAAGTGCCGACCTGGTTCCCAGATCGTCGTTTTCGGGCAGGAAGCAGTCCTCCAGAATCTCGTAGCGTATGCCCTCCGGGAACTTGAAGTTGCGCCCTACCACCGTGTACTGCCAGGTGATCTGGTCCTCCGGAAGGGACGGGTCGTGGTACCAGTCGCCGTCCTGCACGATTTCGGCGTCCAGCGGATGGTCGAGCAGTTCCAGGCCGAGGTTTTCCAGGGTTTCTATGTCTTCTTTGGATGCAGGAAGAAAGCGCACGTAATAGTCGGTAGTGTGCACGGTTACTGTCCCCGCAAGCGCGGATTTCGTGCCCGTAAGGTACGAATGCAGGGCATTTGCCATATTCAGCACCGAAAACGGGTTGTCAAGTTTGTTTCCCAGCACCATTTCGCCGCCGGCCGGGAATTCTTCTTCGGGCGTCGGCGCGGGGACCTTGTCCGAACTCAGGCGGTTTTTACTGCAGCCGCATAACAATGCCATCGCCGCAAGAAAGTAAAGTGTCCTTTTCATATCACAGCGTTTTAGGCAGCAAAGTTGCCGCAGTATTACCCGATTACAAAAAATGTAAACGATTACATTCAAAACAGCCGCCCTGCATATCTGTAGGGCGGCTGTTAAATTTTATTTTAAAGGAAATCCTTTCGGAAATCAGAAGAATTTTATCTCTTTTCCTTCGATTGCAGACATCAGGCTGTTGCCTACGCGGCTCACTCCGAAGCGGAAATACTTCTTGTCGAGCCATTCCTCCCCGAGAATCTCAAGCCCGATATTGTAGTAATTGAGAGCGTCCTCGGCGGTGGAGATGCCTCCGGCGGCCTTGAAGCCCACCTTGCGACCGGTTTTCTCGTAGAACTTTTTAATCTCTTTGCACATGATGCGGGCAGCCTCGGGAGTAGCGTTCACCTCGACCTTTCCGGTGGATGTCTTGATGAAGTCGGCGCCTGCCTCCATGGCAATCCGGGAGGCCTTCGCTATCTTCTCTTCGGTCTTGAGGAGGCCGGTTTCGAGGATAACCTTCAGCACAACGGGACGGCCGGCCTTCGCAGCAGCGGCATCTATCGCTGCCTTCATCGCGCGGATATCCGCGGCAGCGCCCTCATAATCCCCCGAGAGGAACTTGGCGAGCGACAGCACGATGTCGATTTCATCGGCACCGGCCTCGACGGCAAGCTCGCACTCGCGCACCTTCACCTCCAGGAAGCTCTGGGTAGAAGGGAAGCAGCTGGCCACGCAGGTAACATGCAGATCTTCGCTGGGACGGGCGGCACGCACCACTCCGGCGAAGTTAGGATATACGCAAACCGATGCGGGAAGCGGATATTCGGGGAATTCCTTGCAGAGGGCGGTCACCTTGCCCACAAGTTTCTCGACCGACTCCACCGTGTCGTCCGGTTTGAGAGTAGTAAGATCCATAAAGGAAAAACACTTCTTGAGAATGTCAATCTTATCCATAGGTCTATGCTTTAATTTGAATATTATATCCTTCTTCGATAAGCGGAGCCACCAGAGTGCGCATCTGCTCCGCACTGAACTTTTCCAGCCCTTCCATAGGAGCGGGGCGGGCGATGGTGTAAACCATTATCTCGCGGGGATGAAGCCTGCGCACAATATCCATCCAGGGTCCCAGCACTTCCGGCGAGGAGCTGTCGAAATCCCTGCATCGCAGGAACATGGTCTGCAGGACGAAATCCCCTTCGAAACGCATCAGGGCCGCAATTATCTCCTCGGGATCGTACTTCCCTACCGGCTTGTTGATGCGTGCTGCCAGCTCCGCAGTAGGAGCATCGAGCTTGAGAATGGGATTGTCCACCAGGCGCAGCGCCTCGAAAACCGCGGGCACGGCCACCCTGGTGGCATTGGACAGCACCGAGACCTTCGCCTTCGGGTAATAACGGTCGCGCAGTGCAACCGTATCCCGCACTATCTGTGCAAACTCGGGATTGAGGGTAGGCTCGCCGTCGCCGGAAAAGGTAATGGAATCTATCGGTGTGCCGGAAGCAGCGCATTCGCGGAGCTTCGCCTCCAGGGCCTCCCGCACTTCCGCCGCTGAGGGCAGCCGGGTGTCGCCCCGGCCGTCGCGGTTCCATCCGCATTCGCAGTAGATGCAGTCGAAATTGCACAGCTTCCCTTTTGTCGGAAGCAGGTTGATTCCGAGGGAACTGCCGAGCCGGCGGCTGGCAATCGGGCCGAATACGGTTTCTTCCCGGAGCATGCTAATAATTGCTGATGTGCTGCCTGCCCTGCCTCTCCGGTCTGGCCCTGCGGGCAATGGCGCGGTTAAGTGAATCGCGCCGGAGAGAATCCAGACGCAGCGAATCGAGCCGCAGCGAGTCGAGCCGGAGGGAATCCCGGACCAGCGAATCGCGCCGGAGCGAATCCAGGAGCAAGCCGGCCCTTCGGAGCGAATCCAGCGCCAGACTGTCGAGCCTGCGGTCGTAGATAAAATTGGAGTCGAGCTTGGGCCTTGGCCAGAAATCCACCGGTCTGTAAGGCGTAAGTATGGTGTGGATGCGCTTGTAACGCTCTATCTCCTCGTCCTTCAGCCGGAGTTCCTTAAGCTTTGCTTCCAGGATATCGGCAGATGCATCCAGTATTTTGGCATACCTCGAAGGGTCGTAGAGGTAGTAGTTCACGCTCTTGTCGTAATCCTCGAAAGTGTAGCCGTACTTTTTGAAGATACGGTCGTAGACCAGCGTCGTATCCGCCTTGATGCGGCTGGAAGGATTGTCCTTGATCCACTGGTCTGCAATGAACATCTCGGCATAAATGGCCGCGAAATCCTTCTTGGAGATAACCCTGGCGCGCCTGCACGAGCCGAAGCACATCAGCACGAACCAGGCTACCAGAAGATATTTCACGAATCTTGCCATTTACCTGAGGATTGCACCGAATTCTTTTGTAAACACCTCGAGCAGACGTGCCATCACGCGCTCGGTATCCTGATCGGTAAGCGTACGGGTATCGTCGCGCAGCGTGAAGGAAAGCGCATACTGCTTCTTACCCTCGGGAATCTTGTCGCCGCGATACACATCGAACAGGCTCACCTGCCTAAGCAGCTGCTTCGCGGCCTTGAACGCGGCCGCGCGAAGGTCGGCATACTGCACGCTCTCGTCGAGCAGCAGTGCGAAGTCGCGCCGGACCTCTGGGAAGCGGGGCAGCTCGCGGAACGCCACCTTGCCCCTCTTTATCAGCTCGAAGAGCACGCTCCAGTTGATCTCGGCGGCCACAACTCCCTGGCGGATGCCGAATTTTCGCGCAAGCGCGGGATTGACCGTTCCCAGCACGGCGAGCTGCTTCTTGCCGCCGGGCAGGCTGTAAACCACTCCTTCGGAGAAGATATCCGCAGGCGCGGGTTCAGTCCACATCTGCCAGAGTTCGGCGCCATAGCGCTTGAGCAGAAGCTCCAGATAACCCTTGAGCTGGAAGAAATCTCCCTTGGGAGCATCTCCCTTCCAGTTCTTCTCTGGCGCGCCGCTCAGGAAAAGGGCGAAGCACTGATGCTCCTCATACCCTTCCAGTGTCTCGGCCGGCTTGTCCACAAGGCGTTTGTAAACGCTGCCGTACTCGAAAGTCTTGATGCGGCTTATCTGGCGGTTAAGATTGTACGCAACCACCTCCAGGCCGTTCAGGATGAGCGTCTGGCGCATTGCATTCAGGTCCGAGCTGAGCGGATTCACAATGCGTGCGAGCGCCTCCTCGGGGAAGGTTTTGAGCTCTTTATAGTAATCCGCCTTTGTAAGCGAATTGTTCATTGTCTCGGTAAAGCCGTTCGCCGCCAGGAAGTTGCTTATCTGGTTGCGGATAGCCTCGGGATCCGGCTTGGGCGACGCATTCACGCTCATCTTCATATGGGCGGGAAGGTCGACGTTGTTGTAGCCGTAGATGCGGAGCACTTCCTCCACAACGTCGCACTCGCGGTAGACGTCCACCATGTACGAGGGAGCCTCCACCACCGCCTTTGCGCCGTCTTTCGAAACGAAGTTGTAATTGAGCGACTCAAGTATGCCGGTAATGGTATCGTGCCCTATCTTCTTGCCGATGAAAGCCTCGATGCGGTCGTAATCCAGCTCGATGCGCTTGCGCTCGAAAGGCTTGGGGCAGATGTCCTGCACGGGGCCTTCGATTGTTCCGCCAGCCACTTCCTTTATGAGGAGAGCCGCCCTCTTGAGTGCGTAAGGCATGATTTCGGGGTCGGCGCCGCGCTCGAAACGGAAGGAAGCATCGGTCTGCAGGCCGGTCTTCTTGGACGTGCGGCGGATGGACGCCGGATCGAAGTAGGCGCTTTCGATGAAGACGTCCTTCGTTCCCTCGCTCACTCCGCTGTCCTCGCCTCCGAACACACCGGCTATGCACATGGGGCCCTGCGCGTCGGCAATCACCATATCCAGGGCGCTGAGTTTGCGCTCCACCCCGTCCAGCGTGCGGATCACCTCGCCTTCGGCGGCGCGGCGGACTATAACCTTACCGCCGCGGACCTTGCCTGCATCGAAAGTATGCAGCGGCTGTCCGAGTTCGAAGAGGATATAGTTGGAGATGTCCACGATGTTGTCGATGGGGCGCAGCCCGATGGCAAGGAGCTTCTTCTGCAGCCATTCGGGCGAAGGACCGGTGTGCACTCCGCGAACGGTAACTCCGCAGTAGCGGGGAGCGCCGTCGCTGTCGAGCACCTCGACCTTAAGTCCGCCGTTACCCTTCGCCTCGAAAGCCGACACGTCGGGCAGTTGCAGCTTGCAGGGGATATTGTTGAGCTTCAGCCAGGCGTAGAGGTCGCGCGCGACTCCGTAATGGGAGGCCGCATCCACGCGGTTGGCGGTTATTTCGTATTCGATTACAGCCTCGGTTTCGAGGTGCAGCCATTCCTTGGCGGGAGTGCCCACAGGGGCGTCTGCGGGCAGCACCATGATGCCCTCGTGGCTGGTGCCGATGCCGAGCTCGTCCTCCGCGCATATCATCCCGAAACTCTCCACGCCGCGGATCTTGCTCTTTTTGATCTTGAAGTCGCCGGGAAGCACCGCTCCGATCTGCGCAAAGAGCACTTTCTGCCCCGCCGCCACGTTGGGAGCGCCGCAAACCACCTGGAGAGGCTCGCCGCTGCCGTCGTTAACCCTGGTGATATGGAGATGGTCCGAATCGGGATGCGCTTCGCACTCCAGGACCTCCGCCACCACCACGCCGGCAAGTCCGCCGGGAACGGCCTCGGTCTCTTCCACTCCGTCCACCTCGATACCAATCGAAGTCATAGCATCCGCAACCTGAACCGGTGTCAGGTCGCATTCGAGATAATCTTTAAGCCAACTGTAAGAGAGTTTCATTTCTTCAAATCCTCCGGATTGAAAAGGGAAGCAACAAAGTCTTCCTTGTCAAAGTATTTAATGTCTTTAATTCCTTCGCCTGTGCCAATATACTTTACCGGCACCTTGAACTGGTCCACCAGGCCCACCACCACGCCGCCTTTCGCCGTACCGTCGAGTTTTGTGACCGCCAGCGCGGAGATGTTGGTGGCCCTCGCGAATTCCTTCGCCTGCTGGAAGGCGTTCTGCCCCGTGGATGCATCCAGCACCAGCAGCACCTCGTCGGGAGTGCCCGGACAGGCCTTGCCGCAGACATTGCGGATCTTGGTGAGTTCGTTCATGAGGTCGGTGCGGTTGTGCAGGCGCCCTGCGGTGTCGATAAGCACCACGTCCGCACCCCTGGCTACCGCCGCCTTGACCGTGTCGAAAGCAACGCTTGCAGGGTCCGAGCCCATTTCCTGGCGGACGATGTCCACTCCGGCGCGTTCCGCCCAGATGACCAGCTGGTCCACCGCCGCGGCGCGGAACGTGTCCGCCGCGCCCAGCAGCACCTTCTTGCCCTGTGCCTTGAACATGGCCGCCAGCTTGCCTATGGTCGTGGTCTTGCCAACGCCGTTCACGCCGACAACCAGGATTACGTAAGGTTTCTTTCCGTCATTGCCGACCTGATCGGCAATCTCGGGAATCTCAAGCAGATTGGAGATCTCCTCCCTCAGGTACCCGACGAGCTCGTCGAAGCTCATCATCTTGTCCCTCGCCACACGTTCCTCCAGGGCGTCCACGATCTTGAGCGTGGTATCCACACCCATGTCGCTCTCGACGAGGGCCTCCTCGATGTTGTCGAGGGTGTCGTCGTCGACGTAGCTCTTGCCTACGATCGCGCGCGAAATCTTCTGGAAAAACGAAAATGCCATATCGTACAAAGATAGTAAAAACTTTCGTTTTTAAGTTTTAGAAATGGGAAACAAAAAAGCCGACTGAAACCAGCCGGCTTTTCTAAATCGCGCCTGCGATTACTTCTTCGCGAAATAATCCTTGGCTTTTTCAGCCTCGACAAGGTGCTCTGTGAACACATAGGCACCGGTCTTGGGGGATTTTTCCATACGGATGCACTTGACCATGCTCTTGGCACCGGCCTTTGCTGCAAACGTTGCAACTGCTTTCTTTGCCATAGTCTAATCTCCTTTACTTTATTTCACGATGAACGGTAACCTTCTTCAGGAAGGGATTGTACTTGCGACGCTCGAGCCTGTCGGGAGTGTTCTTCTTGTTCTTGGTGGTAATGTAACGGGACATTCCGGGAACACCGCTCTCTTTCTGCTCGGTGCATTCGAGGATGACCTGCACCCTGTTTCCTTTAGCTTTCTTTGCCATAGTCGTAGATTTTAAACAAGGTTAACAAGTCCTGCCTTCTTCGCCTTTGCAATCGTGGCCTCGAGACCGTTCTTCTCGATCTCGCGGATTCCCTTGCAGGACACTTTAAGGGTGATGAACCTCTGCTCCTCTTCGCTCCAGAACTTCTTGTTCTTGAGGTTGAGGGAGAAGTCGCGCTTGGTGCGCAGCTTGGAATGGGCAACGTTGTTGCCTTTCATTCTCTTTCTACCTGTAATTTGACAAACCTTTGCCATTTTGTATATCGTTTTTATTATTTCTGTTTAAGGGGTTGCAAATATCGTATTTAATTTGCTGATTTCCAAAAAAATCTAAACGATTTTGAAAAATCTTCCCCATCTTATGTTACGAGGGAACTTTTTCCCCTCGTCGGTTGAGAGCCAGATGATTAGAGGACGTCCCACGATATGGTCTTCAGGGACGAAACCCCAATAACGCGAATCCAGCGAATTGTGGCGGTTGTCCCCCATCATCCAGTAGTAATCCTGACAGAAAGTGTAGCTTCCTTCGGCAAGGGCCTTTGCCGGATCCCCGTGCTCGTAATCGCGGATAATGCGCTCATACAGAGGGAGATTCTCTTCGGTAATTGCTACGGTCGCACCCTTGGAGGGTATCCAGAGAGGGCCGAAGCTGTCGCGCGTCCAGGGATTGTCGGGCGTGAACGGGAAAAGCATCCGGGGATCTTCGTCCTTACCGGGAACGGTATAGAGGTCGGCGCGTCTCATACGGATACCGGGCCATACCCTCTGCTTTTTGCCATTCACCCAAACGAGGCCGTCACGCACTTCAAGCGTATCTCCTGCCGCGGCAACGCATCTTTTCACGTAATGGTCCTTCTTGTCCATAGGATGAACCACAATCGGACCATAGAGTTTCTCTACCTGTTCGCGGCCATAAAAACGCACCAGCTCGTGATAATCAACAGCGGGTGCCTTGGTCAGCACCGTATCCCCGTTGGGAAAATTGAAAACCACTATGTCGCCCGCTTTCACCTTCCGGAAGCCCTTCAGACGACGGTAGTCGTTCTGGATGAGGGTGGAATAGGACTTCTTCCCGAATATCGTGTTGTGCGTAAAGGGAATCGTCAGCGGAGTCTGGGGCACCTTGGGGCCGTAAGTAAGTTTCTCGACGAAAAGATGGTCGCCCGTATAGAGAGTATTCTCCATAGAGCAGGACGGTATCTTGAAGGCCTGGAAAAAGAACATGTTCAGGAAAGTCACCACCACGACCGCGAAGATAATGGCGTCGAGCCATTCCAGCGCTTCGTTGGGTTTCTCGCCTTCCTTGTATTCCTTCTTCCAGAAGAACCACTTGACCTTCTTTGTAATGTAAAGGTCGAAGATGATTCCAAGGCCGAAAAGCCACCAGTAATTGCCGAGCCATATCACCCACAGAAGGTATAGCAAAGCCCACAAGGTGAACTTTGTCCACTTGTTACGGATGAAGGCTCCGGGGGTCACTACTTAACGGAGTTGATGATAGCCTGGAACGCCTCGGGATTGTTCATGGCGAGGTCGGCGAGGACCTTGCGGTTAAGGCCTATGTTCTGTTTTGCCAGACGGCCCATGAACTGCGAATAGCTGAGTCCGTACTGACGGGCTGCAGCGTTGATACGCTGAATCCAGAGTGCACGGAAGGCTCCCTTCTTGCGACGACGGTCGCGGTAAGCATAGGTGAGACCCTTCTCGTAGGTGTTCTTTGCAACGGTCCAGACATTCTTCCTGGAGAGGAAATTGCCGCGGGTTCTCTTGAGAATCTTCTTGCGGCGCGCCCTTGAGGCGACGGAGTTAACTGATCTAGGCATAATTCATACTTTTTAGAGAACCAACATTTCCTTGACGCGCTTCTCGTCCCTGCGGTCGAGGATAGCGAAATGGTCAAGATTCCTTTTCTGTTTCTTGGTCTTCTTGGTGAGGATGTGGCTGTGGTAAGCATGCTTCCTCTTGATTTTTCCCGACCCGGTAAGCGCGAAACGCTTTTTGGCACCGGGGTTGGTCTTAAGCTTTGCCATTGTTTTTTGTTTTAATTAATAATATTTACAGACGCACTATGCGCCTTATTTTTTCTTAACGGGGGCAATCATAATGTGCATACGCTTGCCCTCGAGGGTTGGCATGTTCTCGGGCCGGCCGAATTCTTCGAGCTCGACCGCAAAGCGGAGAAGCTGCTTCTCGCCCTGGTCCTTGAACATGATGCTGCGGCCACGGAAGAAGATTGTCGCCTTGACCTTGGAACCTTCCTGAAGGAACTCCTGCGCATGCTTGAGTTTGAACTGGAAGTCGTGTTCGTCGGTGTTGGGGCCGAAACGTATCTCCTTTATGACCACCTTTGCGGCATTGGCCTTCATCTCCTTGGCCCTCTTGCGCTGCTGGTACAGATACTTCTGGTAATCCAGGATCTTGCATACGGGAGGGTCGGCCTTGTCGGTAATCTGGACGAGGTCCAGCTCCAACTCGTCTGCCAGCGCGAGCGCCTTGGACAGCGGATATATGCCCTGCTCGGGGATGTTCTCTCCAACGAGACGCACCTGAGCGGCGGTTATCTCCGCATTAATCGGAAGCTCGTTCTCATCTTTCTTGGGAGCAAGATGAGCGTCGGGCTTGCGATTCTTGTTGAAACCCGAAGGTTTCGGTCTGTAGGGTCCTGGCATTTACGCTAACTCTTCGGCCATTGCCGATTTAATGTATTCAACAAATCCTTCCAAGGTAAAGGTACCGGCAGGCGCTCCCTCGCGCCTCACCGAAACCGTGCCTTCGGAGGCTTCTTTTTCCCCGACAACCGCAAGCAGAGGCACTCTGAGCAGGGAAATATCCCTGATTCTCTTTCCAAGAGTCTCGTTACGGTCGTCTATGGAAGCGCGAATATCGCTATTTTTTAGCAAATCGCAAACTTTTTTTGCATAATCTGCAAATTTCTCGCTGATTGGCAGCACTTTAACCTGTTCCGGAGCGAGCCATACAGGCAGGTGTCCGGCGGTGTGTTCGAGAAGCACTGCGGTAAAGCGCTCGATGCTTCCGAAAGGTGCGCGGTGAATCATTATCGGGCGCTGCTTGCTGCCGTCCGCGTCGGTATACTCAAGCTGGAAACGCTCCGGCAGGTTGTAGTCCACCTGGATGGTTCCGAGCTGCCACTTGCGGCCGATTGCGTCCTTCACCATAAAGTCGAGCTTAGGGCCGTAGAAAGCGGCTTCGCCATACTCCACAACAGCCTCGAGGCCCTTCTCCTTGCAGGATTCGATAATTGCCGATTCGGCCTTCTCCCAGTTCTCCTCGCTGCCTATGTACTTGTCGCGGTTCACCTTGTCGCGAAGCGAAATCTGCGCGGTGAAATTGTCGAACTTGAACACGCCGAACACATACATAATCAGGTCGATAACCTTCTTGAACTCATCCTTGAGCTGGTCCGGACGCACGAACATATGGGCGTCGTCCTGGGTAAAGCAGCGCACGCGGGTAAGTCCGTGGAGCTCGCCGCTCTGTTCGTAACGGTAAACTGTGCCGAACTCGCTCAGGCGCAGGGGCAGATCCTTGTAGGAACGCGGCGCGCTGCGGTAAATCTCGCAGTGGTGCGGGCAGTTCATCGGCTTGAGCATATACT
>JAFZWD010000059.1 GCA_017617495.1 Bacteroidales bacterium
GATGGAACTTTTCCCGGATCATCTGGAGGCTCTTTCCAACACTCTCGAGGTCCTGGACAAGGTCGAAAAGTACGACATCAACTCCGCCCATATTCTGCCGAAATTCAAGATCGACGACGGCTTCCTCGCGAGCATCGACAAGTATCTGGAGGAGTACGCGGACGTCATCGAAAAAGGCCGTAACGACGAGAAGGGAGTCTTCCGCGGAGAGGAGTTTTGCAAGAGTGTCGCGTACCTCTGCCATCTAACTTACAAGGGGGCCCGCGAGCGCTACGGCAACGACATTTCCAAGGATATTCTCGAGAGGATAGATTTCGAGCTGAAGACCATTTCGCACATGGGCTTCCCGGACTACTTCCTCATCGTGCAGGACTTCATCAACTGGGCGAAGAACAACGGCATTTCGGTGGGTCCCGGACGAGGCAGCGCGGCGGGCAGCGTCGTATCCTACTGCCTGCGCATCACCAACCTCGACCCGGTTAAGTACGGACTGCTGTTCGAGCGTTTCCTCAATCCCGAGCGAATCAGCATGCCGGATATCGACGTGGACTTCGACGACGAAGGCCGCTACCGCGTGATCCAGTATGTGCAGGACCTCTACGGAGCCGACCACATCTCCCATGTGATTACCTTCGGCACCATGGCGGCAAAGCTGGCCGTCAAGGATATCGCCCGCATCAGCGGGCTTCCCATCGCCGAAAGCAACCGCATAACCAAACTCATCCCCGACAGGGACTTCCAGGTGAAGGAGAACGGTGTGGAAGTGGACATGCATCCCACCATCGCCAACTGCATCAAATACATTCCCGAATTCCGCAAGGAAGCCACCGAAGGCGAGCCGCTGGTGCGCGAGGTCATAGATTACGCCCGCCAATTGGAGGGAACCGTGCGCCAGGTCGGCATCCACGCCTGCGCCATGATTATCGGCCGCGGCAACCTCACCGATTACATCCCCATCACCATGGGCGAGGACAAGGCCACCGGCCAGAAGGTCTGGGTGAGCCAGTACGAAGGCTCGCAGATCGAGGAGGTGGGCATGCTCAAGATGGACTTCCTCGGGCTCAAGACGCTCAGCATCATCTCCCGCGCCCTGGCGCTTGTTAAGAAGCGCTACGGCAAGGATATCGACATAGAATCCATCCCCATCGACGACCCTGCGGTATTCGACCTCTACAGCCGCGGCGACACAAAGAGCGTGTTCCAGTTCGAATCTGCCGGAATGCGCGAGTGGCTGATGAAGCTGCATCCGGAGCGTTTCGAGGACCTTATCGCAATGAACGCCCTCTACCGCCCGGGTCCCATGGACTATATCCCCGACTTCGTTGCAGGTAAGAACGACCCGTCCAAGGTACATTACGACCTGCCTGCGATGAAGGACCTGCTGAACGAAACCTACGGCGTCACAGTGTATCAGGAGCAGGTTATGCAGCTCTCGCAGACACTCGCGGGCTTCTCCAAGGGTAAGGCGGACAAACTCCGCAAGGCCATGGGTAAAAAGAAGAAGGACATCCTGGATTCGCTCAAGAAGGACTTCCTCGACGGCGCGGTGCAGAACGGACATCCGCAGGACAAACTGGAGAAGATCTGGTCCGACTGGGAGGCCTTCGCAAAATACGCCTTCAACAAGAGCCACGCCACCTGCTATGCCTGGGTAAGCTACCAGACGGCATGGGTAAAGGCCCATTATCCTTCGGAATTCCAGGCCTCCAACCTTACCCAGCAGAGCTCCAACATGGACGAGCTCAAGGCAATTATGGCGGATTGCAAAAAGTCCGGCATAAAGGTGCTCAACCCGGATGTGAACGAGTCCGGCAAGGATTTTTCGGTGAACGCGTCGGGCGACATCCGCTTCGGCCTTGGCGGCCTCAAGGGCTTCGGCGAGAATATAGTGAACGGAATCATCGAGGAGCGCGAAAGCGGCGGTCCTTTCGCAGACATCTGGGACTTTATGGAGAGAATGTCGCTGTACGGGCAGAGCCACAAGGGCGTGAACGTCAACCGCAAGGCGTTGGAAATCCTGGTTTACGCGGGCGCGTTCGACTCCTTCGAGCCGCACCGGGGCCGTTTCTTCCAGCCCTGCAAGAGCGGCGAGCTCTTCATCGACGAACTTTGCCATTATGCCGAGCTCTACCGCAACGATACGGTGGACAGCGCCTCCTCACTCTTCGGCGAAGTGGAGGAAATGAAGCCCAAGCGCCCCGAAATGCCCGCCGTCTACGGCGAAGAGAATGTGCTGGAGCTTCTGAAGAAGGAAAAGGAGTTTGTGGGCATGTACCTTTCGAACCACCCGCTGGACCGCTACCGCTTCGAATACGACACCTTTACCACCTGTCGCCTCACGGATCTCGACTCTTACAAGGACGAGCTGGAGAAGGTTGCCCGCAGGCCGGAGAATGTCAAAAAGATAATGGCCCCTACCAGGGTGTGCCTCGCCGGAATAGTGTCGGAAGCCACCAATATCACCACCAGGAAGGGCACCCCGGGCGGCAAAATCCTGCTGGAAGACTACAGCGGTACCTACGAGCTGGCGCTCTTCGGCAAGGATTACGAGGCGTTTATGGGCTTTATGAAGAAGGATGAGGCCCTGTTTATCGAAGGGGAGATAGGAGAGCGCTTCCAGCGCAAGCGCGCCGAGCTGGACAGCGGCAAACTGCCGGAGTATTCCTTTAATATTAAGGGGATATCGCTCCTTGGGAACCTGTCGGAGGCCAAAATCAAGGCGCTGGCGCTGAACCTGGATACCGTTACCATCAAGCCCGAGTTTCGCAAGAAGCTAATAGCCCTGATAAACGAATTTAAAGGCAACACGCAGCTGAAGGTGTTCCTGTTCGACGCCAAAACCGGCTACAGGGTGGAACTCTTCTCCAAAAAGTACAGCGTGGCCGTGTGCTCCGAGTTCCTGGGCGCCCTCGACAAGCTCGGCGTCAGCTATAACGCACAGATTTAGCTGACGGCACCATACAAAAACGCCCGGCCAATCGGTCGGGCGCTTTTTTAGCCATTGCCGGCTTTTATTCCGTCATTGCCGACTTGATCGGCAATCTTACTTCTTCTGCGCAGCCTTGCGGGTGCTGTCGAACATCACAGGGGTACCGATCATGATGGAAGCATATGTTCCGATGAGGATACCGATGATGAGTGCGACGCTGAGTCCGCGGATGCTCTCACCTCCGAAGAATGCAATTGCAAGCATAGGAAGGAGGGTGGACACCGAAGTGTTCACGGTACGGGTGAGGGTTGCGTTGAGCGAAGTGTTGACAGTCTCCGCAAAGTCCGTGTTGGGATGCAGGAGCTTGTTCTCGCGGATACGGTCGAAGATAACTACATTATCGTTGATGGCGTAACCGATAATCGTCAGGATAGCCGCGATAAAGGTCTGGTCCACATCGAGGTTGAACGGCAGGATTCCGCTGAACAGCGAGAAGAAGCCGATGACGATGATGGAAGTGTGGGCGAGGGAAACCACGCCGCCGAGACCCCAGGTCCAGCCCTTGAAACGGAAGGCGATGTAAGCGAAGATGATGATGAGAGCGAGAATCACGGCGATGATTGCGTCGCGCTTGATATCGTTCGCTATGGAAGCGCCGACCTTGTCGGACGAGATGATACCGTTGGGGTTGTCGAGTGTCGAAGTGAAGCTGCTTTGCGTCATTTCTTCTACGAAGAAGCCCTTGAGGGCGGTGTAGAGCATGCCTTCGATTTCGGCGTCGACGCTGGAAGCGTCCTCGTTGACCTTATAGGAAGTGGTGATCTTCATCTGGCTTTCGCCACCGAACTGCTTGACCTCCACCGAAGAACCTTCTGCGCCCTCGGCTGCAAGGAACACCTCGTTGACTGCCGCACGCACATCCTCGGCGGTAACCGGCTGGTCGAAGCGGACCACGTAGGTACGTCCGCCGGTGAAGTCGACACCATAGGTGAAGCCCTTGGTGAAGATGGACACGAGAGCGACCAGGATAAGAGCGCCGGAGATGCAGTAGCTCCACTTGCGGCCGTTCAGGAAGTTGACGTGGGTGTTCTTGAGGAAGTTACCGGTAACCTTGGTCTCGAAGCTGATGTTCTTACCCTTTGCAAGACGGGCCTCGAAGATGAGGCGGGTGACAAAGATGGAGGTCAGCACCGAAGTGATGATACCGATGATGAGGGTGGTGGCAAATCCCTTGACAGGGCCGCTACCGAAGAAGAACAGCACGAAACCGGTGAGGAGGGTGGTGAGCTGGCCGTCGATAATTGCCGAATAAGCGTTGGAGTAACCGTCGGCGATAGCCTTGCTCAGGCCCTTGCCGGCCTTGATTTCTTCCTTGACACGCTCGTAGATGATAACGTTGGCGTCCACTGCCATACCCAGCGTCAACACCAGACCGGCGATACCGGGGAGGGTAAGAACTGCTCCGAATGCTGCGAGAGTACCGAAGAGCAGGATGACGTTGGTGATGAGGGCTGCGTCCGCAGCAAGACCTGCACCCTTGTAGAAGCAAATCATGTAGATAAGCACGAGGATGAAGGCGATGATGAACGAAATCATACCGTCCTTGATGGACTTCGCACCGAGCGAAGGTCCTACGACCTGCTCCTGTACGATGGTGGCAGGGGCGGGGAGTTTACCGGACTTGAGAACGTTCACAAGGTCGGTAGCCTCCTCCACGTCGAAGTTTCCGGAAATCTCGGAGTTACCTCCGGTAATCTCGGAATTGACGGTAGGATAGGAATACACGGTGCCGTCGAGTACGATGGCTATCTGCTTGCCGATGTTGTCCTTGGTGAGGTGGGCCCAGATGTTGGCGCCCTCGGCGTTCATGCTCATGGATACGGTAGGATGGCCGCTGCGCTGGTTGTCGTAGGACACGCGGGCGTCGGTGACTGCGCTGCCGTCCAGGGGAGCCTGGCCTTCGCGGCTGTTGGCCTTGATGGCGATGAGTTCATAGACATTGTCGCTGGTTCCAACGGGCTTCACGCTCCACATGGGGCGGAATTCCACTGGGAAGAGGTCGGCGATGCGGGGCATTGCCAGATACTTGTTGATCTTGGCAGTGTCGCTCACGCTGGCATAACCGATGCAGGCGCTTCCACGGCCCTCGGAGGGCTGCAGTACGGAGAACAGGGGGTTGCGGGCCTCTTCGGAGAGGTCGCCGTCCTCGGAAAGCAGCTCTGCGAGCACATTGTTGGCCTCGCTGAGGTAAGGAGTGATTTCGCTGCCGTCGAACGTTGTCCAGAATTCGAGGGATGCAGTGCCCTGGAGCAGCTTACGCACACGCTCGGGCTCCTTCACGCCGGGGAGTTCCACGAGAATCCTGCCGGTGTTGCCAATCTTCTGGATGGAAGGCTGGGTGACGCCGAAACGGTCGATACGGTTACGCAGAACGTTGAACGAGTTGCTCACTGCGCTTTCGGCTTCCTGCTTGATGACGGAAACAATCTCTTCGTCGGAGCTCTCCGGCTTGATCTTGTCGCGCATCTCGTAGGTTCCGAACACCGCGTAGAGCCTCTGGCCTCCGGAAACCTCCTTCCATGCCTCTGCAAAGAGGGTGATGAGGTCGGACTGCGAGGTGACGCTGCGTGTTTTGGCAAGGGAGAGGGCCTCGAGGAAGGCGGGGTCGGTCTTGTCGACTGCCAGGGCCTTCACAAGGTCCTCGAGCTGCACCTGCAGCATAACGTTCATACCTCCCTTGAGGTCCAGACCGAGGTTGATTTCCTTGGCCTGCACGTCCTTGAATGTGTATCCGAAATAAACTTTCTCAGTCGAAATGGAATCCATGTACCATTTCTGGCTTACCTTTTTGATTGAATCGAGGTAGTAAGCCCTGTCTACCTCCGCCACTTTGGCGAATGCGGGAGTGTCCTGAATTGCGATGGCTTCGCTCTCCGCGTACTTCAACGCCTTCTTGTTCTGGATGCTTGTGACCAGAGTGAAGGACAGCTGCCACGCACATGCAAGAATGAGCAGAATCGCTACAAACTTGATAGCACCTTTGCTTTGCATAAATACTTGAGTTAGTTATAATAAATTATAAATTTCAAAATTAGCCGACAAATTTACGATTTATTTTCAGATAAATGCCA
>JAFZWD010000004.1 GCA_017617495.1 Bacteroidales bacterium
ACATGCGGAAGTAGTTCTGCAGGGTGATGGTGGCGAAGGTCTGCGTGGCGGCTTCCATCTTCACGTTTTCCTTGGCCTCAACCGCCTGGTGCAGTCCGTCGCTCCAGCGGCGTCCTTCCATCACACGGCCGGTCTGCTCGTCCACGATCTTGATCTTGCCGTCGACGATGATGTAGTCGATGTCCTTTTCGAACATCGTGTATGCCTTGAGCAGCTGGTTGACGGTGTGGATGCGCTCGCTCTTGAGGGAGAAGTCCTCCATCAGGGCATCCTTCTTTTCCTGCTTCTGCGCGAGGCTCAGGCTTTCGTCCTTTGTGATTTCCGCGATTGCGGAACCCACGTCGGGAATCACGAAGAAGTCGTCGTTGCCTACTGCCTTTGCAAGGACCTCGTGGCCCTTGTCGGTCATATCCACCGAGTTAAGCTGCTCGTTGATAACGAAATACAGGGGATCCGTAACCACGGGCATCTCCCTTTCGTTGTCCTGCATGTAGAAGTTTTCCGCCTTCTGCAGCAGAACCTTCATGCCAGGCTCGCTCAGGAACTTGATGAGCGGACCGTATTTGGGCAGTCCCTTATGCGCGCGGAGCAGCAGTTTGCCGCCCTCCTTTTCGTCGCCTGCGGCGATGGCCTTGCGGGCCTCGTTGAGCACCTGGTTCACCAGGGCGCGCTGTGTCTGGTAGAGCTTCTCCACATAGGGGCGGAACTCCATGAACTGCTCGTCGTTCTCCGAGTGCGAGGTAGGTCCCGATATGATGAGAGGGGTACGTGCGTCGTCGATGAGCACGGAGTCCACCTCGTCCACTATGGCGTAGTGGTGCTTGCGCTGCACGAGGTCGTCCGAATGCACGGCCATGTTGTCGCGCAGGTAGTCGAAACCGAATTCGTTGTTGGTTCCGAAGGTGATGTCGCAGGCATATGCCCTGCGGCGCGCCGCGGAGTTGGGTTCGTGCTTGTCGATGCAGTCCACGCTGAGGCCGTGGAACATGTAGATGGGGCCCATCCATTCGGAGTCTCGCTTGGACAGATAGTCGTTGACGGTAACCACGTGCACGCCTTTGCCCGCAAGGGCGTTCAGGAACACCGGCAGGGTTGCCACGAGGGTCTTACCTTCGCCGGTCGCCATCTCTGCGATGCTTCCGCGCTGCTCCTTGTTGCTCTTGACGGTGCCGTTAAGGGCGATACCGCCGATAATCTGCACGTCGTAGTGGACCATATCCCACTTGATTTCGTTGCCGCCTGCCAGCCAGTGGTTGTGGTACACTGCCTTGTCGCCGTCGATGGTCACGAAGTCGTGATCCACCGCAAGCTTGCGGTCGAAATCGTTGGCCGTCACCGTGACGTCGCCCTCGTTCAGGCGGCGTGCGGTGGACTTTACGATTGCGAATGCGTCGGGAAGTATTACATTGAGTTCCTTCTCGATTGCCTCGTCCTCTTCTTTTACGAGATTGTCGGACTCGGTTGCGAGGGCTTCCTTTTCGTCCAGGGGGATGTCTTTTTCGAGTTCTTCGCGAATCTGCGCGATTCGGTCCTCGAAGGGTTTTTCCACTTCGACCAGACGGGCCCTGAGTTCCGCGGAACGGGCGCGAAGTTCGTCGTCTGACAATTTGTCAATTCCCTCGTATGCGGCGAGCACCTTGTCGAGCCACGGCTTCACCGCCTTGTAATCGCGGTCTGCCTTGCTTCCGAACAGTGCTTTAATAATGCTAGCTAATGCCATATCAAGTAATAGTACAGTTTGCAAATTTAGTCAAAATTTGCCTATTACAAAAATATTGCCTATGTTTGCAGTCCTTTCGCAGGATTAGCACATCGGTAGTGCATTGGCTTCCCAAGCCAAGGAGGAGGGTTCGACTCCCTTATCCTGCTCTCCCTGCGGTCGAGCAGGATAGTGACCGGTTGCAACCGGTCACTTTTATTTGTTAGGGGCCCTGCCCCTAATGTACCCCGCGGCTCTCAGCCTTACGTTCCTTCGGAACCGGCCTCCGCCGTGCGCCTGATGGCGCTTCGGCACTCCGTGCCTCAAAAACCACGCACTTTTGCGAGCGGATAAGGGAGTCGGCGTTTGCAGAGTTTTATTTATATTTGCTGGTACAATACTTGAATAACGCTAAAACATGCTGACAAATAAATATTTACTGGCAATTCTTGTGCTGATCATTCCGGTATTTGCGTCCTGCAACCGGGAGGATATCTTTGCCGGAGCCGACACCTCGCGCGCTCTGGACGACGCTGAACTCGCCTGGAGCGCCGTTTCCGCTGAAGTGACAATCGGTGCGGCAGACAACGTTTTCCCCACCCTCGTCAACGGAAACAACCTGGCGGTGAGCTATTCCTCCAACAACGAGGCGGTAGCTACGATAAGTTCCGACGGCAACGTTACCCTGATTGCCGGCGGGACGGTTTCGATAACCGCGCAGTCCTCCGCTACCAAACGCTTCGAGGCCGCGACTGCCACATACACCCTGACCGTAAACAAGGGCGAAAACGGCATCGGCTGGTCCGCGCCGGGCTGCTCGGTCAAGATTGATGCGGCGGACAACATCTTCCCCACGCTAACCAATGCCGGAGGCCAGAAAGTCAGCTATTCCTCCAGCAACGCCAACGTCGCCAAAATCGATTCCACCGGCACCATAACGCTCGTTAACCAGGGCGAAGTGACAATCGTCGCGACCGCGGCCGAGAATGACGCCTGGCAGGCCTGCAGCGCTTCATACACGCTTACAGTCGAAGGCGAACTCGCTTCCGCCGGACTCTCCTGGAGCGAAACTACCGTAAACGCCACCCTGGCCGCGGCCGACAATGTGTATCCTACGCTTATCAATCCCCACGGCCTTACGGTGAAGTATTCTTCTACCGACGAGACCGTCGCCAAAGTGGATGCATCCACCGGAACGGTCACCCTCGTGGCGGCCGGGACCACCGCCATCGTGGCCACAAGCGAAGCCAACGACACCTATGCCGCAGGCAGCGCGTCCTACACGCTGCGCGTGGTGAAGCAAACCGTAACCATGGAATGGAGTACGGAAAGCTTCAAGGCTGTCCTTGAAGACAACAACGTCTTCCCCACCCTCAGCATCAGCCCTGCGGGCATCAGCGTAAGCTATTCTTCGTCGAACGAGGGCGTCGCCACAATCGCCGCCGACGGCAGCATCACGCTCGTTGCGGTGGGCTCCACCACGATTTCCGCCGCCTTCGAAGGCGACGACATATACAAGGCGGCATCTGCGGTATACACACTCACCGTAGCGAGCCGCGCCGACGAGGGGGCCGGCACATATACCTACGGCACCACCGGTGACACATCATCCGACGACGACATCTCGCTTACCACTTTCAACAGGATGATTACCGTGACATATTCCGGCTCCACTGCTTCGGTCAGCGGGGATTATTACGGATATGCTTCGGTAAGCGGGGCCCACGTTACGGTCACGAACACCAAAAACGACGAAAACATAGTTTACAGGCTCACAGGTTCCACCTCCGACGGCAGCTTCAAACTGTACAGTTCGAAAAAACAGGCCATCCTCCTGGACGGGGTTTCAATCACCAATCCGGCCGGAGCGGCCATCAACAACCAGAGCGGCAAGCGCACCTTCGTGATGGTGGAGGGCAGCAATACCCTTGCCGACGGCAGCAGCGCCGCATACAGCGCCACCAACGAGGACATGAAGGGCGTGTTCTTCTCCGAGGGGCAGCTCATCTTCTCCGGAAGCGGAACCCTCACGGTGAACGCCAACAACGCCAAGGAAAAATCCTGCATAGTCTCCGACGACTATGTGCGCATAATGAACAACCCCACGCTCAAGCTGACGACCGCGACGAGCGCCGGCCACGGCCTGAAGGGCAAGGAATACGTGCGCATCTCGGGCGGCACCCTGAACATCACTTCGAAGGCCGCGAAGAAGAAGGGCATTACCTCCGAGGATTATGTCCTGGTGGAGGGCGGCACAAGCACCATCACTGTTACCGGAGGCACCGCATACGACAGCGAGGATTCGGAATACAAGACCTCCGCGGGCATCAAGGCCGACAACTATTTCGGGATGACCGGAGGAACCGTCAACATCACCAACTCCGGCTCGGGAGGCAAGGGCATCCGCGCCGGCAGCTATGATTATGTAACCGAAAACGAAAAGGCCATTTCGGACAGTTACATTTCCGGAGGCTCCATCACGATCAAGACTACCGGCAACGAGAGCAACGACAAAAAGCCCAAGGGCATCAAGATAGGATACAAGGAGAGCAATTCGATCAAGGCCGGCCATCTGACCGTGTCGGGCGGCAACATTTCGATAAATACTACCGGGTCAGGGGCCGAGGGCATCGAGTCCAAGGGCTCCCTCACCTTCTCCGGCGGAAAGATTGAAATAGTCACTTCCAAGGACGACTGCATCAACGCGGGAGGCAAAATCACCTTCAGCGGAGCCTATGTCTATGCATATACCACAGGCAACGACGCCATAGACTCGAACTATGGCTCGAGCGGCGCGATAGTCGTGAGCGACGGCATTGTGTTTGCCCATTCGAAGCAGAGCCCCGAGGAGGCCTTCGACTGCGACAACCACACATACATCCAGTTCAAGGGCGGCGTCGTATTCGGCTCCGGTGGCTTGCAGGGAGGCGGAGGTTCGTCATCGCCCTCGTGCAGCCAGCCGGTGCACTATATCCAGAGCTTCTCGCTTTCGGCCGGCTACTTTGTAGTGGCGGATGCTTCCGGCAGCGTCGTGTTCTCCGCCTACGTGCCGAGAGCTCTCAGCCAGTGCTATTCGTTCATCACCTCGCCGAGCCTGAGCTCCGGCACCAAGTATTACTGGACCGTCCAGACCTCCGCCCCCGGCACCTCCGGATGGGGAACTTACTACTATACAGGAGGTAACATCAGCATCAGTTCAACAATGCAGAACAGCGCCCTGTATTATTGGACTGCCGGCAGCGGCTTTACCTACTACGGCGGTTCGTCGGGCGGCGGTGGCGGCGGCCGTCCTCCAAGACCCGGACAATAATCAATCGACATGAAACGCATATTATCAATAACTATGGCATTCCTGCTGCTGGTTCCGGCGGCGGGGGCCCAGCAGACGCGCAAGATTAACAAGAAGAACCTTGTTGTAAAGGAGTGGAATACCGACCCGAAGGGCGGTAACAGGAGGCTGGACCACGTCACTACCTACAGCCCGGAAGGCAAGAAAATCGACGAGACGGAGTACAATTCCGACGGGCAGAAGTGGCGCAAGCGCTACGAGCACGGCCCCGACGGAAGGGTGTCCCGCGAACTGGTTTACGACGCCCACAACCGCCTTCAGACCTACAAGACCTTCGAGTACAACGAGTTTTCCCGCAAAAAGGTCCAGTACACCTATAATGCGAAGGGTAAACTGCTTGCAGTAAAGCATTTCGAATACATCGTGCAGGATGAATAACGCCTCCCATAAAGGCTTCGGAGAAGCGCTTGCCGCCATGTCCCCCATAACTCTGGAGGAGATGGACGGCATAAAGCTCATGAACCGTATCGATACAAAGTATCTTACGGACGGGCGGACGCTTTCCGGTCTGTTGGAACAGGCGGCGGCTGAGGGCTACCGTGTGCTTTCGGCTGGCGGCAACCGCATAAGCGGCTACAATTCAGTATATTACGACACTCCTTCCCTGCGGACTTACTACGACCATCGCAACAAGAAGCTTGTCCGCCAGAAGGTCAGGACGAGGACCTACCTCGAATCGGGGCAGGCATTCCTCGAGATAAAGCGCAAGAACAACAAGGGGCGCACGAAGAAAAAGCGGATGGAGATTCCGCCGGCAGAGCTGATGGATTTCTCCGCAGATGCAGCCGCAACTATCTATCTTTCAAAGCATTCCTGCTTCACCGCAGATGAGCTGTCGCCCGTGCTCGCCACGAAGTTCCGCAGGATTACCCTCGTGAACCCGGCCCTTACCGAGAGGCTCACGATCGACACCGCCCTGCAGTTCGAGAACTACCGGACGGGCCGCTCCGCAGACCTCGGTGATGCCGTTATCATCGAGCTGAAACAGGACGGGCGTGCGGCCAGCCCGATGAAAGGCATTCTCCTTCAGGCAAGGGTGAAGCCTGTGCGCGTGAGCAAGTATTGCGTAGCCGTAACCCTCACCGACCCCTCGGTGCGTGCGGGGCGCTTCAAGATAAAAGTCCGGACAATCGAAAAGACAATCGGAAATAAAATAGCAGTCATATGATACTCAATCACATTTTCAACTTCGTCCAGGAGGACCTGGCGTCTTTCGGCAACATCGGGGCAAACGACGACGCCCTGATCGATGTGCAGACCATCACGGATGCGATGATGACCACCTCCCAGAAAATCGGGGAACTCGGCATCCGCTTCCTCGTCAACCTTCTGGTCTGCTGGCTTCTGGTGCATTTCTTCTATTACCGCAAGAGCCGCAGGCGCGACTATTATTTCACCTTCATGCTGTTTTCGTCGGCGATGCTCATCCTCCTTTATATAATGGGGAACGTGGAGGTCGGAGTGGGGCTTACCCTCGGTCTTTTCGCCATTTTCGGAGTCATAAGGTATCGCACCGAGACGGTGCCCATCAGGGAGATGACTTACCTGTTCGTCATCATCGCGCTCGCCGCGGTAAACGGACTTGCCCCGCTGTATCAGGTGGTCGACATCGCGAAGGCACCGCATTATGTTCTCCAGACGGGGAATGTCGGGGTGCTGGCGCTTGTCAACCTGCTGATAATCCTGCTGATATGGATTCTCGAGAGCGAGCGGCTGGTCAGGCACACCACGAGCAAGCTGGTGCTCTACGACAATATCGCGCTGATTGTGCCTGAGAAGAGGGATGAACTCATCGCCGACCTCCAGAAGCGTCTCGGCGTAAAGGTCGAGAACGTGGAGATCGGCCATGTGGACTTCCTCCGGGATGCAGCATACATTAAAGTGTATTACCGTCTTGGCAAGGGTGAAAGCAATTCTGTGAACAACATTACCAAGGCTAAGGATTATCTGGGATGAAAGGCTTAGCGATATTTGCTGCGCTGCTTCTGACGCTCCCGGCGGGTGCCCAGGAATTCGCCGCCCGCAGTTCGGTGGGCGCCGAAGTGAAGCTTGCCCGCGGGCTCCGGCTCGGGGTGCAGGAGGAGGTGCGCATAGGCGACGGGCTTTCTGCGCTGGACGATGTGCGAAGCACGCTGGACCTGTCCTACAAGCTGAACAGATACGTCAAGTTCAGCGGGGGTTACACCCTGATCAACCCGTATTCGCAGTCCGCCTCCGGCTTTGCGGATCCCAGACACAGGCTGTTCTTCGCGATAACCGGGACCTACCGCGTGGGCGATTTCCAGTTCTCCCTGCGCGAGAAGCTCCAGTACACGCATCGCAGCGACGTCAACATCTATCAGACGCCGCCCGACGCATTTGCGCTGAAATCCCGTATCGGACTGAAATACAAGGGGATACGCCACTGGGAGCCCTTTGGGTACTTTGAGTTGCGCACCGCCCTTAACGAGTCCTGGGGACAAGTAACCGGCGGTATCCAGACCACGAAGAAGAAGGAGAAGGATTACTATGCCTTTACCCACACCGGCTACACGAACATCTACAACGACCGGTTCCGCTTCAACATCGGCACCGACTGGAACCCGACAAAAAGGCACACCCTCCGCTTCCACGTGCTCGCCGACTATATCTCGAAACTGAAACTCGACACCAACAGCGACGGCACGCGCCTCTTCATCGACACCACCGGCTGGGAAAACACTTTCCGCCTGAGCTTCTGCCTCGGCTACAAATACAGTTTCTGATTCCCCTCCGGCCTCCTGCCCCGGCCCGTTTGCACTTTCCATGCCCCCGGGTCTCTGTCCCTTTTGGAACACAGACCAAACCGCAACGTCCTGATAACCCGGCACTTAGTATTTGGTCTCTGTCCGTTTCGGGACATAGACTAACATCTAAACGCCTGATAACCAGTTAATTGGCTTCCGGTCTCCGTTCCGAAAATTAGTCCGGCGGAAGCTGCAAGTACTTCCGTATCTGTTTTGGATTGAATTGATTCAACGAAGAGAGCCAGTTGTAAACAGCTGTTCTTTCCGCCTGCGTGTTTCTGAGGACATCCTTTATCCCGACAGAGTATTTCTGCACTATCAAACTGCCCATCTTCGAGTAAACGCTGTCAGTATAACCAATCCACGACTCATTGAGATCCCGTTCAGCCCCGGTGTTGTACCGGAAAGCTTTCAACATAGAATCGAAACTGCCGTAATAAGAAACTGCGGCAGCGATATCCGTTATGAAGTATTCTCTCAAGATGAAATCACACAGAGAATTGCTTTGCTGGTCATCCAACTTGTCAAACAGCGTCTCCAGGTCATCATATCCCAGCCACTTACCCCTGCGATGCATTCTGATAATCTTCATTTCAGCCGTTGACAATAGCTTTGGGTCCCTCTTTGTCCCCCAGAACTGCAGCAGGTTCCATTTGTATTCTTCTGCACTCCTGCACAATCCCCGCTCCCCCGGGTTGTTGTAGCCATAAGCCAGACAGCTCCTGATATCTTTTTCGTTCCTTTTCGGGGCACATCCGTAACGAACAGTAAAAATGTGACCATGGTCACGTCCAAGCGACTTATTATACTCCTTCACAAATATGGAAGTGTATTCCTGGACAAAAGCTGCCATTTCTTCTTTTGTCTCAGCAATCAGGATAATGTGTATATGATCCGGCATAGGACAGACGCACAATACCTGAACCTTATGCCTCGACGCTACCACAGATACAATCGTATGGAACATGAGATAGTCCCGAACAGTATGGAACAGGACTATCCCATGTATTGGTTTTTGATAGATATGCAGGCATCCTTCTGTAGAAAAACGTCTTCTTTTCATACGAGTTATCATTGAAGTTTATACTCGCTGAGGCTTTGCAGTCCCGTGATGCCGAAGTAAGCTTCGACGACGGTTCCTTTGAGGAAGACCTGTCGGCCGAGGAGAGAGGGGTTGTCGACCAGGTTCAGCGCGTCGCGGATGTCGCCTTTCTGCAGCTGAACCGCGATGCAGGCGGCCTTGTCAGCGCAGGAAGATTTTGCCGCTATCGCGATGTTGGTGCGGGAAGTGAACGGAGCCTCGAAGCTGCAGGCGGAAGAAGTAAGGTCGCCGCCGACGATGTACCCGTACACCCACACTCCCTTGTCGCCGACGTGAGCTTTTGCTTCGTCGATGCTGAATGCATCCGAGATATCGGAACCGCCGTCCTGCCCGTAGCAGAAGTTCTCCACTGTCCAGATGCGGCAGGTGTCGACCTCCATCGTGATGCCGCTGCCAGTTGCGATAGGCCCGCCGGCGGCAGAAAGATTGACCGTAAGTATCTCCTGTTCCGAAATGGTTCTCGTAAAGAGAGGCTCCTGCACCCCGTTTCTCTCGAGCTGCAGGGTGATGCTGCCGGGCTTGAAGAATCCTATCCGGTTTTCGGCATAGGTATACATCAGACGGCCCTCAGCCGATTTTGCATAAAGCACGGCATCGGGATAAGTAACGCGGAAGCTGTAGTCGACATTCAGCCGGAGTCCGGCATTCAGCTGCCTGCAGTTCAGGCGTACATAGATCTCGTGGCCGGCTTCGACACTCACAACCTGCTCGTCGCCGTACTGGGGACAGTCGAAGAGAGGCGAAGTGAATTCGCAGGATACAGCCCGGACCGTGTATGAACCCGGGTCTAGTTCAAACTTGTCCGGAGCGGCGCCGAAAGTGCCGTCGTAGAGCTTCACTCCCTTGGAGTTCGTGAGGGTCAGGTTAAAGGAATTCGTGTCGGGATAAGCGGCGACCGAGCGGGTAAGCGCACGGGAATCGACTTTGGGGACGAAGTGCACGCATACTGTTCCTTTGTTTGACGGTGACGCCGTGTTACCGTTTCCATCCGAACCGGAATTGTTGCCGTAACCTAATTTGTCGCAGGAAAAAATGGCCAGGGCCCCTGTCAGGAGCATTAAAGCCGGGAAAAAAGCAGATTTTGTTTTCATAAGCGTTTTTTCCGACAAAAATATAGCGCAAAAAAACGAAAATCTTTCAAAAACATATAATTCTGCGTTAATACAAAAAAAAATATACGTTTTTTATATTCCTCGTTCCCCGGTCTCTGTCCCTTTTGGAACGGAGACCGGAAGTCAATTAACTGGTTATCAGGCGTTTAGATATTGGTCTATGTCCCGAAACGGACAGAGACCAAATGCTAAGTGCCGGGTTATCAGGACGTTGCGGTTTGGTCTGTGTTCCAAAAGGGGAAAATTCACGGGGCTACGCATCACTGCGAAGCCCCGCTACTTAACCTAAACTTAAACTATGAAAAACTTCACGGCAAATGTACATAATTTTCCGGATAATCAAGGAGTTTTTCTATCTTTGTGACGCTTAAATATATATAATGTATGAATAAAGCTGTACGCATCATGGTTGCCGCAATGGCGGCACTTATCGCCCTGAGCGCCTGCTCCCGCTACGAAAAAGTGGCCGGAGACCCCCTCAAGGCAAAGATTTACACACTCGACAACGGGCTCAAGGTCTACATGACCGTCAACAAGGAGGAGCCCCGCATCCAGACCTTCATCGCAGTTCGCGTCGGAGGCAAGAACGACCCTAAGGAAACTACCGGCCTCGCCCATTACTTCGAACATCTGATGTTCAAGGGCACCGAGAGCTTCGGCACGCAGGATTACGCGGCCGAAAAGCCCTATCTCGACGAAATCGAGGCCCTCTACGAGGAATACCGGGGCATCACCGATCCGGCCGCCCGCAAGGCGCATTACCACAAGATCGACTCCGTGAGCCAGCTCGCTTCCAAGATTGCCATCCCCAACGAGTACGACAAGATGATGAGCATGATCGGCGCCCGCGGAACCAACGCCTGGACCTCCTACGACGAGACCGTCTACACCGAGGACATCCCCTCCAACCAGGTGGAAAACTGGGCGAAGATCCAGTCCGACCGCTTCAAGCACACCGTCATCCGCGGTTTCCATACCGAGCTCGAGACGGTGTACGAGGAGTACAACAGGAGCCTCCCCAGCGACAGCCGCAAGCTCTGGGAGACCATGTTCGCAAAGCTCTTCCCCCACCATCCCTACGGCACCCAGACCGTGCTTGGCACCCAGGAGCAGCTCAAGAACCCTTCCATCGTCAACATCAAGCGCACCTTCGACACATACTACCGCCCCAACAACGTGGCCATCTGCCTCTCCGGCGACTTCAATCCCGGCGAGATAGTGAAGGTTATCGAGAAGTACTTCGGCGACTGGGAGCCCAACCCGGAGCTGCCCGAATTCAAGTATGAGGAGGAACAGCCCTTCACCGAGCCCGTCAAGGCCGAAGTGGTGGGCCTCGAAGCCGAAATGACTGCCCTCGGCTGGAGGATTCCCGGCCAGCGTGACGTGCAGACCACCGCGGTCGCCGAAATCGCAGGCGCCATCCTCACCAACGGCCAGGCAGGCCTCATCGACCTCGACATCAACCAGCAGCAGAAGGCGATGTACATGTACGCCGGCGTAGAAGCCATGCCGGACTACGGAGCCTTCCTCGCCCTCGGCATGCCCAAGCAGGGGCAGACGCTCGATGAAATCCGCGACCTCGCCCTCGGCGAGATTGCCAAGCTGCGCAGCGGAGACTTCCCTGAGAGCCTCATCCCCGCCACCATCAACAACATCCGCCTGAATAAGATGAGGCAGCTCGAGAGCAACCGGGCCCGCGCCCACGCTTTCGTGAACGCCTTCATCGCGGGCGTGGACTGGAAGGACGCCGCCCTCGACATCGAGCGCTACAGCAAGGTGACCAAGGAAGACATCGTGGCCTTCGCCAACGAGTATCTGCTCGACAGCAACTACGCCATCATCTACAAGCGCCAGGGCGTGGACAACAGCCAGAAGAAGATCGAGGCCCCCGAAATCACCCCTATCGCGACCAACCGCGACTGCAAGAGCGCATTCCTGCAGGAGATCGAGGCCAGCGAGGTGAAGCCCATCAAACCCGTCTTCGTCGACTTCAACAAGGATATGAGCAAGAGCAGCCTCTGCGAGGGTGTCGGCCTGCTTTACAAGAAGAACGAAATCAACGGCATAGGCAACCTCCAGTTCATCTTCAACGAAGGATTTGAGGACGATCCCGCCATCGGTCAGGCATTCGACTACCTCGGCTACCTGGGCACTCCGGAAATGACCGCGGAGCAGATTGCCAGCCGCCTCTACGAACTGGGATGCTCCTTCAGCTTCAACCCCGGTGCCCATATGACCACCATCTCCGTCAGCGGACTCGACGAGAACCTCTTCGAGGCGCTCGGAATAGTGGAGAAGCTTCTTTACGAAGGCCAGCCCGACGAGAACATCCTCGCCAACCTCAAGCTCGACGTATTCAAGAGCCGCGTGGACGCCAAGGCCAACCAGCAGAGCTGCTTCAGGGCACTCAGGCAGTACCTGTTCTACGGTCCCGAGTTCATCAGGAGGAGCACCCTGGACAACGCTGCAATAAGCGCCCTCACATCCGAAGAGCTGCTCGCAAAGGCACGCGAACTCGCCGGCAAGGGACACGAGGTGCTCTATTACGGCCCCACTTCCGAAGCCAGGGTCAAGGCGGCCCTCAAGGCCGGCCACAAGGTGGGTGAGAACCCCGAGGTGCTGCCCGAGCGCTTCACCGCCAACGTGGTTACCGGCAAGAGCGAGGTAATCCTCGCCCCCTACGACTCCAAGCAGTTCTACTATGTGCAGTACTCCGACCGCGGCGAGAAGTTCGACGCTTCGCAGGTGGCCGCAGTCGATATGTACAACGAGTACTTCGGCGGCGGAATGAACAGCATAGTGTTCCAGGAGATGCGCGAAGCCCGCGGCCTCGCCTACTCCGCATACGCCTATCTCGACAGCCCCGAAAACCTGGAGAACGACTACTACTTCTTCGCCTTCATCGGCTCGCAGAACGACAAGCTCGCCAAGGCTGTGGAAGGTTTCGACGAGATTATCAACAACATGCCTCAGTCGCAGCCTGCCTTCGACATCGCCAAGAAGGGTATCCTGTCCAGGATCCGCACCGAACGCACCACCGGCATGGCGGTTCTCCGCAAATACCGCGAGTGCCGCAGGCTCGGCCTGGACAAGCCGCTGGACGAAGCGCGCTTCAACGCTCTCCAGGAGATGACTCTTGAAGATGTGATTGCGGCCCAGCAGAAGTGGATTGCCGGACGCTCCTACGTCTACGCTATCCTCGGTGACGAAAAAGACCTCGACGGAGCGTTCCTCAAGACTCTCGGCCCCGTGCGCCACGTGAGTCTCGAAGATATATTCGGATACTAGTATTGCATTATGCTTTTTAAAGGCGGCAGACCGGGAGACCAATCCGGTTTGCCGCCTTTGCTTTCCGGACGAACGTACAAGACTGAGAAAGAAGGAAAGAAAACGCCCGCTTGCCGGTCGGCAGCGGGTGCAAGGTAAGCAGTCTGTTTAAGCTGTGCAAGAAAAGCTAAAAAACAATTTGAAAGTTTTTATGTTTTTTAACTTTTAAACTTTTTCTTATAGCCTTTAAATTTTATTTTAAATGCTTTTTGAGTACCCCCGAGGCGAATCGAACGCCTATCGTCGGAACCGGAATCCGAAATTCTATCCATTAAACTACAGGGGCGCGCGAAGCGGACTGCAAATTTATGAAAAAGATTTGTAAATTTGTAGAACTATGAAAAAAGCGTACGTATTCCCCGGACAGGGGGCACAGTTCCCCGGGATGGGCAAAGATCTTTACGAATCCTCCCCCAAGGCAAAGGCCCTGATGGACCGCGCCAATGAGATTCTCGGATTCAATATTACCGAAATAATGTTTGGCGGCACGCCCGAGCAGCTGCAGCAGACCGCAGTCACCCAGCCGGCCATCTTCATCCACTCCGCCGTCCTCGCGCTCTGCAGCGAAGAACCAGCTCCCGACATGGTCGGGGGGCATTCGCTAGGCGAGTTCTCCGCCCTCGTAGCCTGCGGCGCAGTCGATTTCGAGGATGCCCTCAGGCTGGTAGCGGTGCGCGCAAGCGAGATGCAAAAGTGCTGCGAGAAGGTGCCCGGCACGATGGCCGCGATAATCGGCCTGCCGGCAGAGGCCATCGAGCAGATCTGCCACGACACCCCCGGCACCGTCGTTCCCGCCAACTATAACTGCGACGGGCAGATAGTAATTTCCGGCGAGAAGGAGGCAGTGCTCGCGGCATGCGAAAAGCTCAAGGAAGCCGGCGCCCGCCGTGCGCTTCCACTCGCAGTGGGCGGAGCTTTCCACTCCCCTCTTATGGAGCCTGCACGCACGGAACTCGCCAAGGCCATCGAGGCGACGGCATTCAAGGCCCCGTTCTGCCCCATCTACCAGAACGTGAGCGCCAGGCCCGAAACCGACCCGGCAGTCATCAAGGCCAATCTGCTCGCGCAGCTCACCAGCCCGGTGCGCTGGACACAGAGCGTCCGGCAGATGCTCGCCGACGGCGCAACCCACTTCGTGGAGCTCGGCCCCGGAGCCGTCCTTCAGGGTCTTGTGAGGCGCATCGCCGGTTCCGACGAATCGATAGTCATCGAAGGAAAAAATTGACTATATTTGTAGGTTGGAAATCAATTAACAATAACCGATATACTAATTATGGCAAAAGAAAAGAAATTCATCACTTGTGATGGCAACACCGCTGTCGCGAACATCGCGTATCTCTTCAGCGAGCATGCTGCCATCTACCCCATCACACCCTCGTCGCCGATGGCGGAAAACATCGACGAATGGGCTGCCCACGGCAAAAAGAATCTTTGGGGCGAGACCGTAAAGGTTACTGAGCTCCAGAGCGAAGCCGGCGCTGCGGGAACCGTCCACGGTTCGCTTCAGGCCGGAGCCCTCACCACCACCTACACGGCGTCGCAGGGTCTGTTGCTGATGATTCCCAATATGTACAAGATTGCCGGCGAGCTCCTGCCGGGAGTCTTCCACGTGTCCGCCCGCGCCCTCGCGTCCCACGCCCTCTCCATCTTCGGAGACCATCAGGACGTAATGGCCTGCCGCCAGACAGGCTTCGCGATGCTCGCATCGGGTTCCGTGCAGGAAGCACAGGACCTCGCCGCGGTCGCACATCTTTCCGCCATCAAGAGCAGCGTTCCTTTCCTGCACTTCTTCGACGGATTCCGCACCAGCCATGAAATCCAGAAGATCGAGGCCCTCGACGAAGAGGCCCTCAAGAGCATGGTGAGCGAGAAGTCCCTCCAGCAGTTCCGCCAGAGGGCGATGAACCCCGAGGTTCCCGTCACCCGCGGCACCGCCCAGAACGGCGACGTCTACTTCCAGGCCGTCGAGTCCCGCAACCAGGTATATGAGGCAGTTCCCGACATCGTAGCCCGCTACATGGGCGAAATCGGCGAACTCACCGGCCGTTCCTACCGTCCCTTCACCTACTACGGAAGCAAGAAGGCGGAGAACGTCATCATCGCCATGGGTTCGGTTACCGAGACCATCAAGGAAACCATCGATTACCTCAACGCACAGGGCCACGAATACGGCCTCGTGAGCGTACATCTTTACAGGCCCTTCAGCGAGAAGTATCTCCTCAAGGCCCTTCCCAAAACAGTTAAGAAGATCGCAGTGCTCGACCGCACCAAGGAACCCGGCAGCCTCGGCGAGCCCCTGTTCCTCGACATCAAGGCGGCGTTCCAGGGCAAGGCCGACGCCCCGCTCATCATCGGCGGACGCTACGGTCTTTCCAGCAAGGACACCACTCCCGCACAGATCATCGCGGTTTACGAGAACCTCGAGCGCAAGGCTCCCAAGGACGGCTTCACCATCGGCATCGTCGACGACGTCACCTTCCTCAGCCTTCCTACCAAGGCGGAAGTGAGCATCGTGAAGCCCGGCACC